>NZ_NSFW01000014.1:0-210512 GCF_002294905.1 Mesorhizobium sp. WSM4308 | reverse complement strand
CGCCCAGGAGCAGACCATGCTGGACCACTGGGCCAAGGTAGCGCCATCGCCCGCCTTCGACTATGCCTATGCCTGGGGCTCTCAACAGGGCGACACCGCGCTTGGCGACTCGCCGGCGCTGCAGGCCTTATTTCAGCAACATAATCTCAGCAGCGCCGCAAGCGCCCCCACCATCCCTCCCCCGAGCATCTCGGGGACCAGTACCTCTAGTACCTCTAGTACCTCTAGTACTCCAAGTACTCCTAGCATTCCCACCAATACGTCCGGTACCCACGGGAGCCCTGGCACCGCTAGTACACCGAGTACTCCAGTTGTCGCCAATCCCAGCGATGGTAGACATCATGATTCTGACGGTGCCGATTTGATCCACGGAACCGACGGCGTCCATCATGTCGCCAATGCCAGCCACTGGGTGACAGAGTCGGCCGGCGTCGGCAGGGGCAGAGGTCTCGCCTCACTGGCCGATGCCGGCGGCGATGCCTTCGCATTCGATACAGCTGCTCTTGCGGCCCGGAGTGCCGACCGCCCTGTGGACTTCAGCGTCTCCCAACAAAAGTTTCATCTCGACCACGCTTTGGGGCTTCACACCGGCGCTCCGCCGAATGGCGCCCTCGCCGCCGGCATGGGCACGCATGATGGTAGCGACCATATCATCTACAACAGTTCGACCGGCGCGCTCTCTTTCGACAACCACGGCAACGGAGGTGCGCATCACATAGAGTTCACCCATTTTCCCGGTGCCTTTATGACTTGAAAGGGCCTTTAGGATGGCCAACATCGACCCGAATAGAAAGGCCGACATCGACCGAAGCCTCGCAATTCACTCTTTGACCAAGTCTATGACCCTTGAAGAGCGTTCGAGAAGAGATATTGGCCGCCTCGGCATGGAAAGTTCGCTGGCGAACGTGTGGGGGCGATCTGGACGTAGGCGCAGGTTGCCCCTGAAGCATCATCTTGCCGCCACTACCGCCTGGCCCCAATGAATATCGCGAGAAGTGGGGGCTGAAGCCAGAGTGGCCCGAACTATTCGGCCCAAAGATCGGCATTGCCGAAGTCGAACGGGCTCGGGCGCAAAGCGGTCGCCCAACCTTCCAACAAGCGCGGGCGGAGAAATCCGCCTCGGGAGATCTCTTGGCTGCCGCATCGCAAGAGCGAAAATGCAAGAGAAGCAGAATTTTCGTGTGCAATAATGTGCACACGAACTCCGATAACTATTTGATCTTGTTTACCAATACTCCCCATCCATCAAACAAGCGCACCATCGAAGGTTCTATAGGCGCGTTATGTTGGTCGCCCTCACGACAATATCGTTCTGGCGGAATTCCTCGGCGAGCTTCCCCTTCACTGTTTGCCAATATGTGGCTTCCAGAGTCTCGGCCATGACCTCGAACAATACGACCTCATCTTGGTGACTGCTGCCGCGGCCTTCGCGCCACAAGCCATTGGCCGGCGAACGCATGTAAGCGGTCGCACCGCCAAATTTCTCGGCGAGTCGTTCTTGGACTTCACGGTAGAGCGTCGTTGGGAAAGGTGTCCCGGAATTGTCGCTCAAAGGGAGCAGTATTTCCACCAGTACCATATTCAAATCCTTAGCGCGTCAGCCTGATTAATGACATTCCAAAGGGGAAGTTCCGTTGACGCAGCCTCCGCCGTCGGTCCTGTTCGACGCTTGGCCCGGTGCTCTGCCGCCGCCGCGGCCTCCTTGGCCGCTTCAAGGCCCCGGGGGACATGACTTCGTCCTTTTCAGGGAGCTCGCGACCTGGTCTTGCCACGCGCTGGTGATCTCACGAGTGAACACCTCCAATCAATGACAGCGCACTTCATCGCCGCTACAAGGTTGGAGTGTGCCCGGCTGGCGGCGCCTCCTGAATGGACCACCAAATCGCCGAACGGGAGAACGCCAAAGTCAAGGCGCTGGAGGGCCTCCGATATGCTTGTGCTTTTGTCGCCGGGTTGGTGCTCTGGTGCCGGCAATGGCCGAGGATAGGCTGAACAATCAGAGATCGACTTTGACGTCGTCGCCAACGTCTGGCTTCGAGCCCGTGACAGCGGCGAATACCATTTTCGTCGTAGCAACGACCAAGCCGGGGCTATCCCACAACTCGCCTTCGTCAGGTTTGACAGTTATCAGTCGGATTTCGGGATCGTCAGCGTTGTCCCACCAAGCCGCGTCGGTTTTCTCCCAGAGATCGGTAATTTTCTTTCTGTCATTGGTCACCACCGCGGAGCCGGAGATGGTGACGTATTTGTAGTGGCTGCTGTCACTCCAGGCCAATGTCACTTTTGGGTAGGTCGCAAGCTGCTTGTTCTTCTCGCTGTCGTCGTTGACGAGGAAATGGATCGCGTTTTCTTCTCGGGAGGCGCGTGCGGAGAGCGGACGCGCACGATTGTATTGGCCGTCCCACGTGACAAACATACAAACGTCGATTTCCTCGGCGAGTTTCCAGATTCGGTCCGTCGCCTCGGCGGGTGTCAGCTTTGTCCCTTGCTCTCGACGCTTGAGCATAGGATGTCCTCCAGGGTGAATGTGCTCGCTTACAACTTGCGTAGCGCGGCGACGTTCCACCTCGGAAACTAAGCAGGGGCGGCTCGCGATCGCTTGCCGGGGGACCAGCCGTGAGTCTTCGCTTCGAACTGGTTAGGAATAGGATCGCGCCGGGAGGCATGATGCAGAGGTTCACCGTTGAGTTGATATGCGACGGCAAAGCGGTGAAACGTGCCGTAATACTGGCTGAAAACGTTGTTGAGGCTGCCAAGGTATGGGGGCCAGTGACAATCCCGTTCGGCGATGAGCCTGACATGGGCGAATGGATCAGGGTAACTCATCCCGGTGGCAGCACGACAACTTGGTTTGAGCAGGATCGTTAAGACAGCGCGACAGACCGGTTCGGGACCACCGAGTTGCCTCGGTCGCAACATGGCTGCCATTTCGTCGATCGACAGAGCAAGGACCGCAATTTGTTTATCTCGCGACCTCTTTCCGGCGTCTGCGCGTCGCTAAGGGTTGGTCGAGCGAAAAGCGGCGTCCACGTGGCGTGCGTGAACGCGCGATAAGTCCAGGGAACAGAAGCTCAAATCCGAACGTTCTAATGCGATAAGGAGCATAGAAATGTTACGCCAAATCGCAACTGCGGCAGCGCTGGTCATTCAGTTTTCAGGTTCGGCATTTGGAGACACGGCTCAATATTGGCTGGCCAAGGATGCCGTTTCGAAGCACTGCGAGGTGGTCCCGAAGAAGCCTGACGGAACCTTGGTCATAGCCCTTACCAAGGCCACGTATAAAACCGAGGCGGAAGCGAAGGCGGCCTTGAAGAAGCTTCCAGTTTGCAAGTAAAGCCCCCATCCGCGTGATCCCGGCGTACCTCCAGCTCGATTGCAAATGAGGTCGCAGAAAACGGTTTTGAAGAGTTCATGGTCAGAAAACTGCCCCTCCTGGAGTAGCCAGCGGTCTGAGAGCTTGGCATTCATCGAAATGCACAAGGTTTCAATTGGAATTGACCCGTGTCACGGTCACGAACCGCCAAGGCGAAACACAGCCTGTCCAATTACATGTCTGCCCTGAGCTTTAACACGAAATCCCTTAGTTCGTAGCCGCCCGCCATATCCGTAACAGCGATAAATTCATGTTGGAGCCGCTGGAAGATCGTGGCCTGCGGACTGCCATCGAGTTCATCAGCACTTCGACCCAAAACCAGCAAACCGCCATCGGCTACGGTCTTTGCCACGGCCCTGAGCGCCCGTTCGACTTGAAGACGAGGAAAGTTCCTCGCACCAAGGGCGTTCATCACGCGCACGACATCATACCGCCCTGGCGAGGGTGAAAAGAAATCATCCCTGATAGCCATGAAGCGGCCGTCATTTTTCGTCTTTGCGATGACCTCAGGATGGAAAAGTGACACGGACGTGGCCCTCGCAAGGCTCGGCGACAACAACCAGGCCAAAAACTCATTTGCTGGCTTGTTGGTCAGTGCGATCGCACCAAGCGCGACCTGAAGGAGGACGTGGTCGCTGTCATAGAAGACCCAAAAAATCCCTCTGGGGGCCGCACTGATCTCATTGTAATAGTCGCTTGCCGTTAACCTAACAGGCCGCTCACGGCTTAACCTGTTGAAGAGGTCCAGCGACGTAATACCGTCAGACGCCGCCATATCGTGAACGGTGATTTCCTTGTCCATCGGCAGGCGCCGGGCGGCCAATAAGATGGCAGCGTCCAGGTCCAAAAAACGGTCGGGCCGTGTCGTTTTCGACGTGAACGGCCCGCCGGACATGGAGGCAAGTATGCGTTTGCGCTCTTTGGCAGTCGGCGTCGAAAGCAATTTCACAAAAGACGGTGCCAGTATTCGCATAGGAAAGCGCAATGCCTGATTAAGCGTGATGCAGCGACAATGGTGGCGCGTCACTGCCATGGCGCAGCCGCTGGTTTTTTCGCTCATCGGTCTGAACTAACCCTGTCGCCGTTCGTTTAGCAATCGGTAAAGAGAGGGGTTCAGCTTGATCGTTAGCCGATATCGTAGGTTCATTTCAAACCATCAAAACCGGAAGTTGCAAAAAAGGCGCAAAATCTGTGGGGAAAGATTTCAGGCCTGATCGCGCTTCTGCGCGCCAAGGGTCCATGGCGAACCAGTCGGGATTGTAGCGATTGGTAGGAAGCGAGCAAGGCCGCTATGCTCAAACGAGTTAGAGCTAATGCGCTGCAAATGAAGTTTGATGACACCAAAGGTCGGTCGCCGATTGAGGGAACGCGCAACGAGATCCCGGGAATGACATTAATGGGCGCTGCGAAGAGACACCTAGTAGACGGCTTCAAAATCGTCAGCAAGCTAGGACAAGCCCGACTGCAGGGTATGTTCACATCCAGCCGACTGGCTCCTGGAAGCATAATTTCAGAGAGCGCCGGGGCGCCACGCGACCAATTTCATCTTTTGGAACTGCACCGTCGATATGGCAACATCTTCACGACTTGGTCGGGTGGAAAGCTCACGACCTGCATTGTCGGGCATGAACTAGGCTTGAGGTTTCTGACGGAGAACAAGGCCAAGCTGCGCGCCGCAACTATCGATATGACGCCAATCTTTCCTGAGGGCTTCTTAAGAGCAATGGAAGGGGAGACCCACGTTGATTATCGGCGCATGTTTCTAGCTGCTTTTCGAGCCGTCTCCCTTGAAGGTCGCAGCGCAGAGCTTCGGGCTATCCTTCACGGCCGCCTGACCCAACTGACCACCGGCGAAGGCCGGCTGCAGTCAGCTGCAGCAGCCCAAATTCTCAAGCAGGCGTCGACGGCAGCGATGTTGCAGATCGTCTTGGGCGCCAAAGACGGGTCCAGCATCGCTGGTGAACTAACAGACGCGTTCAATGATTACGCCCCAAATGGCATGCATATTGTCATCACCCCCACCGAGCGCGCAAAGTACGCGCGTATCAGAGAGTTGGTGCTTACATTGGCGAATGACCTGAAGGAGGCGGAAGGTCCGCCTTCGAGCCTGCTCGAATATATGGTACGATCGCAGATGCTCGATGACACGGTCGTCGGCAACTTAATACACATGACCGAATTTGCTCGTTATGATTTTCACGGACTGTGGCGTTGGATACTTCTCGAACTGGCGGGCGAGGAAAATTACCTGAATTCGATAGCAGTCGAACCCGACGCTGCGCGACGCGAGGTGATGGCGAAATCAGCCGTTTCCGAAACTCTTCGTATGCAGCAAAGCGAGTTTATCCTTCGAACTGCCACGACGTCGATCGTTTTCGAAGGCTTCCTTGTTCCCAGGCGCAGTCGGGTCAGAATCTGCATATGGGAAGCGCACAGGGACGCGACCCGGTTCGTCGACCCGGATGTCTTCAAGCCTGACCGTTTCGTCGACCAAAAATTCTCAAGTGCGTCCTATGCCCCGCTTGGACTGGATCACCACCGATGTCCGGGCGCCAATTGGACGCATCAGTTGGGCGGCATGCTTGTCGAGGAACTCGCAGAAAACTTCACCGTCAAGCTGTTGAATTATGGAACTGTCACCAGAGGTCATTTTCATTATGAGCCGGGTCCCGACTCGCAGATATCGTTGATGGCAAGGCGATGATCCGCGAACCGCGCGCTAAGGCCACGACCCGCGTTTATATCGGCATCGCCTCACGAGATCGACCGAGGATGGTTTCGGAATTACTCGACTCGATTGGTCGCCTCGAGATCGAGGCCGACCTTGAGTTGGCAATAATCCTTGTCGAGAATGGCAATGGCGAAGTCTTGCGGCAAGCAGTGGAGCGTTTTGCATCAACCTATGCCCACATCAAGATTCACCACCTTGTCGAACCGCGCCTGGGTATTGTTTATGCGCGCAACGCCGCTCTCGACTTTGCGACCGATTCGGATTTCGATGGCCTAGCGTTCGTTGATGATGATGAGCTCGTCACGCCCGGCTGGATTCTCGAACTCTTGGCGGAACAACAACGCGGCCAATACGACATTGTCGGGGGACCGATCAGGGCATTTCCTGACCCGCTCCCATTGACCTTCTGGAATCGGGTCGTTTGGAAGGGTCTGTCATCGCGCGTTCAGCAGGTGGAGCAAACATGCGCCGCTAGGAAAGCCAGCGGCCAAGAGGCACAGATTGTCCTGTCAACGAACAACTGGCTTGCCAGCCTGCCTTTTGTTCGAAAGGAAAACCTCCGATTCAATGAGCGCTATAATTTAACTGGAGGAGAAGATACGCGTTTTTTACGTGATGCATGGAGAGTTGGCGCCAAAACGGGGTGGGCGCCCGAGGCAGTCGTTTGTGAGCAGATTGTTCGCGCGCGGTTGTCCCCATGGTATCAGATAAAACGAGCGCGCGACCACGCCCTTGTTTCCTTATCCGACAAATCCGATCGTCGACGCGGGTCGAAATGGATCCGTGCGCCTATGTCCGCGCTTTTCAAACTACTTTCGGGGTTGGTTCTATTGTTGCTCGCGCCCTTTACCGGGGGAGCGACATTCTTCAATGCGCTAAGAGCCATAGGCGAAGCAGCTGGGCGGGTTCAGGGTCTCTTGGGCATCAAGAGCAAGCATTATAGGTTGACAATGGGCAAATGACAGGGCCGTCGGCGGCGAACGCCGTGGCACGCAATCATGCAAGCTCGTGGATGGCAACGCCGGGCGCGACAGCCCTGGCGATGTCGCACAGGTGTTGGTGATGGGTGAGGTAAATCATGGCCAGCTGACGCCATTTCCCCGAACAGTTTGAAGACCTCCTCGAACGGACATGGTCGAACGTTTCCATGATGTCATCGACAATGAACGGCACCGAGGGTCGAAGCTGAGCGAACTTATAGTAGCCGGCCAACCGCAGTGCCAGGTAGAGCTAGAAACGGGCGCCCTTCGACAACGCGTCGGCGACCTTGGATTTGCCGTCGCGTTGCAATGCGATCAGGACTTCGCCGCCTTTGACGGGCTGGGTTGCAAGCCCCGAATACTGGCCGCGCGTGATGAGCGCGAACGCGTCCGATGCTCTCGCCATCATGCCTGATCCATGGCGGTCACGATAGAGACGCAAAGCGTTTCCGGCCGACATAACCCCGAGCTTGAGCTCGATGAAACGGACCGCCTTCTCCTCGATTTCAAGCAGGACCGTCCGGCGTTGGGCATCTATGCGGGCGACAGTGCTGTCGCTGCCGATGGCGTCGAGCTTGTCGGACGCCCGCGTCTGTCGGACGAGCTGCTGCTTTACCGCCTCGTCCAGATCGCGAAGACGTTGCTCGATTTCGGCCTTTTCAACCAGGAGGCTGTCGTGGTCGACAGCGTCCAACACCGAACAGGCTTGCTCCAGCCGATCCACCGAGAGCTGCATCAATAGTTGCTGCTCAAGCTCGGCCACGGCAGTACGCAGGCGATCCCGGTCGCGCAGCACCTCGTCGCGCTCGACGACTTCTGAAAGTGTCGTTACCCCAAAGGCGTTCAGGACTTCGTTTTTGCGGCGTTCATGCGCCTGAAATTTCAACATTGAGGGTCTCCCGCGCTTCTTGTGGGCGCTTCAGCTTGCCGACCAGGTTCGCCTTCGTTTCGCGGTTTCGTTCGGCGAGTTCCAGCCGCGCGGCGAGCCGGGCCGCCAATTGCTCCGGCTCCTCCTCGTCGTCCGGCTCGCAAGCTGCAGTGGTGGCAGCGGCGACTTCGACCACGAAGTTGACCCTGTCGGTTTCCATTTTCTCGACACGATGCCGCATGGCATCGCGCTCCTGAAGGCTTCTGGCCAGATTAGCCAATTGATCGAGGACGGTGCCCACAACGGAGGCGCAGATTCCGCTTTCGAGCCAAGTGCCCTTTAGCGCGCCATTCTTCCTCGCGCCGTTCCGCGACCCCCACCGCACGCCGCCGTGCAGCCAGATCGCCTTCCCTGGCGGTCGCTGTCTTGATCGTCTGGGCATGTTCAGCATCCACCTGCCATTGGCGGTCAAGGAACAGTTCGGGGACCGCCGCGATGGTCGCCAGGCTTTCGCCAGGGTCTACCTCGATGCCGACGCTTTGCAATGCCCCGTTCAATGCGAGCCGGGCAGCCTTTTCTTCATCCCGCGCCCGGCCAGCCTTCTTGCGGGCGAGCTCGATCTCCCCAGAGGCAGCCAGCGCATCGGCCCGCGTGGCGATACGGTCGTCGATCTCTTCGATCGCACGCTCGAGCGATGGCAGGGGCCGTCTTCGATAAGCCAGTTTGCCGTTGCGCGCATCTGCGCGAATGTGGTCGCCACGGCCGCGTCGGTTTGACCAAGTTGTTCGCCTATGCGCACAATATCGGCCGCGGTTTGAGCCATGGCGCTCGCTATCGTTCGGATCTCGGCGAGCTCGCGCGCGCTGGTCAGCCTGCCGGCGTTCACACCGTCATCGTGCGCCAACATGGCAGCAAACTCATCGGCTGATTGCTCGGTGAGCTCACCGCGGTGCCGGGTCCAGGCCGCATCTCGTTCGCGCCTGATTATGACCTCAGTTTCATCGGCGGCAACGTCGGTTGCGGCCAGCAACGCGTCGAGCCGCCCAGCAAGCGTCGCATGACTGGCCTCACATTCGGCAAGGCGTTCGGGACGCAAGGCGCGGAGCTGGGCAAGGCAAAAGCTGTCCTTACCTTCCACGCGCCGATCTGGGAGGCGCTGGGCAGATAATGGCGAGTGCGCGCGCGTCTCCAGACCAGGGCAGCAGGCGTGCTGCCTCCCAGCGAACAGCGCGCCATCCTGCGCCTCGCCGCGCAAGGCTGCGAACGCGTTCGGAAACCTCAAGGATCGCCTCGTCCACATCGACCGCGGCAGACCTTGCCGTCAAACGCTTGATCTCGTCGATGATGCCCGCCTGGCGGGTTCTCAGACGCGCATCATCATCGATCAGACCGGTGCAGTGCGACGGACATGTTTCCGCCTGGCCGGTGCCTTTCCCCGCCCAACAAGGCGTCAGCCACCTTTCATCTTTGCTCGAAAGTCGTCGAGTCGCGGCTTCGCACCGGCTGCTGGCCTTCCGTAGTCAGGAAAAAGCGGGAAGAACACCGAGCGCTAATCGCGGCGCGCGGCCAGTGCGACCAGACGCTCACGGAGGCTCCGGCCGGTTCAGTTCCGCAAGTAACGTCTCAGTCGCTCTTTTGAGCCGCTGCTCCCTCAGCCGGGAGGTCTTTGCCTCCCTGGCTTGCCGCTCTGCATCAAGTACGAGCCTGCTTTCTCGATCGGCTCTCTCAATCCTTTCGCGATCAACCTTACGACGTTTCATCCGCAGCCTCCTTTGACCTGACGGGCCAAAAAAGGCTGACTTTCAAAATTGTTCCCGACGAAATTTTCGGCGTCTTACATCATTTGTTATTGAGCGCTGCCGCGCCGAGGCTCGAGCCCTGAAGGACCATGTCGACGCAGGCCCACTGAAACCACTTCATCGACTTTGGCATCCATCTCGCCTGCACTACGCTCTGCCTTGCCCCCACCTCCCGGACGGAGCTCTCGAACCTCCCTGCAGCCCCGCATTGGCGAACTTGCGCGAGAACTCCGGCACGGCGCGTTCCATCGTTTCTCTTTCAGTAGATCTGAACGCCCAGGCGCTCGTTCTTCCGCCACCGCACCACGGCCCGATATTAGCGTCATCGGCGGGGATATGCAGGACGAACGGCGCACGTTGCGGTCGATCGTAGCGGCTAGGAGAAACCGCGATGACAGACGCTTTGGCTATCAGGATCGCATCCGCGTGAGGGGCGACGAGGAATACGAGGTCGGCTGTTTGGCGAGCAAATTTGGACGGTCTACCTCTCCGCGACACGCTGGAACGAGGAGCCAAATCTTTAAAGGCCGCTAGCTAAGCAGACCCCGCATACCAAGTCGAAGAGTACTACGCATCTGAATCCGCGAAAGCCTTGCGACCCAATGAAGGCTTCAGAACGGGTTCTGGGCGGTGCGGTTTCGCCAAAGACCTTGTAGGAAACACTGGTTCCGGGTCTGCCAAGCGACTGATGCTACGAATCGCGGCGGACAATACGGCGCTAGCTAGCAATTGCTCGGGCCACGATGCGGGCGGAAAGTCCCTCTAGGAAGTTCCGGTTTGTGGCATCTCTATTTTGCGGTTTCCGCCTTCTAGGCACGATGCGCGATCAACCATAGAAGCAGGATGAGAGCCGCGCCGAAGGCAAACAGCGTATAGCCCGCAAGAAGTAAAAGGATGGGGAAATAGTCACTGCGGTAGGCTGTCAGGATCACGCGGACTACAGGGTTCGAAATTTCGTTGTGCAATAAGTCGTCTTTGTCTCCTGCAACTTCGATAAATGGAGCTTTGTTCGCCTCAGTCGCCTCTGCCGGCCCTGATTTCGTGGCCGCCTGGGAATTCTCAGCCGCCTTCAAAATCCTGTTTGATATATGGGTCGCCACCAAGGGATCATCGGATAGATCCGTTGAGACCGGTTTGGCGAAGATTTCAACGCCGTGTGTGCCCATCGGCTAGGAAGCATTTTTCCTGAATTAAGTTCCTCGTGAGCTTCGACTTCAGGGTCCGTGAGCCAGGATGGGCCTTCGGTCCGATCAGCATGCGACTGAAGTCCCTCGTCAGGAACCATGCCGCCGGCTGCAAGTTCGGAAGCACACCGGTTGGGAGAAATACGGAAATGGCTTTGTGCGATGAATTGAGCGACGTGACGATGGAGTTCCACTGTCCGGCCTGCTCACACCCTATGGCAAGGCCTGGTTCCTGGCTCCGCACAATCGGAAGCTTCAGATGCGATAGCTGCAAAGCTATGGTGCGCATAGGTTATGAAAAGAAGCTGTCGATCTTTGCGGGCTACCTGAAAAACCGGCACCAGCATGGCGCCGGCGTCGCGCCATCACGCCAGGCGGATCGACCAATTCCGTGCTTTCCTCTGCATGGAGCATAAAACCTGGCGGCCCGGCCGTGGATGATTGAGCAAAGGCTGCGTCTTCCCGGCGATCCTATTTGGTTGATAAAGGAATGCACGCGGGATCCACGCCACCTCACAGAACATTGGCCTTCTGCCGGGAAGAACGATCGTGACCCGTTTTCCACACAGAGGAAGAGCGCCTAAAGCCGCATGACCTCATCCAGCCGTAGCCGGATGCGCTGACCTTCCGCAAAGGACAGCGCATATTCTTCCACGTCAAATGATCGGGTAAGTTCTTGGTCGTTTTCGGTGACGCGAACGAGCCATTCGCGAGAGACTTCCGCCACTTCGACACGGGCCGACACTTTGCGGAACGGGACCACGTTATCCATCGCAAGCCTCCCGAGAGAGCAAGGGTAACGTCGCTTTTTATAGGGCTACCGAAATCGTTAGATCAAGTGGGATTTTTCGGGCCTATTGCTGGCTTGTCATCCGGCGCTTCGGTGACCTGGCTAACCGCCACCTCAGAAAGTTTGTGAACCGTAAGCTGTTGAATGAACCATTTGGGCATCATCGCCCCAATCGGCAGGCGAGACGTCATTTTGGTGGACAGATTTCTTGAAGGCCTCGCGCACAGCGTCGAGATCCAGAATGGAAATGCGCTTGCTGTCCTCCTCCTGCATCAACGGAAATATGCGGTCTTATGAGCAAACGCACCAATTTCACGCGCGACCTAAAGGCTGGGTTCCATGCGGGGATGCCAAAAGTGCGCCCATAGTCCGCTCGACCCGATACGAGCATGCAATCAACACGCTTGTCGCCAAGCGTTCCGAGATATCCGGCTTAATCCGCTTCACGAAGCGGAAGGCAGCGCGTCAAACCGGGAAACGGCTACGCGCATTGTGCCAGCTAGGGGATGGGCTGCCGCGCTATAAGCCGCTCATGAACAACATCAAGACGGCGAACGGCTGGCGGCAGCGGCGCTCGCCGCTCATCGAGAACGTGCGTATCGCCAGCCAAAGCGGCATCGATGTTGATGGCCGCGCGGTTCAGTTCCGTTTCGTCAAAATCGTACTCCGCGACCCAAGATCACCAGATCCAGCGCGAAGTGCGGACAATGCGTTGCCGGTCTATTTTCGCAAGTCGTCCGTCATTGACCTGAAAGGCCAGATCACCCGACAGGCAAATCCGATGACGAGCACGTTCGTTGTGGACGTTCTTGTCCAGTCTGTAGCTGGCGAGTTGAAAGGCATCGTCACGGAAGTTCATGACGCCATTCCGGGCGATAGCGGCGGTCAAGATCACAGGCGTCGGCCTGGAAGCGCTGGCTTCAGGTCTTCAATGAAGGTCATGCAAAGCGTCAAGCTAGCATATATTAGCAATCGCTTGCATTCGATCTAATTGAGGAACATGATCACTGCCGCCGGGAGGACTCTCCGGCATGGCCCGGTTGCGCTCCCCCAAACCTATACCCCGCGCAGCCGGGCCGCCCGGTCAAGTTGGTGCGTTTGCTACATAAGACCGGAAATATGCCTCCCCGAACAGCATTTTCAAGATAGCGGATTGCACCCGCGCCTCAAGGACGGCGAGCGGCACTACTACACCCCTAGCGACTATGTCCAAACGGGATGATGGCGCGGAAATCGAGGATGCCGTAATGGCCCGCTGGACCGGCACCGCCCGGGAGCATCGGAAAATGAAACCGGACGAGGCCGACCACTACCCCGACTTGATTGGGGCCGCTCCTGCATCTTGGTGGGAGTAATCTACAACCAGAGATGCACTCGGCGCGATAGAAGGCTTTCTCACTGTGCCGGCCAGCCGAGCAACCCATTTCGATTTGTAAATGGGACGTTCGATCAGACGGTAGCTTGCCACGCCCAAGGCAATCGCTATCGGAATTGATACGAGCCTTAAAGGCAGGCCACCAGCGATCCCCAACTTCACCCACACGGCAGCCATCACTGCGAACAGCATCTGGTGCCATAAGTACAGGGAATAAGAGGCGTCCCCCAGTTTGACCAACGCCTTGGGAAACGTCCACCTCTGCCGGATTTCTAAGGCAATAAGCCCATATGCGATGAAGGCGCTCGGCAGCCCGATGCACAGGGTGCGCCACATGGATGACGCGGCATACCCACCATTTTGGCTCAGAACATACGCACCGAAAAGAAGCCCGCACACCCCAGCGACCACCGATGAAAATGCGTAGCCAGCGATCTTCCGCTCAGCCATCAACGCAACCACGATGCCGAAAAAGAACTCCAAAACGACCGGGATAAAGAAGTAGATCGCCGGTACGACGTAGTACGAATGCCAGCTAATTCCGGCGGCCCATATAGCGAAAACAATCGCGAACCAAGCAGCCAGCACGATCAGAACTCGGCGCGGGAAAAGCAAGATTGCCAGCGCGCAAACGCTGTAGAAAATCATCTCGTATTGAAGCGTCCACGCTGCCAGGATTCGGTTGTTCGGTTGGGCGATGAGCAGGAACAGTTTCCACCAAGGCTTTTGCGCCAAATCCGCCGGGGCAAGCGAAACCGTGGTTGTCAAAAGCACTATCGAGGCGACGGCAAACGCCACCCAATAGACCGGGTAAATCCGGAATACCCGCTTCACCGCGAACTCCCTGAACGCGCGCCACCGTCCAACGACCGCGGCTTTCTTGCCGATTCTGGCGGCGGACAAGAAAACCACGAAGCCAGAGATCACAAAGAAAACGTCGACGCCGCCAGGTCCCACGGCGTTGATAACGGGCTGCACCCACGGCGAATAATAAAAATGGGCGCATACAACCATCAAAGCCGCGACGGCGCGGAGCCCCTGGATATTCTGATAGAGCATCGCGGCTGGATAGCAGCGAATGAGTTAGGCGGCAATGGCGCGCCGCCTAACTCGGATCGATCTCGACGGTGCACTGATGAGTTGCAACCGCGCCTGTCGCGGAGTTCACCACCCGCACGGACAGGCTTGCGCCAGCCGCCACGGCTACCATGTTCAGGGTATCAGCCCCGACAAGGACCGCCCCCCGGTTACGCATGTAAGGATCGTCGCTACGCCGTTCACCATCAGCGTATAGGTGTAGGACTGTCCAGCGCCAGGCACCACGCTAGCCAGACACCGCAGGTTCTTGGCAACGCCAGCGTAGGGGATCGTGATCGCCGACGAGAGCGCGGCCGCCGCAGCGTAGGAGCCGAGGTAGGCTGTCGCAGCCGCCGCCACCGTGCCGCCGACAGAGGTCAGCGCGAGCATGGTCTTGACGCCGCTGGTACGCTTGGGAGACGACAGGCCATATGCGGCCCTTGCGCATGCGTGCGCGATCTTGGTGCGCGCGCTTCGGGTTTCGTGAATGTTGTCCAGAACGTTGAGGTCGACGCGGTTTTGATCCGCGTTCCATGTCAAGTATCGGGCGATTGTCGGCCCAAGTATCTTTCCCGCGTCAACGATCGCCACAGCCTTGCCAGCGTCCCGGTATGTAGCGATCACGCGGCGGATGACCTCACGATAGACCGGCACGGCCGAGCTACCACCCGAGTTTTGCCCCAAGCCGCCGTAGGTCACCGCGTTGGCGCGATCGTAGAACGCCGGGGTAAGAAGGACCGTCACCCTTGCTCCGGCGATAAGCGCCTGATCGAGCATCAGGGCGAAGTTGGTGGCGAAGGTTGAAGACGCCGTGCCGACCTGTGTGTCGTTGGTACCGAGACCAATGAACACGTCCGTATAGCCGGTCATGACTTGCGCCAGGATGGCCGTAAGCTGATCGGCAAGGGTAGCGCCAGCCAGCGCAATATTCTTGCTGCTCTCCCATTGCGTGCCCATCGAGCCCTGCATGACGCGCGCGATGTCACGCGGCCAGCCGATCATTATGTCGTCCATCTTGCTATCGCCGACGAACAGCGCGCGGACAGGACGCGGAGCCAGCCGCGTCGGGTTGCGGGTCTTGATGATGTTCTGAAAGTTGGACACTTGCGCGCCGGCCGCAGGGCGGTAAACGCCGGGACCGATGTACAGCGCAGGCTTAGCCAGTTCGCCACTGGCGATGATCACGCCATTCATACCAATGGCGTACTTGGTCGGTGTCAGCATATCGACGGTCATCGACGCCTTGGTCAGCGTGTACCCGGCTTCCGTCTGCGCCGCGAGGCCATCGCCGAAAGAGAACACAGAGGTTTCCGTGAAGGTAGCGGTGGCGGTAAGCTTCTTGTGGACCATGTCGCCGCCGACAGCCGCATAGACAGCGTGATAGCCGCCCTCATAGGCCAGCACGACATACCCGGTATCCCCGGCATTGTTGCCGCAAACCCATGAGTATTGGCACCCCGGCTCGGGCACGATCCCGGCAAAGATCAGAGTGGTAAGGTCCGCCGTCGACCAGTCGATGTTAATGAGGTTGGTGGCCTTGGAGATGCCGGTTGCCGTCGCCGAGGTGGTGTTGCCGTTCGGCCAGGCAAATTTCAACATCGTGGCGGTGTTCATGTCCACCACGGTCGGTTCGTCATAAGCCACGTCGCCATCGGTGAGGAAGTCGAACTTGTCCACCGGCTCGGCGTGATGCTGGAAGGTGGTCAGAAGCGCTGTGCTGTTGAGCAGTAGTTCGCCTGTCCCGACTACGGTCACGGCGGGGTCGTTGGCAACTTTCTGGGCTTGCGTCCTGTCGTTGTAGACGTTCGGACCAGTGAACGTCGGGTTGGCTGTAGCATCGATCGGGACGCCGGTGAAGTCGCTGGTTGTCGCGAAGTAGAAAACACCAGTGACCTTCTTGACCATGACCAGGCGTTCACCATGGGTGAGCGCGGCCTTTGCCGCGACCCAAGCCGCATCGTTGTTCGTAGCCCCATCATCGACAAACCCGAATTCGGTGGAGAATCTTCCCGTTGCCGCCTTGTCGACAGATGCGGCGACCAGCTCGGCCCTCGTCGCCGCAGCTTCCGCCGCTGCCTGAATCGCCGCGCTGACCTGGTCCGTCAGCAGACGGAACGTCGCACCGGATTTGTATCCAGCGATAACCATGCCAGCGACGAGGCCGCCAGCGACGACGTTGGCGCCGGAGCTGGCCTGGCACCGGATTTGTGTTGAGGACTATAAGACCGCCTGATGGCGTGGCGCCCGGAAACTTCTGCGGCACCCAGGCGCCGGGAACGCCACCGCCGACATTCGATATCCTGTATTGAACGACCGGCGTGACGTCGATCCGGTTCGGATCGATCAACACGACGCGGATGTACACGGTGCCGCCCCCCGAGACAGCCACGGCTGTGTCGATGATCGGGGTCGGGATGCCGGCCGAGACCGGCTTTGGCGGTACAGGCGGCGCCGATCCCTCATCGAGCGCCGGGTCCCAAGCGTCGATATCGTCGGGCATCTTCACAAAGGTCATCTGGAAGCCGCCGCGCGACACCGACAGGACGGACCGCCTGTTGTTGATCAGTTTGCCGTTGAGCGACGGCAACCGCCGCGGCGTGTTCAGCCGGACCCACGGCGCGTAGATGGCATTGATGCCCGTGAACCTGATGTCGAGCGTGCCGCGCTTCTTGGCCCGCGCACGGGCAAATTCCCGCTTGCCCAGCCGGCGCGCCTGGCGCCATTGCTGGCACCAGATGTAATTCCCGTCCTGCGGCAGCACACGTCCAGCCGCGATTTGCGCTGCGGTATCCTCGAAATAGTCGGTATCCGTCGTCGTATAGTCGGTCGCCGGATAGGTGAATTTCGGGATGAACTGATTGACCTCTTCTTCCGGCAGGACGTCATGCTGCACCGTGTGGCCGACGATGTCGGCATCGGTCAGCGTGGCGACATACTTTTCGCGGAACTTGCCGGCGACGACAAGCAAGGCGCCATCGCCGCGCTCGCACATCCAGCCGTCGCATGTCGCCAGGATGGCATTGGTGCCGCTCTTCGGATCGCGCTCGGTGGTGTCGAAGCCGCCGCATTCGTAGCGTTTTTCCGTTCCGCCGGAAGCCCGCGGTACGTCCTCGTCGCAGACATCGGCTTCTTCCTGCCACATGCCTTGCGGAAGTCTCGCTTGGTGCCGAATGGGTTGAAGCACTCGTGCCAGGCGAGATGGAGGATCGGATTGCGGGAGAAGGCCCAGGTCGACGGGTCTTCAGGACTTTGCGACGGGTTGCGGAAATCCCAGACCAGCGCGAGCTGCGCGACAACGGAGAGGACCGGATTGCCATAAGGGAAGAACTGCTGGAAATATTCGACATTCGGGCTCGTGCAGAGCATGCCGACCGAGGCCTGCCCGTCTCCTTTGTGATTGCTGGTCCATATGCCCTGTCCCGACAACGGCGTGACAAATTCTGAAATCGCCGTCTCTGGCGTAAGGCCTAGGCGGCTGTAGATCATCACCCATTCACGGGTGTCATTGCCGTAGCGTTTTCCGTCCGGGCTGACGACGCGGTTGCCGCTAAGAGTGACCTTGTCGTCGTTCAGATAATAACCGGTGTAGGCATTGATGCGATGCCCGACGATCGCCTGCACCGAATACATCTTGTTATCGAGCGCTTCCCACAGCATCATTGCGCCCGCCAGCCGGGCTTCACCCACACCCCAGAACCGGTGTGGAATAGGCTGTGTCAGCGGCGCGCGGCCATCCTCCGGTTTCGGCGGCTTGGGCGTCAGAAGATATTGCACGCCGGCGACGATCGCCGTGGTGACGATCGCCGAGGCGATCGCCGCGTAGGAGATGGTCGCGCCGAAAAGCGTAAAGCCGCCGCTGCCCAGAATTGCGGTGAAGATCGGCGTGAAGATCGGGTCGCGGTGAACCGGCCAGCGATATTCGCCGCTCCATCCGCTGGCGACGATCTCCTGCGTCGTAGCCGTCTCAAAGGCGCCGATGCTGGGATTGTAAGTGCCCTTGCGCGACGCTTTCGCCAGCGCATGGCGCAGCGCATCATCGAACGGATTCACGCTATGCGCCATGCCACGCCAGTCCAATCGAGATGTTTGACCATGACGCCGCGCGCCGACATAACGGCCCAGAGCGGGCCGAAACGGATGGCCGGGATTTGCTTCACCCTGGCGCCGGCGGTGTCGAAGCCGGTCATGGCCAGGACAATGCCAATATCGCCGTCACACCGCGCCTGGATACGATGGAAGCCGAGCGCGGAGAGTTTCGCGCCGACAAGCCGTTCGGCGCCGCCAGAGACGCGCAGGATGGCAGCAGCAGTATCCGCGTCGAAATAGGTGCCCCGCAATTCGGCACCCGGGTCCTTGCCGGTCGCGGCGACAACCCAGTCGGCCGCGAAGAGCGTGCAGTCGGCGTAACCCCACTGCCGGTGCGGAAGCCGGATGTATTCTTCCAGCGTCATGCGTTATACTTTCAGTTGCCAAATAGGAGAAGCGAGATTGTCGACCAGGAAGGTCCAGCGGAATGCCGAAATCCTGTCGATGAAGGCAGCCGGCAATTCTGCCGCAGAGATTGCTAGAAGGATCGGATTGTCGGCCAATCGGGTCCGCATGATCTTGAAGTTTTACGATCGGTATCCAGCGACCAAAGCGTCTGACCTCCATCGCCCGTCAGAGCATCCATCTCAGTAATTCGGCCAGGCCGGTGCGACGCCGCGAGCCAGACGCGCGGTGCCGTCGCAGAATTTGTCTGTCGGATACATCGCCTTCTGGTGTGGCCCCGACCACAGCACCAACGACGCCCGCGACCTGGTGTTGTTGCCCGATACAGTGGCGAGCGTGATGGTGTTGGCCGGGTTTTCAGTGCCGGACACTGCCGGGCTCGATTCCGTCGGATGCGATGCCGTTCCCGTCCATAGCGCGATGATCGGGCTCGTGGGCTGGTAGTATTCGTCAAGCGTTGTGATGCCGATCTTTAGATCCTTGCCGCGAACATCGGGCATGGTGTCGAGGACTTTCGCCGCGGTGTCCGGGTCGATGCCGGAGATGCCGAATTCGACACTGGAGCTCTGCCCGTTGACCAGCACCTCGAGCGTCGGGATGTTGAGCAGCCGCCCGCCGCCGAGATAGACCGTGCCGTCCTCGTCGAGGCTGTCGAAGCCGGCCGGGATGTCGTTGACGCCGGCCCAGATATGCAGGCCGGGATCCGTGTCGAGCCGAAAGAAGATGCCGAGCGTATGGCTCGACGCCATGCGGTCGAGAACGGATTGCGGCACATATTGCAGGCTGTAGGAGCCGACAAGGTCCTGCCAGGCCATGGTTCAGAAGCCCTCGACGAATTGCAGTGTTGGCGACGACGGCCACCAGCCTTCGGCCTGCCATGCCAGCGAGAAACTGGCCGGGAATTTCATGACGCAGCGCGGCCGCGCGAATTCGACCCGGGTTCCCTGGCTCACCGCCTCTCGTAGCGGACGATCGAGCGACAGCGTGTAGCGCTGGCCGGCGCGCGCCACGCCATCGATGGTCTCAAAGGCCGGAACGGGGTCGGTGTGATCCCAATGTCGATAGGCGCGCCAACCCTTGTTTGGATGGGCGATGGTGGCGACACCTTTTCTGTTCCGGGTCCATGCCCGGCCGCACGACTACAACAGGTGGACGCCCGCCGGCCTCAAGCAGCTGATGGTCGAGGGCGGTTTTGCCGAAGCCAACGTCAAGGTCTATGGCTGGGGCAACAAGGCTTGCGCCCGGGCTCACATCGGAGGCCCGGTACGCGCCTACGGTCTTTGGCGGGACCTCAGCAACGACGAGGAATACCCGCTAATGGTCTGGGCCTTCGCAAAGAAGGAGCCAGCGGTGCCTCAATAATTGCCGTTGTAGTAGCGGTCGTCGCAGGGCGCGGTGTAGATGCGGCCGTAGCGGTCCTGGTAGCGGCACATTTCCTCGCCGCGGCGCTGCGGGGTGGTGGCCGAGCCGACGACGGCGCCGAGCAGCGCGCCGCTGGCCGCGCCGATGACCGTGCTCTTGGTGTTGCCACCGATCGCCTGGCCGACGAGAGCGCCGCCGGCGCCGCCGACCAGGGCACCGGTGGTGGCCCGCTGCTGGCCTTCGGTCTGCGACTGGCAGCCGGCAAGTGCCGCGGTCATCAGCACGGCGGCTATGGCTTTCTGAAAGGTCATGTGAAGTCTCCCTTAAACGTCTGAAATCCCTATCGATCGTCCCGTGCGGCCGCATTGCGGCGGAACAGGGGCGCACACGCTCACGAAGTGAGTCAGGGTTTCCCATGAGTTGAAAGCCATGGTTTCCAAAGCGCAAAGCTAGGAGCGAACGCTTCGATTTAATCTTGACTGGAATTGCCATTCGCTGCCCGCTAGAATTGACATTCGTCCGATGGTGCAAGGCGATGGGTAAGGTTGCTGCGGCGCGCGAACCTCCTAAGGAGCGGCGAAGGGTGCGCGCGGCTCAATACGTACGAATGTCCACCGAGCACCAGACTTATTCCCTTGAGAATCAGAAAGATGCTATCCGCGGTTATGCCGAGGTCATGGGGTACGACATCGTCGCCACCTATGAAGACCCCGGCCGTAGCGGGCTGCACATAGAAGGCCGGCCCGGCCTCAAGAAGCTGCTGTTCGACATTGAACACGGACTCGCCGATTACGAGACGGTCGTCGTCTACGACGTGAGCAGATGGGGCCGGTTCCAAAGCATCGATGAAAGCGCTTCCTACGAATATCGATGTCAGATAGCGGGTGTGCGGATCGAGTTTTGCGCCGAGCAATTCGCGAACGATGGCACCGTCGGATCCGATGTGCTGAAGGCCATAAAGCGTAGTATGGCTGCAGAGTACAGCAGGATGTTGTCACAGCGGGTCTTTTTGGGCCAGGTGAGGATGGCCCGCATGGGCTTCCACGTGGGCGGGATCCAGGGACTCGGACTAAGGCGCCTGATGGTGGACCAGTTCGGACAACCCAAACTCATCCTCGCCCGCTATGAACACAAGAACTTCCAGACAGACCGTGTGGTCATCGTACCGGGGCCACCGGAAGAGATTGCCACTGTTCGATTGATCTTTCGCCTATTCGTCAGGTCACGCAAAAACGAACCTCAAATCGCAAAATATCTGAATGACCGGGGGATCCTGAACGACTTCGGAAGGCCTTGGAAGAGCTATAGCGTGCGCCGTGTCCTGACCAATGAGAAATATATCGGCAACAACGTCTGGAATAGACGCTGCACCAAGCTGAAAACCAAAGTTGCGTACAATCCCCCGGACCAATGGGTCAGGGCGGACAACGCCTTTGAGCCTATCATCAGCCGCCAATTATTCGACAAAGCACAGCAAATCTTGAAATCGCTTTATCTTCACATGAGCGATGAAGAGATGCTTGCAGCCCTACGAAACCTCTACAAACAGCATGGGAAACTGTCGTGGGACATCATCAACGCAGAGCCCGGATGCCCTTCGGCCTATCGCTATAGCGCGCATTTCGGAGGTCTGCTCGGAGCATACAAGCTGATCGGTTGCCTGCCGCCCAGAAAGTCTCATTTCATCGAGATTGACAGGCGCCTCACGGCTATCCGCCATCGCGTTATGGAAGACCTGCTCGTCGCGGTCGAAAAGGCAGGCGGCCGCGCTTCCCAGGCCCCTGAAACGGAGATCATCTGCATCAATGGCGAGTTGACCGTAGCGCTCGCAATCGCAAGGTGTCGCGTTACGCATTGTGCCTATCCCCGCTGGTCTTCGAGGGCCGTGCGAGAGGCCATGGCGGATATCTTCGTCTTGATCCGCATGCAGCCGGGCAATCTGATCATACGCGATTACCTGATCGCTCCGATGCATGAAATCGTGGGGTTCAAAGGAGATTTCCATGTCAACAATGGAATGAAGCTGGATGCGTTTGTTTTCCGATCGCTTGATCCGCTCGTTGCGCTGGCCGAGCGAACATTCGTCGGGAATACCACATGACGGTGCGCCACACGGTTTTAGGCTTGGAAGCCGCCGACCGCCTTTTGCAGAATAACCGCACAAGGCACGCTGCGCTTTTGGAAAAGATGCACGAGCCCACCAGGTGGTTCACCGGTCCCTGGCTGTGCAAAACCTATCAAGCTGAATGCCAAAGAACGCGGGACATGATCGCAGAAGCTATTATCTCTCGGCATCTTCTGGAGACGATCACCGAGGTATTTCGATATCCGATCAAACAGGAATCGTTCCGTCGCCTGCTATCGGCCGAAAGCCTGGCCTCTGTGCCGAAGGCCCTGACCGAAGGGCCTACTTTGAACCTGCTCGCGGAGAGTTCCGTGCCAAGGCCCTTGGTCAATGGAGTTTCTCCCGAGGTGACCGAGCTTTTGCAGGATTGGAATGTGCCGCCACAGGTCTTCGCGTCCTTGCGCAAGATGGTTCCGGAAAGGCAGCTCAAAGCGGCAAAGCTCATGATCGCCCTGAAGAGAGTGAGCTTCCACTATGCGCAACTCCTCGCAACGCTTACTCCGGCGTCGCATTTGGTCGATCCTTCTAGGCCGAGGAAGAAGTTTGTCGGGGTGACAGCCGACGAACTGGCTATCATGGAAGCTGAATTTGATTTGCTGAACGATCAATTTCTCTTCTGCGCCAGCCTTCGTGGCACCTGGGCGCTGGAGTTGATCGCGGCGAGGCTCTATCTCGACCGGGTAATGGAAAACGCGAGGGTGGTCAGACACCTTGCGCGGGATTTCCCGGAGCAGCTCGCAAGATTCCAAACGATACTGGACATTCCAACGGGTCAGGAAGCTTTGCCGAGCCAACCAGTCAAAACCGGACCAAGGCGCACGCATTTTGTCTTCTGAGGTGGCGGCTTCGGGTCGCAAGCGCTCGGCCATAACCCTCAGTTTCGCGGTATGCTGTGTATCTCAATCCAAACCGGCGCCGCGGTCGTCCATGTAGCGGACCTCGTCTTCCTTGGTGTCAAAGGTGTCCACGATGGTGCTGCCATCGACGACCAGGCTCGCTGATAGGCGGATCGGACTGTGAGGCGTTCGCTAGCCACGGAACCGTTCCGTGTACCAGATGATCTTGCCGCCAACCTTCATCGGCTTGTGGATCATCAGCTTCTTGGGAAGGTGCTCGGGATGCACCTCGAGCAGCGTGATCCTTATGTCGGGCTTGCAGCGGTTGCAGTCGAACTTCAGCTTCAGCGGATCGACGCCGCCGCCATAGACCATCATCAGATCGGCCGAACGGCAGTAGCGGACGTTGCCGCAACTGCATTCCACCTTCACAAGCATATTGTGCCGGGTCGCCTTCCCCAGAGTGTCGATCGGATCGTGCGCCATAAGAACAGAAAAGGAACAAATTCCTTGCCCGTCAAGCGGTCTTATGGAATCTTTCCGCAGATGAGCGACGAACCAATCAGGCTTCCCGACGGCATGACGCCCGCGCCGCGCGAGCGCGCCAGAGTGCTAGGACACATGTGCGAGCACACGGGTTGCGCGAAGCACGGAGGGTTCGGCTTTGCTCGGCCTCGCCAGGAGCCGCATTGGTTCTGTTTCGGACACCGGGGCGACGGCGAAAGCTTTATCTAGACGTCAAAGAGGTCCGTCGGGCCTCGGCCGATCTCGTCGATGATGTCGGGCGTGTTGGTCCGCGGCGAACCGACCTTGCTGTCGATCGGCCACATCTTCATTAGATCCGACAAAAAGGGCTTCATCAGGTCGCGCGGATCCGGGTCTGGTCCAAGCCAGCGCATGTAGTCGGCCGGCGCCAGGATCACGGGCATGCGGTCGTGGATGGTCGCCATAAGCGAATTCGGTTCGCACGTGGCAATTGCGAAGGTCCGGACAAGTTCCCCGGTGACCTTGTCGGCATACTCTTCCCAGATGCCCGCCATAGCGAAGGGCTCGTCAGACTTCATCGCGATGGCGTAGGGCTGCTTTTTCTTCCCCGACGCGTCCAGCTTCTGCCATTCGAAATAGCCGTCGACGGGCACCAGGCAGCGGCGCCAATTGTAAGCCTTGCGGAACAAGCCATTGCTGGCGATGGTCTCACAGCGGGCGTTGACAGGTGGCGGGCGGCCTCCACCATCCCGGGCCCAACCGGGAACCAGGCCCCAGCGCGCCGAAACAAAGCCGGCCATGCTGGTCGAGAGCCCTTCGCGGATGATGATCGGATAGGTCAGGCTTGGCGCACCGTTCCAGAGAGGAAAGCTGTTGCCCAGCCGTTCGACCTCGCCAGGATGGGCGAATTCGAACCGACGAACCATGTCGGGGATTGTGGTTTTTACGAAAACGCGTCCGCACATGCACCAGAGATAGGGACCCGAAAAGCAAGAGTCTACTTCGGACGGCTATTCGACCGCGCCGCCCTCCTGATTGGCGATTGGATATTTGACAGACCGTGTTGTTGGTTGCCCACCGCTTCCTGATTTTGTAACCAAGTCGAATTCGATAAACTTGGGATACGATGATGGACGACTACGACAATCAGAAAGGGGCCAAGCCCGAAGACGTTCGCCACGCCTTGAAGGGCTGGGCATTCTTCCTCGTCATGATGACTGCCATCTTTGGCGTCGCTTACGCTCTGATCGAGATGTAGTCCGGATAGGCTCCCCTAAAGTAAAGAACCGCCACAAAGCCGATCCGTTGGCCCAGCCGTAGGGGAATGGACAGGCCACGATCTAGTCGCTAGGCCGAACCGCCTCCAAACCAGCGGATGAACTCGACTTCCTTTCCGGTCACCTCCCGGACGGTTTTCAACAGCACCTCATGCAGAACACGCGTGGCGCGGTAATGCTCGCAATGCGGCGAAATGAACGGCCTCACGATGCTTTTGTGCAGCGCTTCCGCTGCTATCAGAAAGCGCTCGATTTCCGCCTGCGATAAGTGCTTGGATGGTTTGGACCTGGCCATTGGCGATCTCCGTTTTGAGTGGGTCGCCGCAACGGTAGGATTATATTCCTCGCCTCCGTCTCGGTGGCAAGGGCTATTCATGCAGGCCGGGGTCGTAATGCACAATCGCGTCGAGGATCATTTGGGAGAGGCTGTCGTCGACCTCTTCGTCGATCTCGCTCCGCTTGATTCCGAGCACCTTGGCGTCGGCGATCATTTTGTGCGTGAGTTCGTCAACGAAGATGACGTCAGCCTTCGTCGTCTCAGGGACGTTGTTGGCCAGCCATTGGTCAAGGAAGTTGATTCCGCGCGTGCTCATAGCGCTACAAGCTCGGCCGACGAATTGAGTTCCGTAACACGGCGACTGATGCGGCAAGGTCGGTTGTTTGATCATGGACACAGTGCTTAAAGTCACCGATGTCGGATTTAACAACACCGCTGATCCGAAAGCTCGAAAGCCTAGGCCGACTTATCCCAGGTGAACGCGAGAGCGTCGAAGCTTTGGCGCTTTCAGGTAAGGAATTGACGCCCGGTCAGCAGGTTGCGGTAGAAGGGGATGAACCAAGCCACTGTTGTCTGGTGGTTGAGGGACTTCTGCGACGTTATAGCATTTTGAGCAATGGCAATCTGCAAACCCTCTCGATTCACGTCGCCGGCGATATACCTGATCTCCAAGCCCTGCATCTTAGAACCATGGATCACACACTCGCGTCGATCGGCAGAAGCAAAATTGCCCTGATTGCACACCGCGACATTCTCGAGGTTCTCCGTAAATCGCCTCGCCTGGCAAACCTATTTTGGCGTGAAAGTTTGGTTGATGCCGCCGTTGCGCGCGCGTGGGTTAAGGCGTTGGGAGGCCAAGATGCGCTACGAAGGTTCGCCCACCTCGCATGCGAGCTATATTCACGCATGGAGGTGATGGGGCTGGTTGATGACAATGGTTATTCCTTGCCTCTAACACAAGCCCAGATCGGCGAGACTATCGGGGCGAGCGTTGTTCACGTAAATCGGATTTTGAAGAAGCTGCGCGCTGACCGCCTCGTAGAGCACAAACACGGGCGGCTAATTGTTATAGACTGGGACGGCTTAAGCGAGTTGGCAGAGTTCGATCCCGGGTACCTAAATTTGCGAGATCCGCGCTATTTGGATCTAACGCCAGCCGGCGGTTAGTCGTCTCGTTCACTCCTCCCGGAAATCCTGCAGCGAAGCGTGCCGCAGATCCTCCTCGCCGCGCAAGTGCTTCACACGGCCAATGATGCCCGGCTTGACCCATTGCGTCGCCGTCCGCTTCATCCCCTTGGGAGGCGGCCCGGCGTGCTCCTGGAAGCTCTTCCATAGCCGCTCGCGAATGGCCAGTTGGAAATGATGAAGGCCGAGCCGGCAATCGCTCGGCCTTGCGTGATATCTCTATTTTAGGCTTTCCAGTTTCTAGGCAATCATCCACAGGAGCAGGATGAGAGCCGCACCGAACGCAAACAGCGTATAGCCCGCAAGGAGTAAAAGGATGGGGAAATAGTCGCTCCGGTAGGCCGTCAGGACGATGCGGACTACAGAGTTCGAAATTTCATCGTGCAATACCTCGCCTTTGTCTCCTACACCCCCGATGGATCGAGTTTTGTTTGCAGTCGCCTCTGCCCGGGCTGACTTCGTGGCCGCCTTGGGGTTGGGATTCTTAGCCGCCTTTAAAATGCTGTTTGATATAGGGGCCGCCACCGACGAAGCATCGGACAGATGGTCCGGTGAGACCGGTTTGGCGAAGATTTCAACGCCATGCTTTCCCATCGGCCAGTAAGCGTTTTTCCTCAAGTAAGTTCCCTCGAAAGCCGCCGCCGAGCAGCTTGAAGATCTTTCCGTTTCAGAATGGGCCTTTCGTCCGTTGAGTATCCGGCTGAAGTCCGTCGTCGGGAACGATGCCGCTGGCGGCAAGTTCGGAACAGGGGCGGGCAGAAGGTTCTGCTGTCGCCAGATTACAAGAGGAGAAAACTATGAGAATGCACCTAACCAGCGCCGCCGCGGCGCTCGTCCTACTTGCCGGCGTTGGCGCAGTGGCCGCCGAGGAGGTTGTTATCACACCTGAGCAGGACACCGTAGTGCGCGAATACGTGAAGAAGCAGCCGCTGGCTTCCGTCAAGATTCCGGGCGTGGAACTCAACATCGGCACGGCTGTGCCGGATACGGTCGAGCTCCACGAGGTTCCGAACGTCAAATACCGCTACGTTGTGATCGACAACCGGACGGTTCTTGTGGATCCGAGCACGCGCAAGATCATCAAGGTCTACAACTGACCTGATGTAAGAGCTCGTCGCCTTCATTTGCGGCGGGCTTTACCAGGCATAGCGATAGGTATCACCATGTCAAATCGTGAGGTTGGGCATTCCGAGGCTTTGGCGTCGCGGTTGAAACGCCTGTTCCCGGGGGCTCATTCTGCAATCCACAGAGGTTGGAGAAATACGGAAATGGCTTTGTGCGATGAATTGAGCGACGTGACGATGGAGTTCCACTGTCCGGCCTGCTCACACCCTATGGCAAGGCCTGGTTCCTGGCTCCGCACAATCGGAAGCTTCAGATGCGACAGCTGCAAAGCTATGGTGCGCATAGGTTATGAAAAGAAGCTGTCGATCTTTGCGGGCTACCTGAAAATCCGGCAACAGCATGGCGCCGGCGTCACGCCATCACACCAGGCGGATCGGTTTCCACACAGAGGTAGAGCGCCTAAAGCCGCATGACCTCATCCAGCCCTAGCCGGATGCGCTGACCTTCCGCAAAGGA
This sequence comes from Mesorhizobium sp. WSM4308, assembly GCF_002294905.1. Taxonomy (NCBI): domain Bacteria; kingdom Pseudomonadati; phylum Pseudomonadota; class Alphaproteobacteria; order Hyphomicrobiales; family Phyllobacteriaceae; genus Mesorhizobium; species Mesorhizobium sp. WSM4308. Next base: position 182,715 of record NZ_NSFW01000014.1, on the reverse strand, counting down.
CAGCGCATATTCTTCCACGTCAAATGATCGGGTAAGTTCTTGGTCGTCTTCGGTGACGCGGACGAGCCATTCGCCAGAGACTTCCGCCACTTCGACACGGGCCGACACTTTGCGGAACGGGACCACGTTATCCATCGCAAGCCTCCCGAGAGAGCAAGGGTAACGTCGCTTTTTATAGGGCTACCGAAATCGTCAGATCAAGTGGGATTTTGCGGCCATATTGCTGGCTTGTCATCCGGCGCTTCTGTGACCTGGCTAACCGCCACCTCCGAAAGTTTGTGAACCGCAAGCTGTTGAACGAACCATTGGGCATGTTCGCCCCATTCGGCAGGCGAGACATTGTTTTCGTGGACAGACTTCTTGAAGGCCTCGCGCACAGCGTCGAGATCCAGAATGGAAATGCGCTTGCCGTGCTCATCCTGCATCAGCGGAAATATGCCGCCCCGAACAGCTGTTTCAAGCTCTAGCGGATTGCAATGGCCCGCGCGGAGCAACGAAATGCCTGGTTGCGGAAGTCTTTTAAGTCGCCGCCTGGTAGCGCCCTAAAAACCCGTCGGTCGCAATTGAGAGCTCTCTAATATTCCATTAGTTTGATAGCACGATTCGCTTGGTGTCATCCCCTGAAGGCTGCTCCATGAAGAGTTATCGTGTTGAAGAGATGGACGGGGAATCCATTGTTTCGACATTCGATGCACAAGCGCGAACGCCCTTTGAGGCAGCAGAGAAGGCGCTGGGGCAAAGGGTTACTCTGCGAGGCACTTGCAGCAAATGGATACGGGTCACCGACCTTGTTGTGACGCTGCCAACCCGCTCTCGCCCTCGCCATTTTGAATTCAGACTTAGGGAACGCTCGACAGATAGGGGCTAGCGTCTACAGCCTCGCTACCTTAAAACAAGGGCTAGCTTTTAATTGAGCTTCTGGATGCGCCCCTTTTCGAGTGGAACACTCCGCTGTTCGCACTTTGGCGCTCGAAATCAGACTGAATTTCGTCCATGCCAAGATCCCCGCAATCGGCGAAGCTGATCGGCGTTGAAGGATCGTGCCGAACCATCCGTACGTTCATATTGGGTCGCGCCCATGCACTAGGCGCGGGCCGACCAACAAAGATCATGGCAACGTTGGCCAGCGGCACACGGGCCGCCGCGACTTCAATTAGCAAGCGCTGAAAAAGGAGACCCGCCACCGGCTTAGGCGACAGGTGGCAAAGAACTGAGCGCAGTCATTCATTTGCACGGCGGAAGCTTCAGTGAGCGCTGATATAAAGCGCGATCCGGTGCCGTGTATCGAGTCCCTGCCCCCGCCGGTCAGGCCCGGCCGTGGACGCCCCACCTTCGCGCCGGGCCGCCGGGCATCAGCGCCGATTCATATCTTCGCCACGGTCAACAAGGCGAGGAGTGCGGTGATTGCTACGCATATCGGCACTGCCGTGAGCAGGCTTGCCTCAAGAACCCGGGTTCTTTTGTCGCGGAACATCACAGCCTCGCCTTGTAGATTGGTCGCAATAGAGGGTTCGCTCGCCACGTCTGCGGCGGAGCGAACCCTATCTGCGCAGGAAGGGACAGGACTGCGCGGATCTGAACGAAATTTATCCAATGATGCACCCCAAGATTAGAAACAGCAGGGCCGTAAAGAACGTTGGTACGAGCAACCACCGCGCTTGGCCGACACTCCTATCCATCTGTTTCGCCTCCATTTTTCGGAGGGACAACTTTGATCAATGGCATCCGTTCCGCGTATTGTTGTATTTGGGACCTTTGCTTTTTAGCGCGGGACTAAAGTCCCAACTTCATACCGACTGAAGCCTGCCTTCGGAACAATCCCACACCGGCTTCAAGTGGGTTGCCGGACGGCCGCTACAACCGGCGTCGTTCTCAAAGTTGAAAGGACCGCGCTTGCCTGATGTAGTTGCCAATAGGCGCTTTATTCCACAATGCATATATTTTTAATATTTCGGATCAGGGACCGGCAACTACATTGCCGAAGAGCACGTATATTAGGAAACCAGAAAGTCTCCTCGCGCGTACTGTATGTACGACCGGCAGGTGCCAGTTGTTCCAGGCAACTACAAGGAGAGTGTCATGGCTAGCATCTTCGAGAGAACCGCCAAAACATTGGCGAGTGGTGCAATTATCGCGGCCCTGTGCATGCCAGCTAACGCCGCCGGAATTGGCGTCGGCGCATCTGTAGGCGGCAGTGTTGGAGTTAACGGGGGGGCAGGCGCTTCCCTCGGCGGCTCGGGTGGGGCCAATGCGGGCCTTGGCGCATCGGTCGGCGGGACCAATGGCATCGATGCAGGTGCTGGCGCGACCGTCGGCGGCTCCAGCGGCGTTACGGCAGGCCTGGGCGCGACGGTTAGGGATACCGGTGGCGTCGGAGCAGATGTTGGGGTCGGCAACGAAATCGGAGCGGGCGTCGGCGTCCTCGGCATCGGTGGTGTTCCGGGCACTCCTGGCACTCCGGGTACTCTCTCAGCACCCCTGGAGTTACTCGCGTCTCGAGTGCTGTCTCCCACATGTCGCGTGCGCAGTTGTCGCGGATGAAGAAGCGTTGTGCCGACGTGGTTGGCAACCAAGACACATAGGATCGCGACCTGCGCCAACTTTGCCTGCTGATTGCGGGTCGCTAGCTCGAATGAGAGAAAGGCTCGTTTTGGCCGCGAGGCTATAGTTGTACAATCCGGAAACCCATGCCGCGTGTGCTCATTCGGCGATAAGTTCGATCGTTGCCTTAAGTTCCCGGCTTGCCGACGGCAGCTTCGTCGAGTTCCGCCTCAAGGTTATTGCTGACGGGGCGCTGCACGCCGGCTCCTTCCAAAAGCTGTCCGTCGAAGCCCTGCAGCCACGCGTCGGCGTGCTCGTGCCAATACTCAGGCACGGCGCGTTCCTTGCCATCCTTGCGAGCTTGCTGGCCATACATCCACGCGTAGGTGACGCGCTCCTGATCCTTTTTAGCCACGGCCATCTACTTCATTCTCCCAAGTCAGCAGGGTCCGAAGCCGTTCGGCCTAGTCAGCTTCGATAATCTTCCGCGACGGCTCTTTGGCGGGCGGCCGGCGCCTTTTAACCGGAGCTGCCGTCGGCTGTGCCGAAAGACGGAGCTCCCGCAACCGTGCCGTCTTTGCATTTCGTGCTTTCGTCTCCGCCTCGACTAATAGCTTAGCTTCTCGATCGGCGCGCTCGATGCGCTCTTTGTCGACCCGTCGTTCGGTCAAGACAGCCTCCCCTGGCTAACTGACCTATGAAATTATCGGTTGCTAAAATTGTTCCTTTCGTTGGTCTTCGGTGACCAATTTCGTGACTGCCGCGACGATGTCGAGCGCTCCAGCAGGCATCATTAGGAACGTACCCGATCGGAAGCCTCGTCGACCTCTGTCGTGCTAAAGTTGAATGCACAACGAAAGGGAACCTCGCGAGCGCGCCAATAAAAAGCCCGTCGCGGCTAGAGAGCGACGGGCTTTCTCATTAGAGCGGTTGCACCCAGGAGGATCGACCACTTGGTTGAAAATTCCCAAACGTGAAATCGTTCCACGATGGCACACGAATTCTCTTCGCATCAAAACCGGTTGTATGAGATAATGGTAATAAGGGTCGCTTTTAAGGCGCCTGCCATGTCGCTGCCGGGTTGCAGTGGTGTCTATTGCCCCGCTGATCTGGACATGCTCGAGCGCGTGTTTGACCGGCTCTGCGAAGAACGTCGCCTGGACAAAAAAGACTGCGAGCAACGCGAATACCTGGCTGCGGTAGTCCTTCAAGTTTTTGATGGCGGGACACAGGAAGAGGCGGGCTTGTGGCGAGCGCTTTCAGAGCGCCGCGCCGCCAAGGGCGAATAGTTCAATCTTTGAACTTCACGCGCACGCCGCCCAAACCACTGAGGCGTTGGGGACCACTTCGGATTTTGCCCAATATCGCGGACGCTGCGCCCACGCTTCCTAGAGGCCAGACGCGCCGCGAGGAACCTGCGCTGATCGATGGCGTTTAGGGCTCGTTCCCCGGCGAGGAGCCCATGACGACAAAGTACCATATCGATGAAATGCAGGGTGACGAAGTTGTAGCCCTGCACATTGCCCACGGCGCCACAGCTTTGGAGGCTGTCAGCAAAGTTACGACCGGACCGTTCGTCGTCAGAACTGTGCAGGCTCATTGGTTCCGGGTGGTGGACCAGGGACGGCGGGATGTTTTCAAGTTCGCGGTCGACAGAGATTAATTTAGCTTCCGCTAATCCTTGACGCTGTTGGATGTCGCACCAGAATCATTGCATGGCAATAAAGGTCGGCGACGAAGTGGCGGTAATGGCGACGGTGCTTAAGCGCGTCACCGAAGACCGCGTAAGCGTCTCGATCCCGAGCTACAATTTTCCCCATTCGATTGTCGATCCGGCCACTAAGGTGGTGAAGGGTCAGCAGATTGAGCTAACCGGTGAGGTTACGCGAATCGACGGTGACAAGGTTACGGTCACGCTGGGAACAATGGTCACTGTTGATCTGGACAAGGTGCGTCTGGTTCACAGCCACGTCCCGCCCAAGAGGAAAAAGGCGCTGATCGATGAGCCGGGTTGACGCATCATGATGCATAGGTGGCGCGCACCGGATCCTTGTTGGCGACCGCCAAGCTAACCCTCCCAAAAATCCCTCAATGTGGCGTGGCGTAGCTTTTCCTCGCCCTTGAGGAACCGAACGCGTCCGACCAACCCAGGCTTCAGCCATTCAGCCTTGGCCCTTTTTAGACCTATCGGTGTAGGGCCGCCAATCTTGCCTTGCACCCGATCCCAGAGGCGTTGCCGCTTGTCTGCTTTGAACGCCACGAACGCGCCGCCGGCATAACAGCCGTTGTCGGCCATCAGCACCATCGCAGGCTTACCGGCCTCCCGTTGCACGCCGATGATGTCCATTTCCTTTTCGGTATAGCACTTGATCTTGCGCCAGTTCATCGTCGGACCACTGCGATAGCTGCTGCCCTTGCGCTTTGAGACCATGCCTTCCAAGCCTGTTTGGTCGACAAGATGATAGACGGCATCGCCCGTTCCCGGCATTGCTTCGCTGAACTGGATGCGGCCACCGGTCGGGATCAACGCCTGGAGGATTTCGCGGCGGTCTTCCACCGGCATGTCGCGCAAATCGTGCCCGTTGAGGTACAGGAGATCGAACGCCACCAGATAAATGTCGCGCGATGGCGTTCGGCTGGTGACGGCCGATTGCAGTGCATGGAAATCGGACAGGCCGGCCTCATTGATGGTGATTGCCTCGCCGTCGATGATGAAGTCTTTCGCTTCGATCCCCTCTGCCTCGCCAGCAAGCTGGATATAGCGGCCTGTCCAGTCGTAGCCGTTTTTCGTGATCAGCCGGATCCCCTCGTCATCCTTGATGATCTGGGTCCTGTACCCGTCGTACTTGATCTCGTGGATCCAGTCCGCGCTTTGCGGCGGGGTATCGACCAGTTCAGGCTCCATCGGCTTGATGAATTTCAGACGCATTCGCAGGACTCGCAAAACACGCGATTCAATTAGCTTTAACTAAAATAGTTCCGGAATTGGAGATGCCCAGCGAAACAAATCGGAGTGACGCACGTTGCCGTCGATCGCATGCTGGGAGAACCACGATGACTGACGACAAGAACAAGCTTGGCTATCAAGATCGCAGCCGCGTTAGCGGCGATGAGGAATACGAGGTCGGCTATTTCGCGAGCAAATTTGGCCTGTCTATCCCGCAGGTACGGGAGTTGATCGCCAAGTACGGCAATGACCGCGACACGCTGGAACGGGAAGCTAAGGCCCTCAAAGGATGACCAAATTATCCGACCTTGGGCCGCCTATCCCCGGCAAACGACACGGAACCGGCGAGTGCGCAAGATCATTTCGACTAATGTCCCTGCTGCGGGTGGTCGATCAGTGCGCCCGGTCCTCTACCATGAAGGGCCTGGGCATGAACCGCTAGACCCCGAAGACGGCGCCACAATTATTATGCTCCCTGGCGTCCCCACATACGACCGTGCCCTGTCTTTGGTTGGTTCCAGCAAGCTGATGAGCAATAGCGGCGCCGCCGGAAGTGGCAAATGGTCTTCGGTTGGGCTATGATCTGGGAAAGCTCGGGGCTAGCCTTGATGTCAAACACCAATGAAAGCCAAATCAAGGCTGCGGTTGAGGCCTACGTCCTCGCTATGTCCGCTGCCGACGAGCAAAAGCTGCGAGCGGCGTTTCACCCATCGGCATCAATCATCGGTAACTACCAAGGCGCAGTCGAATGGCTGAGCGTCGATGCCTATGTGGGCGAGGTTATGGGCGCGAGCTTGGCCCCGAACAGCAGCCCAAACTGGAAAGCCTCCTTGCTCGACATCACGGTCGATGCAGCCACGGTGAAGGTTGAGGACGAGTTCGGGAGCATGAAGTTTACCGACTATCTTTCCCTGCTCAAGATCGCCGGAGAGTGGAAGATCGTCAGCAAGGTCTACCACCTTCATACGTAAGATGGTCGTACCGGCTTCGTTTGCAGGGGACCTGAAGCGGCAATGCTCTTGGCAACTTGGCTGCCGAAGATCAATACATGAAGAACTGACTCATCCTGAGTGGGGTGGAAGCGCCCGCAGCAGGGACAGGGCGCTGCAGACGTATTGGTTCCGAGTTGGGGGGACCAGGGACGGCGCGAAGTTTTCAAGGTCGCGGTCGAAAGGATTAATTTAGGTGTCACCAATCTTTGACGCCGGATGCCGCACCGTCCAACGCCGGTCGGGCCAGTCGTGAGCGCCTCACCTCCGCGCCGGGCCGCCGCATATCAGCCGCCTAAAGTGACAGACCGTCCTTACGTAACGGGGACGTCGGCCTGACTGGCTGCTATTGGGCGAAATCCTGATTTGCTTTTCTCTCTTCAGCGGTGCGACGCTGATAGATTAGCCTTGTCACCAGCACAAAATATCCGACCTGCAACACAATCGCGGCAATGATTGTCCAGATCAAGGCCTTCCAGATTGATCCGGTCGCCATGTAGGGCAAAGACCGCAACGATGCTCGACGTCGTGAACATCCCGAGCAGAAATTGCGGAAAATACATCGTTTCCCCACAGCCGCTGGCGAACTCACACAGTCACTCCCCAATGGGCCTAAGCCAAAATTCCAGTATTTTTGCAACAGAGCAAGTACCGACCCCGGGCTGCCAGCCCGCTCCCTGTATTGCCTGCCTTTGTCTTCGAAGAGGTGATGTCCCATCTGGCGCGTAGATCAGGCCGATAGCCTTTGATAGGGAAGGCCAGTCAGTCCGCCACGCCGGCATCGTGGTGCACTACGGCATCAAGGATCGCCTCGTACACACTACCTGTGTCTTCCTCGATCTCGGTACTGCTGAGTCCGACTGCCTTGGCGTCGGCGAATAGCTTCTGGGCAAGGTCAGCTACCGAGATGATATCGGCACTCAGCGTTTCGGGAACATTCGCTGAAATCCATTTGTACCAAAAATCTGCACCGCGCTTGCTCATCCGAACCATCCGTACGTTCATATCGGCTCGCGCCCATGCAGCAGACGCGGGCCGAACCACCAAGGTCATGGCGACGTTGGCCAGCGGCACGCACCGGGCCGCCGCGACTTCAATTAGCAAACGCTGAAAGGGTTCCAAAAAAGGAGCCCGCCATCGGCTTAGGGCGACATGGCAACGAACTTGAGCGCAGTCATTCATTTGCACGGCGGAAGCTTCAGTGAGCGCTGATATAAAGCGCGATCCGGTGCCGTGTATCGAGTCCGTGCCCCCGCCGGTCAGCCCGGCCGTGGGCGCTACACCTTCGCGCCGGGCCGCCGGGGTATCAGCGCCGATTCATATGTTCGCCACGGTCAGTAGTGCGGTGCTTGCTACGCAAATCGGCACTGTCGCGAGCTAGTTTGCCTCAAGAACCTGTGTTCTTTTGTCGCGGAACATCACAACCTCACACTGTCTCCGATTAGAGGGCTCGCTCGCCACGTCTGCGGCGGAGCGAACTTATCTGCATAGGAAGGACATGACTGCGCGGATATGAACGAAATCTATCCAATGATGCGCCCAAAGGATAGGAACAGCAGGGTGGTCACGAACATTGGTGCCAGCAACCACTGCACTTGGCCAACACTCCTATCCATCTGTCTATTTCACCTCCATTTTTCGGAGAGACAACTTTGACCAATGGCAACCGCTCCGCTTATTGGTCTATTTGCCCGTCGCTTTCCTGGCGACGGGCGTTTAGAGAGCAATGGTAGCGTCGATTTATATACGGCTACCGAAATCGGTAGTGGGCTCTAAAAGCCAGAAGCGCCCCGCCGATATAAGGCCGCGCTTTGCGGGGAGAGGAACCTGCGTTGATCGATGGCGTTTAGGGCTCGTTCCCCGGCGATGAGCCCATGACGACAAAGTACCATATCGATGAAATGAAGGGTGACGAAGTTGTAGCCCTGCACATTGCCCACGGCGCGACAGCTTTGGAGGCTGTCAGCAAAGTTACGACCGGGCCGTTCGTCGTCAGAACTGTGCAGGCTCATTGGTTCCGGGTGGTGGACCAGGGACGGCGGGATGTTTTCAAGTTCGCGGTCGACAGAGAATAATTAAGCTTTGGCTAATACGTGACGATGCCGCGGCCTAGGTGACGAGCCTCTTATCCCATCGTGGACCACTGCGATAGGCCGGCTTGGTCGACAAGATAGACGGCATCGCACCCCGGCATTGCTTCGCTGAGCGTGATGCCGCCGCCGGTCGGGATCAGCGCCTGGAGGATTTCGCGGCGGTCTTCCACCGGCATGTCGCGCAAATCGTGCCCGTTGAGGTACAGGGAGGTCGAGGGCCACCAGATACAGTTCGCTGGATGGCTTGCGGGTGGTGATGGCTGACTGAAGTGCATGGAAATCGGACAGGCTGGCCTCGTTGATGGTGATCGCCTGGCCGTCGATGATGAAGTCTTTCGCATCGATCGCCTCTGCCTCGCCGGCAAGCTGGATATAGCGGCCCGTCCAGTCGTAGCCGTTCTTGGTAATCAGCAGAATCCCGTCGTCCCTTGATCAACTCGGTCTGGTACCCGTCAAATTCGATCTCGTGGATCCACTCCGCGCTTTGCGGCGGGATATCGACCAGTTCGGGCTCCATCGGCTTGATGAATTTCAGACCCATACCCAGGACTCGCAGAACACGCGAGTCAATTAGCTTTAACTAAAATAGTTCCGGAACCTTTATCCCACCAGCGTGTTCGACGAGCATGAAAAACGATCCCGAGGCCCGCGACGCGTTACGGTTGATAAGAGCGACGATAGAGGAGCATTGTCCGCCCGGCGTCCTACCGAGCCAGGAAGCGGTGAACGGCCTCTACGGGCCGGAGTTGATCCATGAGGCGGAAGCGCTGGCGGCTGCCATCGTCGCAACTATTGATAAGATGCAGTTGCGCGTGATGATGAAACCGTCTGCCCCCAGCACCAAATAGTGGGAAAGGAGTCCCGCCCAGCGCGCGTTTGCGGCAGGCCGTCCGCCGCCCACTCTTGCCACACATCCCTCGGCCGCGCAGGTCGCGGCCGGAGCGGGAAAGCAAATGCCGCAAATCACCTATTATTAGCGCCGGCTAAAGTTCGGAAGGAACGAGAAGTCGCCGGCCTAAGCACGCTGTGCGCAAATTCGCTTGGACGCCTCATCTCCCGCCTGCCGACATCGGCCAATGGACCGAATTGTCGAACAGGGAGTTAGGCGCCTTAAAGAGGAGAGACACGATGGATCCCATGGCCACCTCGCAGAGCAACGGCTCCGTCCCGCCGACCACCCCGGCGCCGGAGGGCCTCGCCCCTGCCCTGGCCCGAAATATAGAAGCACTGGTCGAACGGCGAAAACGGGACGCCACGGCTGCATCCCTGGAGCAACGCGCGGCCGCAGCAGCTTTGCCGGCAGCATGATGTTCGTCTACATCCACCTTTTGTTCTTTGGGGCGTGGCTCAACCTCGGCGTCACAACCCTTATCAAGCCGTTTGATCCATCGCTGGTCATCCTCGCAATGTTTGCCTCGGTCGAGGCAATCTTTCTCTCAACCTTCGTGCTGATCAACCAGAATCGCATGGCGGCAGAGGACGATGCCAGGTCAGACCTCGATCTGCAGATGAGCCTGCTGAATGAACATGAGACGACCAAACTCATCAAGCTGGTGGAAGAGATTGCCAAGCGCCTGAACGTAAACACCGGAGCAGACGGCGAACTGAAGGAGCTCAAGCGCGACGTGGCGCCCGAAGCTGTTCTCGATAAGATCGAAGAGGTAAGCGAGCGGACGGCGCCGATTTGACTCCGCGCAGCTATATCGACCAGTTAGGGCTCCATAGGCCTGGCACTTCCCATGCGGCGCACTTACAGATCAGGCTGATCGCGACATCGTACTGACGCGCGCCATCCTTGATGGTCCAGACAAGGCCTTCCAGATTGATCCGGTCGCCATGTAGGCAAAGACCGCAACTATGCTCGACGTCGTTAACATCTCGACCAGAAATTGCGGAAATATATCGTTCCCTACCCCGTCGCAGAACTCTCACAGTCCATTCCCCCAAGCCAAATTCCATTATCTTAGCAGTACCGACCCGGCTGCCAGCCTTCCTCCTATCATCCGCGTACCTTTGTCGTTGCCCGACCGCCTTTTACTGCCGAGCGGCTTCAGATCCCACTCCAATGGCGCGCTTGTCCGGTCCAAAGCGGTCGCGTAGCTTTTCGAGCACCGTGATTGCCGCTCGTTCTGGCAAAACGCAGGGACGCACATTTCGGCGTCTATCAGCGATTGCAAAGTCCTGCGTGGAACGTTCATCACTGAGCGGGCGTGGGGATCGAGCGTAGAGGACATCGCCAAGATATCCGGCCACTCGATTTCAGAGATCACAATCGAAGTTCACGGGCAGCGAATTCGTCTCGACGGCATCGACGCTCCTCTTGTCCTCAACCCTAGGGAACACTGCTACTCCCGATGACACGAATTTTGGAACGGAACTGCGCTCTTTCTCATTTAGAGAAGCAGATTTGAAATGGAGGCATGCACATGCAAATCCAAGCAATTTACGCGGCGCTCGCGACAACCAGCATGAATGGTGCGGAGAAGTTTTATAGCCAGCTTTTTGAGCGGAGGCCTGATGATCGTCCCATGGATGGACTGATTCAATGGCGTGATGTTGCAGGCGCGAACATTCAAATCTTCCATGACAAGGAGAATGCTGGGTCAGGGAGACTGACTATTGTCGTGCCAGAGATGGAAAGAACCCGCAAATCGCTCGAAGAAATCGGCGTGAAGCTCACAGGTGAATCGAAAGGTGACTACGGGAGGATCGCGCAAATCGCAGATCCTGATGGAAATCAGATCACCCTGGCAGAGCCGCCCTCAAGGCCCTTCCATACATAAACCTTGGCTAAGTCTGCCTGACGGCGTCGGCAGGACACCGTTGTGGACGCCCAGAGGCGCGGTCGATCCGAGTCCCGATCTTAGGGAGGCGATGGAGGGCACCGCCAGCCGCCGGGACCAACTTTTAGGCCGAATGTTCCGTGCGCGCTGATTTTCGAGGCAAGTGCGCCCGACGCCCTCGATTTAGGCGACCTCTACAGCAGCTGCGCGCCGGTCCTTGAACTGCCCTCAGGCGCCGCCGCCATCTTGCCGGCCCTGACGGTCCCCCCCGGGTTGATCAGCTGATCGGACCTGTGAGGCGGTCGCTATCCACGAAAACGTTCCGTGTACCAGGTGATCCTGCCGCCTACTTTCATCGGTTGTGGATCATCAGCTTCTTGGGAAGGTGCTCGGGATGCACCTCGAGCAGCGTGATCTTGATATCGGGCTTACAGCGGTTGCAGTCGAACTTCAGCTTCATAGGATCGACGCCCCCGCCATAGACCATCATCAGATCGGCCGAACGGCAGTAGCGGACGTTGCCACAGCTGCATTCCACTTTTACAAAGCTCACAACTGCCGCGTAATGGACAACCGGCGCGGCCCGGCTAGTCATCCTGTGTCAACCTGAAGGCTGGCCCGGCCGCCTCGACAATCCTAGCGACGGAGCGGCCATCGTGAAAGCGAGACGAGTTCAGCCTCGTCTTTGATGCCGGCCATATAATTTGCGATAATTCGCGATGCGATCGTATCGAGGGTGTCCGGTGACCCTTGCTCAAGTTTCAGCTTATCGAAAACCCTGCCGAGGAGCGCCACTTCGGCCGGCATCAGTCGCCTTTCGCCGGATTGGCATGATTTTCCTCCCGAAAGTCCTGGAGGGAAGCATGCCGCAAATTCTCCTCGCCGCGCAAGTGTTTCACGCGGCAGATGATGCCAGGCTTTACCCATTGCGTCGCAGGCCGCTTTTGGGGCAGGCCACGGCAGGTGGGGGGTAGTAGCGTCCAGCCTGCCGCCCAATTGGCTTAACCCCTGTGGTTCGTGCTAAGGGTGCCAGATGGGCAAAAAACCGGCATTCATCGCGTATCCCCCGCCTGGGAAGGGTTTCCCGTTCCTAGCCGTCATGCTCAAGCCAGACGGTACAGCTACTGCCTACCCTTTCAATACCGAAGAAGAGGCCTCACTCTTTAACAAAGAAGCGGCTACGTCGCTTGGGTACGGGCATCAAACATTAGGCGGGACACAGTCTGGAGCTTGATAAGGTCGTGCGGCTCTAGGTCCCTAGGAATGGCTAGGCAGTTCGTCGACTGTTGCTCGTCCCTAGCGAACCGTTCTAAGATCGGCATGGGGGTAGACCGGATTGGCGCCAAAGTTCATAGCTAAGGGGATCGGCGGCTGGCTAGTTCGGGCAGGAATGAATCGCGGCAACGCCCGGCTGAACAGCTACGCTCTCGATCAACTCCAGTTAGTGCCGGAAGATCGAGTCCTGGAAGTCGGATTCGGGGGCGGCGCAGCACTGCCTCGACTTCTCCGTGGCACATCATTGGTCTGCGGTGTTGAACGCTCTCAGGACGTCGTAAAAACCGCCTGTCGTCAGTTTGCCGAGGCTGTGAGCGCCGGACGAGCTGAGTTCCACGTCGGGACAGTAGAAGACCTGCCCTTGCGGGACTCGACATTTGACAAGGCCCTAAGCGTCCACACGGTATACTTCTGGCAAAGCCTTGAAGCTGGATCAGCGGAGCTTGCGCGCGTTTTGGTACAGGCGGGCGCATCGTGTTGGGCTTCCTCCCGAAGGTGCATATGGACCGGCTGAACATGCCGGCGGATATCTTCACTCCGCGCGACCCAAATGACGTGATCGCTGCTCTGCGAGATGCAGGGTTCAAGGAGACCGAGATTCGAAGACCGAACTCGGGAAACGGCAAGGGTCGTTGCGACAGCCATGCGAAGTTGCTTGAGCGGCTGTTCGCTGGCAGCCGCCGGAGTATCGGGCGCGTCCTGGCGATCGGCTGTGGCCAGCGCCATGCACTGCAGAGCCGCCGGTCGGCCGCCCGCCTTGCCTCCCGCATAGAGGTTCCGCCGACATCTAGTTTTGGGTCTGGCGCGTAGATTAGCCCGACCTTTTCCGAGCCGCATCGCTCGCAGTGTAATTTCGGGCTCAAGTCATCCGCCATAGCGGGAGCGTCCGTACCAAGCCTAGCATTTTGCTATGGTTGCAACTGGAGACGTGGCAGAACATTGTCAGCTTCATCTTTCCGTCGATGAAAGTTTGAACCGTCCACCCATTTTATCGGCATAGCAAGGCCAGTCAGTTCGCCACGCCGGCATCGTGGTGCACTACGGCATCAAGGATCGCCTCGTACACACTACCTGTGTCTTCCTCGATCTCGGTACTGCTGAGTCCGACTGCCTTGGCGTCGGCGAACAGCTGCTGGGTAAGCTCAGCCACCGAGATGATATCGGCACCAATCGTTTCGGGCACGTTCGCCGAAATCCATTTGTACAAAAAATCTGCACCGCGCTGGCTCATCCGGACACTCCGTACGTTCACATATTGGCCCGCGCCCATTTGCAGCGGACGCGGGCCGACCAACTAAGGTCATGCCAACGTTGGCCAGCGGCACGCACCGGGCCGCCGCGACTTCAATTAGCAAACGATAAAAGGGTTCCAGAAAAAGGAGACCCGCCACCCGGTTAAAACGACCGGTGGCAGCAAACTGAGCGCAGTCATTCATTTGCACGGCGGAAGCTTTAGTGAGCGCTGATATAAAGCGCGATCCGGTGCCCTGTATCGAGTCCGTGCCCCCGCCGGTCAGGCCCGGCCGTGGGCGCCACACCTTCGCGCCGGGCCGCGCCGTATCAGGGGAGCCACATGTGTAGGTGACGCGCTGCTGATCCTTCTTGGCAACAGCCATCTACGTTGTTCTCGAGGCAGTCCAGCAGCTTTGGCCTTAGTCGACTTCGATAATCTTCGGCGACGGCTTTTTGGCGGGCGGCCGGCGCCTTTTAACCGGAGCTGACTTCTCCGTCGGCTGTGCCGAAAGACGGAGCTCCCGCAACCGTGCCGTCTTTGCCTTTCGCGCCTTCGCCTCTGCTTCGACCAATAGCTTAGCCTCACGATCAGCGCGCTCAAAGCGCTCTTTGTCCATCAGTCGTCGGGTCAAGATAGCCTCCCTTGGCTAACTGACCTATGAAATTATCGCTCGCTAAAATTGTTCCTTCGTCGGTCACCTAGAACAGAACGTCGCGGCTAATCCGTAAGCGATGGGCTTCTGCGATTGGAGCCGCTACACCCACGAGGGATGGACCACTTAGTTGTAAATCCCCAAACGAAAATCGTTCCACAACTGCACACGAATTCTCTTAGAATCAAAACCGGTGTGTGAGATAATAGGTGGCCATCCGGCCAAGGCGGCCCGGATTGGCTCTCCGGTCTAGCAAGCCATACGGCAACTCGATTATGCTGGTTAACAAGGCAACTGCCGCCATAATCGGAGACTGCCCTGATGCATGAACGGAACGAAAATGCGAAGCGCGCCCGCGAAATCCTGAAGGCGTGCGGGATCGATATATGCACAGCCTTCGAGGCGCTGGCCGAGCGGCAGATCGATGCGCTGCTCGCACATCTGGATCAGCATCGGTTCAACAAGTACGGCCCTATGAGCAAACTTCGCCAACCGCCGGGCGGCGTCAATTCGCGAGTGCGATCGTTTCACGGCCTGCTTCAGCACCGCGGTGCACTCCGGCAGCCTCAGGCCTCTGCATCGCGGCAGAGTTGAAGGCCGCGGCATAGGGCTCACCATAGCCATCATATGGCGTCGGCCTGCAGGTGCCTGGTAAGGAAGGACATCGCGCTGGGCACAATGGTTAATGTTGATCTGGACAAGGTGCGTCTGGTTCAGAGCCACGTCTCGCCTAGGGGGAAAAAGGCGCTTGTCGATGAACCGGGTCGGCGCTTTATGACCAAGCTTTCAGACTTGGGGCCGCCTATACCCGGCAAGCGTGCTTCCCAGACAACAGCAGCGGTGCCGGCGACGATAGCGGCAAGCCCCATACCGGATCCCAATCCTGCAAGGCCAGACGAGACGAGAACAGGTCCACGAGGCTGATGCAGCCCCAGCCCAAGTTGGCCGTTCCTCGCCCACGAGGACGGATAACGCGAAAAGCAGAACCGGGATCAGCGAGAGGTCGCAAGCCCGACGGGCCGGAAGGCACGGTCCTGCATTCCCAAGAACAGGAGGCCCTAGGTGCCGGCATTCGTCGAAGCGCCGAAACGATGTGCGGCCGGATCGGCTTCGGCCAAGGCAGATCGCATGTCCCGGAGGACGACGACAAGGATCGAATCGGTTAGGACATAGCACAGCCCAGCCAGCATGATCGGCGGCATATCCGCATCTAGCCCGAACTTGATCGCTGCCTAAGTGAGGCTCCAGATCAACGACATGATGCTGAACAGACGAGATTGCGCATGCCGCTGCTGATCAGCGTAAGTTCTGCTCATCGATCAGGATGTGGTGGACTTCGATGCGCTCGGGCAATTCGATCAGCAGTTCGGCATCACGATCAAGATGATGTACTTTGTCAGGCTTACCTTTAGTGAAGGCGGCCATCGCCTCGATGTTCGGCCAATAGGAGATGGTAGTGAACCAAGTCTCGTCGTCCTGATCCTCGCGGAAAAGTTGCACGCCGTGCGCCACTTTTTGAAGTGGCGGAATGCCTTCTGTCCGTATGTAGGGTTCGTAGATGTCTGCGACGTCACGACGGGTGCGGCCGCGCCAGATGCGCGCAATGGTCGGCTTCGTGGCCATGACGGTCTCCCTTATCGAAGTGTTGTTCATGTCCGCAATCAATTCAGCGTGCGCGAAAGGAAATCGCGAACGAGCGGCAGGGCTTCGTCGAAATGCGTTTCGAGCCTGACCAGTCGAAGGCGATAGTGTGCCAGCGATCTGCCAGCGCCGGGATTAGCCGCCGAAACTGGAAGGACGAGCAAGGATATCCGTGCGGCAGGAGTACCACAGGAGCATCCTCTGGGCCCGCCTTCGCGGATGAAGAGATTTCGATCGCCCACCCGGGCATGGCGATGTCGCGTCACGTCATTCTGCATCTTGGTTCAACTCCCGGCGGAACCACCTAAACACGCTTGGGCAGTTCGGGTTCCGAAGATACTATTGATCAGGCCACATCAGCATCAAATGAGCGACGGTCGTGTGGACCCCGCTCGCTTCAACGCGTTGCGCCAGGACCACGAGCATGCCCAACCGCGCAACCAATGGGTGGTGTTCGACCAATTCGTCGTGGAACAATCAGGCGCTAGCGCACGGCTTGATCTTCGATGCGGCCGTGCGTCGCTCATTTGAGGTATTGATTAAAATTTCCTAATTTAGCCGTAGATGCTGTGTGGATATCCCCGCCGAACCCATTGCCAATCGAACTGGTGCGGGCACCTTGGCCGGCATGGTCGCGGAACATGTTGAAATGGTGCTATTCGAGCAGTCGCTCGGCGACGGCGACGGCATGCATCGGCCATTCGGCGATCGCGTCGCTGACGCCGCGGCGAAAACATCGGGAACTGTCTTGTTCGACGTTCGTATCTATGGTGACAATCACGTCCAACGGATGGCCGCTATCGGGTATGACGACGCTGGCACCGCAATAGTTTTGATGGAGAAGACCGGAGATCTGAGGTGCGCGTCGGTAAACGGCGAGACCGCTGTGTTGGTAGCGGAGCTGGCTGCCTGGGAATCATCTCCTCTCAGCGAGCATGCGCGTGTTGATTTCCGAGGGGCGGCAGCGATGCTATTGGCAAAGCTTCGCAGTTCCGGTCACTTCGGCCGATCCAGTTGATCATCTACACAGCGCTGCGTTCGTGGGGGGACGTTTGGTGTGGGGCCCCCGTCTAGCCGGACCAAGTGTGAGGGATGCTTTGGGCGTCGTGCAGCAGACGTTCGAGCCTGACAGTCGCAATCCTCCAATGATTGGCAGCGATAATCGCCTTCGCAATGCGCAAAATATCGTCCCAGCAGTCGTATCGCTTGTGAGCAGACCTGCGGCCGGCGCCAATGAGAAGAACCGCCCTGATCGTCGCGTGCGTGAGATAGAACTGCCCTGACGCGGAAGGCGAGGCCCGTGCGGCGTCCCGAAGCGCGACCAGAAGAAAAGCCGTTTTCAACGTGTCTGTGTTCGAATGGCCCGTCGGGCTCGTCCCGCCTCCGCTCGCACCGAAATCCGCATGCCCCGAACAAGGCCTATGCGGGATGAGCGGGCGGCATCCGCTTCACCTTCATCGCCGCGCGGTCATCTTGGCGAGATCGGCATAAACTGCGGCACGTTGTCCGTCATGCTTTTCGATCAGAGCTAACATTTCCGCTCGCGTCATTTGCCCAAGCTTCATCAGAAATTCGAACTCGTGCTTTGGTACCGAGGCCGCCAGGCGTTCGAGCTTCATCTTTCTGCTTTCACTTCTGCCAATCATTGTCGCCGACCATCTGGTCGCGGCTGGACAACCCCCACATTAAAACTGGATGGCAAATTCAAGTGCGTGTTCTTGAACGCAGCTGTCTTAATCGCATCCACGGGCAAGACGATCACCATTCGCGCCGTCCGCTCGGGCAAGAGTTGTTTTCCGGAGACGAAGAACATGATTGCCAGAAGACCTAGCAGCAAAACGGTGGCGAACAGATTAGCGATAATCTCTCCAATTTGCACAGTGCTCTCCGGTACGGGTGGCTGGTGCCACCTCATTGGCATGGCGGACATATTACCGGGGCGGGTGTCGCAGTCCGCTGGCTTGTCCGCTCAAGTTGTTGCACGGCAGCGATGAAGGGCGAAGGTTCCTAGTGGATCCGGCCGGTGGGTTCCTCCATGGCGGAAGTCCCCTGTTATCCGAGCTTCGCGTACTCTTGCTTGAAGTTAAGCCTACAAAGCTCCACCGCCATCGATGGCGGTGGAGCGAGGGCAATCCAGGTTAGTCATAGACCTTCACAATTTTTCGGGTGCTCGGATCCACAAGAACCGTCCGGTTGTCGATCACAACGTAGCGGTATTTGACGTTCGGAACCTCGTGGAGCTCGACCGTATCCGGCACAGCCGTGCCGATGTTGAGTTCCACGCCCGGAATCTTGACGGAAGCCAGCGGCTGCTTCTTCACGTATTCGCGCACTACGGTGTCCTGCTCAGGTGTGATAACAACCTCCTCGGCGGCCACTGCGCCAACGCCGGCAAGTAGGACGAGCGCCGCGGCGGCGCTGGTTAGGTGCATTCTCATAGTTTTCTCCTCTTGTAATCTGGCGACAGCAGAACCTTCTGCCCGCCCCTGTTCCGAACTTGCCGCCAGCGGCATGGTTCCCGTGCTCAGACTTCAGTCGCATAATGAATCGGACTAAAGACCCACGGCAAAAGCATATGTCTTGGCCCTTCGAGCTGCGCGGAACTGGAAAGGGGCGGTCAATGTTGGTTCCCGGAAAGCCCGGAACATCAGGTTTATAGAACTGTTAGCCAAGCGCGATGGTTGCTGCGCCAAACTTTGCGGTGGCGCTCACTTTGCTAATGCCGGACTGGTTCTTGGCTGACATAGCGGATCGGCACAGCTACGTCCCTTCCTGTGCTGATGTGACCCGCGTTGCCCCCTCGCGGGCTAGCGGGTTCTACTTTTTACCCACCACGCATTCCTCTTATGCGGCCCACTTTGGCCACCGCCCAGAAGCCGAGGGCCACGAAAACTGGGAAGCCTCGCGGGGCAAGTATTTCGCGCTTTGGCTGTCAAGGCGGTATCCACAAATCCATCCCAGAAGAAGAACAGAGCCGCACGGAACGCAACCATATAGGTCGTAAGGGGTAAAAAGGCGGGAAAAAGTCGCTGTGGTAGGCTGGCTGCGAATTAGAGTGTGGGCAATTTCGTTGTGCAATAGGTCATCTTTGGCTCCTACTCCCCGATGACTGGAGTTTGTTCGCTTCAGTCGCCTCCGCTCGCTCTAAATAGCTGGCCGCCATTGGCAGCCGCTGCCGGGACAGCCGCGGCTGGAGCCGTCGGCCCTGATGTTACTCTCCAATTTCGATTAATAAAAGTCGCGCAACGGTCCACGCATTTGCGCGCCCCTGCAGGGCTAAGGTCCGGGGGCCACCCGACTGAAGTCCCTGCCCCGCAACCGAGGCCTGCCAAGCACGTTACGACCGCACCCGTTGGCGCCGCCCGTGGGCGGACCGCTTTGTTGTCCATTCGACTTGGAGGTGACGTTGTGAGATACCTAGAAGCGAGGCAGGCCGTGACCTTTGTCGAACGGCCAACAGTCCATGACGGTGCAAATCAAGCCGCCGCAAATGACAACAATACCCCTGCTCCTGATACCTCGTCAGCGCTTGACCTCCTCCTTTCTGCGGAGGACGACAATATTGAGGACCTCGTCAGACGAACGGAGAGACTGGGCCTTTTCGCTGTCGTAGTCATGGCAATTGGACTCTTCTTCGTGCCGGCACTGTTGGTTGCGTTGAGCATGGGGAAATAGCGCGGACAAGAACCGGAAGAATTACTTCCTTCATTAGCCTCAATAGGCGGTCACGAGCGAGCCAAGGCGGCAGGGACCATGCGGGTGGCGCCGAGGCCCAGGCCTTACCTCGGCACTCGCTTCTTGACGGTCATTGAGCAGCTTGCTGACCGCACTTCGGTGGGCTCACGCAGCCGATGTCTGCGTAAAGACATCATCGGCATTCTGGACCACATTGGAAAGGCCCGCCACTAAGGAAGCAGTGACGGGCTCTTTTTGATGGCAGCTCGGTTGATGGGACATTACCGAGCGACACCCAACCGAACTGCACGTTAACGCCGCGCGATCAGCGGGCAGAGCTGGTGCAGGTCCCGGTCATAAGCGCCCGCGTTGCTCAGAACGTCGACGCAACGCTTCTTCATTCGCGCCACCTGAGTGTCGGACATCCGGGCCACCTTGCCGGTCAGACTTGGTCCGCTCAGACTCGGATTGCTGGGGTTCGGCGCGTTGACGAGGTTCGAAGGACTGGGATGAATGCGCTGCTAGCCAGAACCCTGGCGAAAGTTGTCACGAATGACTTCATGATACTCTCCTGTTTGCGTTGCCTCACCCCCAATATTGCTGTGCCATTTCGTTGGCGAACTGGCTTCCGATTTGCCAAAACCAGTCAGAAGATTTTCCACAAATAAGGGTGCATGCTCACCGCAGCGGCCGCCTTTGGGCCCCAAGCGAAGGATCTTTCTTATGCGTCTCGGACTTGCCGATTTCGATCGGCTGTAGACAACGCCTCGCCCCGAGGGAAGCCGATCTGCGACTATCGCTTTCTGGCGACCACCAAGAAATTCTGAGCAAAGCGTGCTGGCACACCGGCTCTCCTGCATATCGTTTCAACGGGCCCGACCAACATTTCGCAAAGCCTTGGTAGCAGCCACCCCGGCCGCGGCAAAAACCCATAGCCGATGACCCGTTCGACAACAAAGCCGTTGGCAACGAGCATCTGGCGAAATGCGTGGATGCTCAACGTACTGCGCACGACGCGCCCCCGAATTCGGTTCAGAAAGCGGCAGACCAGCCCCATTGGCGAGGCTGCGTTCATGTGGATGTTCGACACCAGCAACCCGCCGTCGTTCAAATGCTCATGAATGGCCGACAGTGCATCCCGCTTAAGAGTGTCTTCGGCGTTCAGGAAGAATCGAAAAGCCGTAACCACGTCGAATCTTCTGGAAAGGGGGGCCACCGTCAGATCGGCTTTCACCAGCTTGACGTTGCCCGGAACCCGCGCGCAAGCAAGCATGGATTGAGAGACGTCGACGCCAACGACCTCACCAAACAACGGTCCTGCAACAGTTGTAACGCGGCCCGTGCCGCACGCGAAGTCGAGGCAGCTGCGGCCCGGCCCGCCAAGAGGCCTGAGAATGCTTTCGACCAGCGGGCGTTCGATCCGCGACCACAAGGCAGCATAGTAGCCCGAACGGAAGGTTTTGGCGTAATCGGCGCCGTAGCCTGGGGTCTTATGGCTCGATCGGTAATTGCTATAAGCGCTCCCCTCGAATGACCGCTCGGTCATTACATCACCATCAGAATCGCCCATCACAGCAACCTCCAATCTGGGCTTGCCAATAGATTTCACTCGTCCTGATCGATCCTCATGCGTTCACACGACGCAAACCTTACAAATAGTTATAGAAGGGGCCACAATTCCGATTATGCCGAGAGGCGGGGGTCAATTCAGGCCGCCCGCATCTCGCCTCCGCTAATCCTGTTTTTCTGTCTTTGCTGGGCCGGCGTCACAAGTGCGCATAGGAGCTGGCCGCTGTACCACGCCGACCACTTTTATGCCTTTGCGACTTGCGGGCAGAAAGTCGAAAGGTGCGATTTCCGCGGGGTGATGCATGAAGCCTTCCCCTGAGGGGCCGTGAGCCCCCGCTAAGGCAAAAATGCTCGACCCCCGATGGAGCTCGCATCATTGGAACGGCGAGGCGGAAGTAGGCAGCGAGCATCCCGACGCATAGTCGCGTCAAGATGCCAGGCTCCCGACTTAGGATCAAACTAGATATAGCTACCTTGCCGCCGCAATTTCCCGCTCTTGAATCAGGGCATTGTACGGGGCAGCATCAAGGTGGCGACGAGGTGGCAATCATGGCCACCATCATCAAGCGCGTCACCGACGGCATTTGGTCAGCGGCAGCTGCTGAAGAGCCGGCGGCCTTTAGTCATACAAGTGCTAGAGACCGAAGCCCGCCACCTTTCGATAGCGGGCAATTCACACGGAGTAGTCCGAAGTGGGCCCGCCTCAATGCCGAGAAGGGGCCCGGCCAAGGATGCGGGTTCTTGGCCAGCAGCGGAACGCTGCCGTCACAGGAACAAGCCGTTGAATATCGGGTTCCGCTTATACGCGAAAAAGGGCCCGCTGTCCGTTTGTATGCCGCCTCAACCTGCCGTGGATGGCTGCGCGCGCTTAAGGAAGCCGCCGAGGTTGTTGACATCTGCTCGATGAAAGGCGTAGGTGCGCAGCTCGCCCCCCGCGTCCAGGGTGCAGTTTTTTGCCGATAGAGGTACCAAATGGACGACAAATATACTAATGCTCGTGAACACTTCTTCGCCGCGATCCGCGCGCTAGCAGCCTCCTCGGAAAGCATTCAAACGAGAGTGATCGAAGCGAACGTAAACGTTCTGAATGTCACGATCGACGAATTCGACGGCGACCCCGAACTCAAAATCAAATTTGCAAAATTGCTTGACCTTCTGGCTATCGATCAAGACGATTTGGAGACGGTCGCTGTTGAGAACGCGGCGCACATGTCGGACTTCGAGGCCGTGAAAGTCGCTGATCTGATCTGCGATTTCTACTACGAGATCACCTGACCGAGGTGGCTGGTGGCCGCGCAGCACGCGGCCAAATCGCCGACTTCCCCATAGTTGCCAGTAATCGTTCTGCGAAGCCGCTGATCCAGAACGTACTGTGTGGCGGAACCCCGGCTGCGGGCCAGTTTGGCCAGCGCTGCCGGAGCGGGATAGTACGCGGTAAGAAATCTGAACAGGTGTTCCATTCCACGTGGCTTAGCGGGACGTTGAAAATCGACTAAAAAAGCCCGCTGTTCCGTGGCAGAGCAGCGGGCAGTTTCAGGAAGCGTGCTGGGATCAACCAGCAAAGGTCAACGAGCGACGCAAGGGTTGGTTGCTGTGCCCGCGACACAGTTAACAAAGCTCATGCTTCACGGCTTGGATGACATAGATCGTGCGGCAAGACATCGCCGAGGGCTGACAAATGGTGTTCGGGATTGTCGCTGTCATTGTCGTTGTAATGGTACCGGCGGCTATCGCCGCAGCTCTAGACTAGGTCAGCGCCAAAAAGGGTATCGGGGGAAAGGTCGTTGTATTGTGGATCCCGACAAGCCCCCGGTCAGCGCGAACGTTCCAATCCGTCGGCCGAACATATGACATCGCGACCAGCGGAGCGACGGCCAGGATAACCAAGCCAAGATCTACGCCACCCCAGAACCCATGCGGTTGCCATACGATCGCCACGCCCGAACCGCCGCATCTGTGTCGCTGTGCCGCGTCCCTGCGCTGGCTCCAGGGGTTTTGTTGACCGTTGGTCGCCCAGCCGGCCCGACTATTCCGAGCCTTTGACAATAGCCGGCTCTACAGTCGGCCCAGAACGCGGGGTGCGGGTTTCTTCGGCGATAACCAGAAGCGCCTCCAATGTGACGGCGATACCGGACATCAGCGCGGAAATGTCAGTGTTTCCACCGGGCAACGCAAGTTCTTCCGCCCTGGTCTGCATGCTGGCGCTCAGTTCCTTGAGTTTCAGGCGCAGGTCGTCGTCCATGGTCACTCTCCGGTTTCAGGCCCGCAGAGGAACGCGCCCATAGACAACCAGTTCCGCGTTTTCAGCTATTCGAACCCGGGTATCTCCAACGTTGACGCTTGAGCCTGAAAAAGGTCCAACCGGTGAGCAGAAGATGCCCAGAGGCATGCTCCGTAGGCCATCGCGAAGGAGATCAGAAGAGCGGTCGCGATAGGTAGACGGTGCATGGCCGGGCTTGTCCTCTTTGTTGCTGACCCGCCCACAACCTTCTGCAACCTGATCGGTTCGCCATAAAGTGTTTACCGTAATGAGATGGTTAAAGAACTGTTTCGAACGCGGTCGCCGTGGTGCTAGCTCACCCACTCGGCACGCCACGTTCCGTGGGTATCTGCAGGGTTACCTTCGTAGCCATGTGACGCGACTCCTCTTCGCAGCCTCAGAGCCCTATAGGTATCGGGGCGACGACATCATCTCGACAGCGCCTGGCGCCAGACTGTGGCCTCAGCGTTTGACTGAAGCGCTGGATTGAATCGCTGCGAGCTCCTGCTGTGAGCAGCAAACGGTCGGCCGTGTCGGGTCGGAAATGTCGAGTTTGTCCCAAGGAATTCGATAAATGCCCTTGCGGTGCCGCATCCGAACGAGGTCGAGGATGGCCGTGCCGATTGACGAGGCTGACAGGCGCTCGAACGCCGCGAAAATACCGACATGGTATTCGGTGACGACCAATTCGTCGCCATGTTCCTCGGCGACGATCTCTTCCAGATGACCGATACAATGACCCTCCCTTGAAAGTACGCGCCGGCCAGCCAGTTGGTCGAGATTTACGGTATGCATCGTCAAGCTCCCGGAATCTTGCCGATGATGTGGTCGCGAAGCCAGACCTGCCAGTCAAAGATGGCAGTCTTGCGCACATCAATATCGAACTCGATATGGAGGCCGATGTCGCGAGCCTTGCTCCATGCTACCCGATGAGGCTTGGCGTGCCGTTTGCCGCCCAGCTTGGCGGCCAGAATGGCCATCCAGCGTCCGGGAAGCAGTCCCAAGCGGCGCGCCAGCGCAATCGAGCCGATTTCGACGGCAATGACCCTTGGGGGCTTGCCTTGTCTCAGCTGGGCTACCATCCCGTCCACCTTGCCGATCTTGACCTGATTTCCATCGACAATCTGCTTGTCCAAAACATCTCGTATAAGATGCATCAACTGCCTCCCAATATCTGAAGCGGGATGGTGACAACCGCGAGGATGAAGCCAAGCGCAACAACAAACAGCACTGCCGCGTTGGAGATAACGCCGTTGCGATGCTGGCCCATGTAAGACTTGTCATTGAGCAAGAAGAGAAATGGCACGACCGTCAGCGGCAAACTGGCGGCCGTCAGGGCCATTGAAAAGATGGTGAGCTTGAGCGGATCAAGGCCGAGTGCGATCGGAATAGCGGCCGCTAAGATCGTCACGGTATAGACCATGGTGAAGCCTGGATCCTCACGAGGCTTCCGGTCCTCACCCCAATTCCACCCAAACCCCTGCGCGACGAGGTATGCCTGCTGAAGGGCGATTTCGGCGGTGGCGCCGAAGCAGGCGATGCCGAGCGAGGCCACGAACAGCACAAAGCCCCAGAAACCGAACACCGGAGTCAGCATCAACGGCAATTGATGGTAATCATCCACCTGGGTGATGCCGTTCGCTCCAAGCACCAACGCAGCGACGATAAGCACGCCCACGGAAATGGTCCCGCCGAAACTCATGCCGAGCCCGGCTATGGCGCGATTGGTGCCGAGATAGGTCTTGTCCCACTTATCCTCGATCGCTCCCGCGGAATAAAACATAAAGAGATATGGTGAGATCGAAGCACCAAGAATGCTTACCGCCATGAACCAGTAAGTGGCCGTGTCGTGATGCGGCAAGGAGGGCACCGAACTGACGGCGACCCGCGTCCAGTCAGGCTTGAGGATAACCGCCGCTGCCACGAAGCAGAGCGTCACAAGGCCCAAAAGCGAAACGCCTTTCTCAATCAGGCCGAAAGTGCCTTTCCACAGCAAGAGCCACGCAACGAAGGCTACCGGCAGGGCCCACAATTGGAATCCTATCCCGGTGGCGAGTTCGGCAGCAATGCAGACCCCGCCGATCTCAGCAGACAGCACCAGGAAATTGACCAGAAACGTGCTGACCAAAGGCCAAAGGAACGCATTGAAGCCGAAGCGCTCGCGAATGCCGTCCGCTATCGTGTGTTTGCTGACGGCTGCGAAACGGCCGGCCATCTCCACAAGGAAAATGATGCAGATAGTGCCGAGGAGAATGGCCCAGATCAGCTGAAATTGGAACAATGCACCGGCCTGGGCTGCTGTTGCCAACGATCCGACCTCAAGGAAGCCGCCAACGCTGGTGACGACGCCGAGTGAGATTTCCAGCATTTTTTTCATGGATTTGTCGCTTGATCTGCCGGATTTGCCACCACCAACTTAGCAACGGCATTCCGAAAATCCTGACGGGCTTGCTCCACTTGCCCTTGGTTGCCGCTCTTGATGGCGTCTTCGGCCCGCCCGGCAGCGGCCGTAAGCTGCCGGGCCAATTGCTTGGAGGAGTCCGAAACGTCCGTCCTTTGCAGTTGGCGATCGAGATCAGCTAGCGTCTGCGCCAAAGACCGCAACGTGGCTTCCGCATAGTGGGAAGGCACGGCGCCGGCGATCCAATTGTCGATCACCATGATTGCTGAATTCGCGGCGGACTTCGAGGTCTGCGCCTGCTGTCCTGCAGCGTTGGATGAAGAGCAGGCAGCCAGACAGGCGAGCATCACTGCGCCCGGCAGAAGGCACAGTGTGATGTTGACGAACGATGCTGCGATGCGTGCCATTGGACGCGTAAAGCATTGCGCTTGAAAAGGTTCCGCAAAGCGATTTGGCTCTTACTCGCGTGACGGCTACGAGGGTTGCCGGCAAATGCTGCTGCTTAAATTTGCTGTTCTACCGTGATACGTTTGACCTGCGGATCGCATTCCTTAGTCACGCAATGGGATCGTTCCTCCTCGAGATTTCCGGCTTCGTTGACCCATAGGTTTGAAAAGGTCCGACCCAAAACTCTGCACATACCCGATTGGCTTTTCCACCGCTACCACGCGCCCGCGCGCAGCTTCGTCACCGATGAAAGAGCAGCACCATTTAGCCGAGTGGATCTGGATCCCTGGCGTTTTGACCTTTTCGGCGTTAGGGATTTTTCAGCAGCGACGTCTAAGCCTGAAACTGCTAACTCGCCCACTCCCTCCGCCATTTCAGGTCGATGCCCTGGGTCAGGACCTCGGCTTCGTAACCGTGTGAGGCGGCGGCTTTCGCAGCCTTGATGGCGGCCAACACGGCATCGCCGTTGGAATGGTATGGGTATTCCTTCCCGTCGTAACGGATCTTCCAGCGGTCCCCTTCTTTGAAAACATAATACTTCGCAGCCGCCATAGGTACTCCCAGCGAAGAAGCTTGAAACCTTGCTCATGCAGCAAAGCATGACGGTAACCTCTCTACAAGCCGGCAGCCGCCCTGACCGGAGGAGAGCGTCGATGCCCGCGCCAAAAGAAATCAATTCTGGAAAGCGCGCAGCTGTCATGGACGCGGCCGAATATTCATCAATGAGGAAAGGCTCTGGGCTGCTTGCTGCGCATATCTCGAAAAAGTCGACGCCAAACGAAGTTGCACGCCCCGACCATTTCGGACTTTGCATCGTCCTCGACATTGAACGAATAATCTGGGCCGAGTACATCAAGCGCGAACATCATCGCGCGAAACACTCATACTCGCGGACCCATGCTTGCCCGTTGCGGTCGTTCACAGCCATTCAAGACATGTTTTCCCTGGTCCGAGACCTTAGCGCTTCCAACTCGTCATCAGGGAACCCTTGCTTCCGTATAGGGGGTCTTTACGAGGACGGCCAACGGTTGGGATGGTCGCGACCGCATCATCGTGCTGATCCTTGGTGGTACATTCGTCGTAAGCGCCGAACCGGGGATATGCGCCTACCACCAAAAAATCATCGGATGAAGCGAGACATTGGTGCCCGGTCCCTGCCGGGAGAATCGCCACGTCGCCGGCCTTCACCGTCAGCGTCCGCCCCTTCTTACCGCCAAACCGGACCTTGGCCGTCCCGCGCGCAACCCCTAGGACCTCGTGTATTTGCGAATGGTAGTGGACGTAGTCATAGATGCCATTTCGCCAGCTATGGTCCCAACCGTTTGTTTTGAAAATCACCTCCATGACGGCGGCCGGATCAAGCCTCTCCGGCAGCTTCACCGCACCGCGATAGATAACAAGCGGCCAGGACGGATGATTGGGCACCAGCCCGTCGTCAACAAACCGGAACTCGTTCGATTTTCGCTGCCTCACGAAGGCGGCGACTTCGTCTTTGCTCGGTGTCGCGAAACCGGTGATGGACTCGATCGCCTTTTTGGTGGTTTGCAGGATGCTCATCAATGCGGTCTCCACCGGATAGATGCAAAAGCCTTTCAGTTTAACATGCTTCAAGGTCCACCGGTTCCGCCTGCTTGGCAGGCCTGGCTCCAGTTGCCATGCAGGATAAGTGCGAAATCTGGTGGATTTCCCGACAAAAACTTTTTGCGGTCGGCATGTTCAGCTCAGACGTCGCGTGCCGCTTAACGTCCGATGACCTGGCGAATAATCTTGTCGTCGGGATCGAAGTCCCCCAAATCCTCGAACGTGACTTCGGAGCGCTGCCCAATGCACTTCAGGCAGGTTTAGAGCTCGAACCGATGTCCGATGGGTCCGGTAGGGTTCCATTGTACGTTTTTAACCAACGAGTTGCCTGCCATTCGGGGTGTTGTAGATTTCGACGGGCGGCAACCCCTCAAGAAGCCGCGGTGGCCGACGTGGGACTGTGGCAAGCTTCACCGGCATTCCTCTCCCGCGTCGTTCATTCGGGCTCGATTGCGAAGGCAACCTGCGCGGTGGTCTTGCGGTCCTGCCCGTCGTCAGGCGCGCAGGACCGCTTTTTTTTCGACAACGGGTGCGCCATTGCCACGCCCGATCAATGCGTTAAGCCGCCTCTGAGGACACCGCTGAGTTGCCGTCATAATGCCGGCATGGTTACGGACGTTCATGCCGCCCGCCGGTGAATTTCAACCCATGCCTTCCAGCTGCTTCCTCGATCGAAGCGCGCGCATCTGCGACAAAAGATCGAAGTTTAACCCAAACGGCGACCGTCATTGCTGGTTCCTTGAAGCTGGAAATCGAGCATCCAATATCTTGCGGATGGCGCCGCGAGCGAACCCGACCCATTCTGGGTGTTGGCTTTCTCGCCGCTGCCGCGATGGCAAAATTAAGTGGAGGAACGTATGGCAGACATTTTTGAACCGCCGCTGCTGGTCGACGACACATCTTTCGGCAAGAGGTCGATCCGTGATGCGATGGACGCGATCGAGTTCCTCGAAGAGTGGCCTTTTGAAAAGCGGAGCAAGTTGCATGCATGCGCTTGCGAGGCCTGCTGCGCCGCATATGATGGCCGCTGTGAGGCCAAAGCGGCTCGGGAAGCCTTCATTGCGTGGGCACGCTGGGCGGGCATAATCGCCAGTGGAGCGGCGATGTTCGAAGGTAAGGAACGGGCAGGCGTCGTCGAATTGCTCTGAGGAAGCCTTCGCCGTCGAAAAGCAATTCCTATTTTGGCGTCGGCTGGGTATCCGGCTGCTGCACATGGCCTTTAGCGGTGATCTCTTTCGATGCCGATAGGTGAGGCTCTGCTTCAAACATGGCGCCGCGGTCTCAAGCCTGTGGACGGATCTAGCACCGTCGATGCAACGCGCTAGTGCCGGCCCAGAATTTGCAACTCAATCTTCACGGCCTGAAGGGGGGAGTTGTTCAGCGGCGTCTACATGTCTCGCGATCGACTAGCCGCGTTGCGTGCGGGCACGCCTGATCCCATCCGGTGGATCGTCATAGACAATCATGGAATTCCGGACTGGGCGCGCGAGGGAGAAGTTCACACCACCGGAGCTCCGTTCAGGACTCGCCTGCCCCAAGAAGCCAGCGTGTACCGGCGATCCACGCAGGGTTGGCCGTTCAAGTCGCAAACGAGAGTCGCTACGAAGAAGGCTATCGGAAATGAAATCAGCATTGGGTGGATCGGATGGCTGCAATGCTTACCGTGCTACGCGGATTGCTGGTCATGCGACGTCTCCACAGCATGGCACACGCCATGCAAACCGGTTGCATGATCCAAAGTGCGTGCAGCCTAAACCGAACCTGGCGGCGGTGGTGCCCACTGGACTGCTGCTGTCGTTGATCGTGGTGCTCATCCTTCTGTTCACCGGTTGGATGGGTTGGGAAATGGTTACCCGAGCGTCGCGTAGGTGTCGCTGACGACGGCTCAGGTGAGGTGCACTGATCGGCCAGCGCCACCGCGATCTCGAGACACTCAATCGTGGCGGCGCAGAGTAGCGCCGAAGAGCCTTCGCCTTGGCGAAATACCAAGTTCTTCAAAGCCGGGTATCTGTTGCGATGACATGTTGTCGATCTGAATCAGTTCCACTTGATTCGGTGTGACGGATGAACTCGCAAGCATTTGCGCCGTCGATACCAATACGTGCCAAGCAGCAAATGGCACTGGAACGAGAATGGGTGTAAGGCCGGCTGGGTGTGCAACGGTTCTGAGAAGTTCCTTATAGAAGTAGACGCCAGGACCGCCGCATTGATCGCACGCGTTTCCGACTCTGCAACGCTCCTACGGTCGCCTCTGCCACATCGTCCACATAAGCCGGTCGCAATCTTGGGCCGTGACCGAACATCGGATAGCAGTGTGCGCGAAGGCAAGCAGCTTGTTTTCGAGAAGCTTCAGAAGAATGCTGCCGACGACCGCAGCTTTTCTGAACCTGCTCAAAGCTCCAGAAAATCGTGGGCAATTGTGTTCCGCTCCTCGTCACGGAAGCCGGCCCTGAGATGCTGCAGGTTGAATGGGCTCGCGCGCAGCAGGCTCTCGAGGCCGCCAACGTGCTGGAAGATGTCAACGAGAAGCGACGGCGCTTGGCGGCGCGACAGAACCTTCCGTAGGCCACTTGGGGGTCCGCTGCTTTGAGCTTGCGCAAATATCGGCTATTCATTGGACCTTGAAGGTAAATCCGTGTTCCGCCACCAGACAGATCATGGATGTGTTGGGTCATGATGAGATCGATCACGCGGGCGGAAAGCAGTCGACGCGCACATGCCTGATTGGCCTGCCACCGGAGATCGCCTCTGCCGCGCGCGCTATTCCCTGAGCATCGATGCCATAGTGCCGATAAAGATGGGCGATAGTGCCGGTCTGCCCGAAATGCTCAACGCCAAGCGGTCGAACGCGGTGACCCGCGACAGATCCCATCCAAGCAAGTGTCACCGGATGACCGTCAACGACTGTGATCAGCGTGCAGTTCGTAGGCACCTGGTCCAAGAGTCTCTCGACATGGCTTCTTGCGTGAATAACGCCACGTTCTCGCGCAAGTAGGGCCGCGGTCCAGCCGGCGTTGAGCCGGTCGGCCGAGGTGACAGCAAGCAGCCCGACATCTCGCCTGTCCTCGCCCATCAAGCCAACTGCCTCAATGGCTTCGGGAGCAACGGCCCCGGTGTAAATCACCACGACTTCCGAGTTCGGACCAGGCTCGCGCATCCAGTAGCCGCCGTTGACGATATGCCGGGAAAGCTCCGGCCCGATCTCGCGGCTCGGCTGTTCGATCGAGCGCGTAGACAGCCTGCAATAGACAGAGCCGCCAACGGCGTCCCGTAGCCAGGTGGTCTCATCGGGCTCGGCATCTCCCGAGCGCTGAACATAGTCAAACGAGAACCGCATGATCGTCGCCAGCTCGTCGACGAAGGCGGGCTCGAAAGTGGCCAGACCATCCTGCGCCATACCGATGAGCGGCGTTGCTATCGACTGGTGGGCGCCGCCTTCCGGCGCCAGCGTCACGCCTGAGGGTGTCGCGGCCACGATGAAGCGAGCGTCCTGGTAGCAGGCGTAGTTCAACGCATCGAGCCCGCGCTCGATGAATGGGTCATAGAGCGTTCCAACCGGCAACAGACGTTCGCCGAAGACCGAGTGTGAAAGGCCGAGCGCCGAAAGCAGGATGAAGAGATTCATTTCGGCAATGCCGAGTTCGATGTGTTGTCCCTTGGGTGAGAAATCCCAGTTGAAAGTCGATGGAATTCGTTCCTTGCGAAAGAGATCGGCCATCTCGTTGCGCGCAAACAGCCCACGGCGGTTTACCCAGGCGCCAAGATTGGTCGAGACGGTGACGTCCGGCGACGTCGTAACGATGCGCCTCGCGAATTCGTCCTCCCGCTTGCTGATCTCATGCATCAGCAAGCCGAAACCCTGCTGGGTCGACATTTGCGGTTGCAGAGGCACATTTAGGACGGCAGGCACATCGATATGGACCGATGTGTAGCGTCTTCTGCCTTTGGCATTGAAGGGGGCGTTGCGGACAAAATCAGAGATATCCGACACTTGCGAAAGACCTTCGTAAGGTTCCCACTCCCTGCCCGCCCTGACGCCGTGTGCAGCGCGCAACTCGTCAATCTGGGCCTTGGTCATCAGCCCGGCATGATTGTCCTTGTGGCCGGCCAGCGGCAAACCAAAGCCCTTGACGGTGTAGGCGATGAAGCAAACCGGTCGATCATGCGTGCGCGCGTTGGCGAAGGCCTCGACCAGTGTCGGCAAGTCGTGACCACCTAGATTGGTCATCAGCCGAGCCAACTCTTCGTCGCTGCGGCTCTCTATGAGCTTGGATACCGCACCCTGGTCGCCGATATCGTCAAGCAGGCGTTTTCGCCACGCCGCGCCGCCTTGATACGTCAGCGCGGAATAGAGCTGGTTAGGACAATGATCCAGCCATTGTTTGAGCGTCGCGCCGCCCGCCTCTGAGAAAGCCGCTTCCAGCAAGTGGCCGTATTTGACCAGGACCACGTCCCAGCCGAAGTTCCTGAACAGCGACTCGAACCGTTCCCACAGGCCTTCGCGCACGACCGCGTCGAGGCTTTGCCGGTTGTAGTCCACGATCCACCATGTGTTGCGAAGGCCATGCTTCCACCCCTCCAGAAGCGCCTCGAAGATATTGCCCTCGTCCATCTCGGCGTCGCCGATCAGGGCGACCATCTTTCCAACCGGCAGTTGCGCGCCCAATCCCTTGGCGTGAAGATAATCCTGCACAATCGACGCAAACAGCGTCTGGGCAACGCCCAGGCCAACGGAACCGGTCGAGAAGTCGACGTCGTCGGCATCCTTTGTCCGCGAGGGATAGGATTGGGCCCCTTTGTAGCCGCGAAAATTCTCCAGCTTTTCGCGGCTCTGATTGCCGAAAAGATACTGGATGGCGTGAAACACCGGACTGGCGTGCGGCTTGACCGCAACCCTGTCCCGCGGCCGAAGAACCGCGAAGTAGAGAACCGTCATAATCGTCGCCAGCGAAGCGGACGATGACTGGTGGCCGCCGACCTTCAGCCCGTCTTCGTTGGGCCGGATGTGATTGGCGTTGTGGATCATCCAGGTGGAGAGCCACAGCACCTTTTTCTCCAGCGCCGCCAGCAATTTGAGCTGTTGTGTGTCCATCTTCGCCGCCCTCATTTGACGGACCCGACCATAGACCACCACCAAAAGCGATTTTGGCCAATTTGCGCTGTAAAATGCCACACGATTGGCTATATCAGCGAACCTTGCCGGCTCTGGAGACCAAAAATGTCAAGCATGGCTCTCGATGATATTGACCGCAAGATCCTGACAGTCTTGCAATCCAACGCGCATGCGACAAGCGAGCAACTGAGCGAGGCGGTGGGATTGTCACCGTCCCCCTGTGCCCGCAGGGTCCGCAATCTGGAAGCGGCCGGTGTCATTACAAGCTATGTCGCGATCGTCGATCAGTTGAAAGTCGGATTGCCCATCAGCGTATTCGCCTCGATCAAGCTCGAGCGGCAGCGCGAAGAGGAACTCGACCGTTTCGCGAAGGCCGTCCAACGCTGGCCGGAAATCGTCGAGTGCTACCTGATGACAGGACAGCGTGACTATCTGTTGCGCATTGTCGTAAAGGACCTGCAGGCCTATGAGGCCTTTCTGAAGCGCACCCTCACCCGGCTCGAAGGGGTCGCTTCGATAGAATCGAGCTTTGCCTTGGGGCAAGTGAAGCACGCGCAACCGCTGCCTATCGAGTAGACCCTTGACGTGCGCTTTGGCGGCGTCCCTGGATCAGGGCTTCTCTTTCTTGGCTTTCGCAAAGCCGCGATCGGTCGCGATGAACCGCTCAAGCATCGGCGCGATCAGACGCAAAGGATCAGCAGAGGGTTGCCCCACCTCGCGCCCGAGAATCTCTGCATATCTCACCAGGTCGCGATGCAGCGGAGCCGGCAACTCCACCGTGATCTTGACCGGCCTGTCGTCGGTGATCGCAGCCAGTTTCAACTTGGCCATTCTTCAGCCTCCGTAAGGTTCAAGCACAAGGTCGCGGGTGACGAGGACGCGAACCGGGAATCCCGGTCTGATCGCAAGCGTTGGCGCGATGTCGAGCTGGCGCTGGACGATCTGCTGGCCGACCCGACTGACGCTGTCGGAGGCGCCGTCTCGCAGCGCGCGCGCAATTTCGCTTTCCTGGCCGGACGAGCCCGCCTGCGCGCCGACGCTCAGGAGCGTCGACAGCGTCGCTGCCTTGAACAGCTCTCCCCAATGGTAGTCGACACCATCCTCTAGACCGGCATAGCCCTGCGGATCCGTGCCGGGCTGCCGTTCCAGAACGATGGAGTGTCCATCGGGAAAAATCAGCCGGTTCCAGACAAGCAGCACGCGGCTTTGCCCGAACCCAACCCCGTTGTCGTACTGGCCTACAATGCGTGTTCCCTGTGGAATGAGCAGCGCCCGGCCGGTCGGGCTGTCACAGACATTCTCCGTTACCTGGGCGCTGATTTGGCCGGGCAGATCCGAGCGGATGCCTGTGACGAGCGCAGCCGGGATTACAGCGCCGGCCTGGAGCACATAAGGTGACGCCGGGGGCATGACGCGATCGGGAGCCACGGTCTGGCGATCCGCCGCGGTGTTGAGGAAAGCGGATTGGCGGTCCTGCGCATTCGGCTGGCCGGCCTGCCCGGCGAGCTCGCCGAGGTTTGGCATGGCAAGCGATCCAGATGTATCGGCGATCGTTGCGCTTCCTTGTCCTTCCTGGAAGAAGACATGCGACGTTCTGGCCGCCTCCTCTTCTGCCACCCGGCGCTGCTCTGCCTCGTCCACCGCGGGGGTCGCGATCATCGGTGACTGTCCCTTGTTTTGCGCATCGAGGATCGGCCTGCCGAGATCGCCAGGCAGCGGCGGCCCGAGGATCGGGCCGGAATAGTCGCGCGGCAAGCTTGCCAACCCATCGGCGGGCTGACGATTTGACGTCGAAATCAGCTCGTCGCCTTGTTTGCTCGTGTCGCCGTCCCGCAGAGCGTACACCAGCGCAACGCCAATGCTGAGCGAGGTGGCCAAGCCTATACTGGCGAGCACCTTGCGCGACAGGCGGGTCACGCGCGGCGGGTCGGCGCGAAGCCGCATCGGTTCGGCGGCAACATCGCTATCGGTCATGGCTGCTCCCCTCCGCCTGTTTTTGCGCCGGCCGTTCCAACGCGGCCGACGCTCGGCATTTGCCGCAGCCGGCCCTGTGCTCGTCCGTCGAGTCGGACAATCCTTACCGTCTGCTGCCGCTTGCCGCTGCCAAGACGCAGTTCGGCCGCGCCGAAGAGGCGGTCGACGATCAGGATGTTCTGGTAGACGCGGCTGTTGGCGATCTCGGCTTCGCCGTCCGGGCCGATGACGAAGATCGGCGGCATCTCGCCTTGCACGATTCCACGCGGAAACGCGACATAAACCTTGCGGCCATCGTCAAAGACGCTGACGGGCTTCCAGGGTGGCGCATCGCCTGTCAGGCCGTAGCGGTAATTGCGCGCGGCCATGTCGGGTATCACCGGCGTCGTCGGGATGGCTTGTCGCGAACCGGCCCGCGGCGCCGGGTAGGACCATGCGACGGCGGGCATGTAGGTCTTGGCCCCCGCGCGCAGTTCGAGCATATAGCTGCGCCGATCCGTGGCGATGACGAGATTGGTCTTGATGTCGGCCCGCGAGGGTTTCACCAGGACATGCACGCGCCGGGTAATGCCCGATCCGCTTTCGGTGTCACCGATGATCCAACGCGCCGTATCCCCTGCCGCGATCGGACCCTCGCCTGCAAGGCTCTCGCCGGGCTCGAGAGCTATGTCGGTTATCTGACCGGGTGAGGCATAGACCTGATAGAGCGCGCCCTCGCTCCAGGGATAGATCTGGATGGCGTTGTAGTAGCCCTTCCGGCGCGGCTCTACACGCGCTACGGCATTGGCGTTCTCCACCCGCGCGGTCGGTGTGTTGCCGGCGCCACCGCCACGCGCGGGAGCCCAGGCCGGGGGCATGAGCAGCGGCCTTGGTCGTTCTTCGCGTGCGATCTTCGGCAGAGCGGCCAAGGGCGGCACATAGGGATCGTAGCGGATGTTCGGCGGCTTTGTTGGCGTCGCGGCGCACCCTGCGAGGAATGCTGCTGCCGACACCAGCGCGGTCGACAGCAGGTATCCTCTGAGTGAAGGGACAGCGACAACACGCAATCTGAGGCTCATTGGCTCATCTCCCGCGACCAGTTGATGGCGTTGACGTAGATTCCGAGCGGATTGGCGCGAAGCCGTTCCGCGTCGCTCGGCGGCTGCATGACGATTGTCAGGATTCCGGTCCAGCGCTCCGTTCCCGAGAGCTGCCCATGGTCGTAGTGCCGCTCGATCCAGGCGACACGAAACGAATCCGGCGAGGCGCGGATGACCGACGACACCTCTACCGAAACCTGCTGCTTGCCGACCTTGGAGAACGGATCGTTGGCGCGAGCGTAGTTGTTGAGCGCGGCGGCACCCTGGTCGGTGGTCCATTCGTAGGCACGCAGCCAGTCCTGGCGCACGATGATCGCATCAGAAGGGATGGAGCGCACCTGTTCGACGAAACGGGCGAGATGCCACGCAATCTGAGGATCGGTCGGCTTGTAGCCGGCGATCGCGGGCGCGGTCGCCTGCGCCTGTCCCAGCGCATCGACCTGCACCACCCAGGGCACGACAGTGCCACGCGCCGACAGCCAGACAAGGGCGGCGGCGAGGCTGGTCGACAGGATCAGCGACCCGAAAGCCATGGCACGCCAGTTCCTTGCCTGAACGCGCGCGGAACCGATGCGCTCATCCCAGATTTGCGCTGCCTTCTGATAAGGCGTTTCCGGTCGAGGGATCTTGCCGTAGTGAACGGCTGGGCGCCGAAAGACATTCATTGGTTATTCGCCTTCAGAAAGAGAAATCGAAGCGCCGCCGCCGTGGCTGTCGCCGCCCCGCACGGCATGGGCGGCAGTCTGGGCGCCGTGTGACAGACGCTGGGATCGCTGCAGGCGTTTGGCCCATTCGGGCTGGGTGCCGGATGGATTGCCGACCCAGGAAGAAGGAACCGTAGGCGGCGAAGCGGCATTGCCAACCGTACCCATGGTTGAAGATCCACCAGTGATCCCGGCCGCCGAACTGGCGCCGGCGGTGAAGCTCGCCTTGAATGACTGGCCGGCGCGTGCCGCGGCGCGCTTGAGTGGTGAAACGGCAGCGGAGGCGCCGGCGCTTGCGATGCCGCCCGCGCCGGAGGCGAGGCCGGCGGCGCCGGCCTGTCCGGCCGCCGCGAGCATGAAAGCCGCCGAGCCGCCACCGGCGAGCGCGGTCGCGCCGCGCGCTGCCGACGCCGCTCCCGAAAACGCTGACGCCCCGCCCCGCGCCGCCAGACCGGCTGCGCCGAACCCGGCAAGCGTCATGCCACCCGCTGCAAGACCGGTGGCGACGGCCGCGCCGGCGCCGAGCTGCGGTCCGCCTGAGACAATGCCGTTCGCGATCCCGGGGCCGAATATGCCGAGGCCAAGCAACGACAGCGCCGCCAGAACAATCGCCATGGCTTGATCGATGGTCGGGCTCTCGCCGCCAAAGCCTTGGGTAAATTCCCCAAACAGCGTCGAGCCGATACCGATGACGACGGCCAGCACCAGCACCTTGATACCGGACGAGATGACGTTGCCAAGCACCCGCTCGGCCATGAAGGCCGTCTTGCCGAAGAGACCAAACGGGATGAGGACGAAGCCAGCCAGCGTCGACAGCTTGAATTCGATCAGCGTGACGAAAAGCTGCACGGACAGGATGAAGAAGGCGAGCAGCACCAGCGCCCAGGCGAAGAGCAGGCAGGCGATCTGGATGAAATTCTCGAAGAAGGAGACATAGCCCATCAGGCCCGAGATGGCTTCGAGCAACGGCCGCCCGGCATCGAGGCCGGTTTGCGCCACCTTGCCGGGCCGCAGCAGGTCCTCGACCGTGAAGGAGGTGCCGCTGGCTTTCAGGCCAAGACCTGAGAAACTTTCAAAAACGATGCGCGCCAGGCTGTTCCAGTTGGAAATCAGATAGGCGAAGACACCGACGAAAAGCGTCTTCTTGATGAGCCGGGCCAGAATGTCGTCATCGGCGCCCCAGCTCCAGAAAAGCGCGGCAAGCGTCACGTCGATGACGATGAGCGTGGTAGCGACGAAGGCGACTTCGCCGCCGAGCAGGCCGAAGCCGCTGTCGATATAGCGCGTGAACGTAGCGAGGAACTGGTCAATGACGCCGGTGTTGCCCATGTCTATCGTTTCCCTTGGCCACTCGAACCTGGGGCGCCCAATGCCTGGCCCGCCGACGGTGATCTGAAGCCGAGGAAGCGATCACGTTGCGCGGCCCACAGGCGCGAACAATCCTTGTCAAGGAGCGCGGCCTCGCCAAGGCTCTGGCAGTGGCGAAGGCCTTCACGCAGCGCACTTGGCGCCAGCGTGACCGGGGCCGGCGAACCAGAACCGTCCGGCGTTTGCCTGTCGCGGGTCATTTCGAGCGGGGCAGCCGCGATCGCCGCCGCGACGAAGACGACGGCGCCCAGGCGAAGGAGTATCTTGCCATCCACGTCGCGCAACCTCAGCGGTTGAACATCGCGCCATTGCCGGCCTGGTAGCCGGATCCGGCGCGCAAAAAGCGACGACGCTGCTCGCGTCCCTGTTCGGCGGCCGCGGAGCGTTCCGCTTCGCTCAACGCCGCGGCGCGGCCGTTGGCGGCGACAACAGCCGTCAGGTCAGCGAGCTGCTGGGCCTGCAGCGCCAGAAGCTGATTGCCGGCTTGCGTCGCCTGCAGCGCGCCCGTCGCCGATTGGCTGGCTCCGACCAGCGACGACATCTGCACGCGGTTGGTGTCGATGTTTGCGACGGCTCCCGCCTGCACACGCATGGCGTCCTGAAGACCACCGACTGTATTTTGCCATCGCGAGCGCGCGTCCGCGACAAGCTGCTGCTCCGGCGCGGACAGGGAAACCTTCCCGTATTTCTCCTGGAACATCCTGTCGACCTGCTCGACATTGAAGGCGATGTTCTGCGCCTGGTTGAGCAGCTGTTGCGTGCGTTGTACCGATTGCTGCAGCGCCTGCAGTGAAGAGAAGGGCAAGCTCGCGAGATTGCGGCCCTGGTTGATCAGCATCTGCGCCTGGTTCTGCAGCGAGGTGATCTGGTTCGTCACCTGCTGAAGCGACCGCGCGGCCGTCAGAACGTTCTGGGCGTAGTTGGAAGGATCGAAAACGATGAACGCCTGGGCTGGCGTTGTCAGCAGCACCGGTGCGATCGCGAGCGGCGCGCAGAGCATGGCGCCAAGGGCAAGAGAGCGCGCGCGCAAACGATAAGTATTCATGACTGAGACTCCTTTTGCGTTTGTAGGTTCAGGTTAGAAAGCCCGGCAATGAGGTCAGCGGCCCAGCCAACGTCTCGGGCGCGCAGCCAGGCCGGCAGGAAGTCGTCGCGACCATGTTCGGCCACGATGCTGGCGATCAGGGCCTGATCCGCCTTGGAGGATGCAGCGCAAAGCGCGAGGCCGATTTCGGAGAGGCCCAGTTCGAACAGCCGATTGCCGCGCCGCGACTGGCAGTAATAGTCGCGCTTGGGCGTCGCGCGCGCCAGGATTTCTATCTGGCGATCGTTGAGACCGAAGCGGCGATAGATATCCGTGATCTGCGGCTCGATCGCGCGCTCGTTCGGCAGCAACAGCCTGGTCGGACAACTTTCGATGATCGCCGGCGCGATGTTCGAACTGTCGATGTCGGACAGCGACTGGGTGGCGAAGACGACGCTGGCGTTCTTCTTGCGCAACGTCTTCAGCCATTCGCGCAATTGACCGGCGAACCCCGCATCGTCGAGGGCAAGCCAGCCTTCGTCGATGATGAGCAGCGTCGGACGGCCGTCGAGCCGGTCGCCTATGCGATGGAACAGGTAGGAGAGCACGGCTGGTGCGGCTTGCGTGCCGATGAGGCCCTCGATTTCGAACGCCTGCACGGATGCGTGTCCGAGATGTTCGGTCTCGGCGTCAAGCAGCCGGCCGTAAGGGCCGCCAACACAATAGGGGCGCAGCGCCTGCTTCAGCTCATTGGCCTGCAACAGCACGCTAACGCCAGTGAGGGTGCGTTCCTCGACCGGCGCCGACGCAAGCGATGTCAGCGCGGCCCAGATATGCTCCTTGGCATCTGGATTAATCTGGAGGCCCTGGCGTGTGAGCATCGCGACGATCCAGTCGGCGGCCCAGGCGCGCTCATATGTGTCGTGAATGCGGGCCAGCGGCTGCAGCGAAACGGATGCCTCCACGCTCTCGGCAAGCCCGCCACCCAGATCGTGCCAGTCACCGCGCATAGCGAGCGCGGCGGCGCGGATCGAACCGCCGAAGTCGAAGGCGAAAACCTGGGCCTTGTCGTAGCGGCGGAACTGCAGGGCCATCAGCGCGAGCAGCACCGACTTGCCGGCGCCTGTAGGGCCAACGACCAGGGTATGGCCGACATCGCCGACATGCAGGACCAACCGGAATGGGGTCGAGCCTTCTGTCTTGCCGTAAAGCAAGGGAGGACTGACCAGATGCTCGTCCCGTTCCGGCCCCGCCCACACGGCAGAGAGTGGGACCATGTGAGCAAGATTGAGCGTTGAGACGGGAGGCTGGCGGACGTTGGCATAGGCGTGCCCGGGCAAGGAGCCGAGCCAGGCCTCGACGGCGTTGACAGTCTCGATGATTGTCGTGAAGTCGCGACCCTGGATGACTTTCTCGACAAGCCGCAATTTCTCGTCAGCCACGCGCGGGTCGGCATCCCATACAGCGACGGTCGCGGTGACATAGGCCATGCCCGACATGTCGGCGCCGAGTTCCTGCAGCGCCTCGTCGGCGTCCGCCGCCTTGTTGGCGGCGTCGGTGTCGACGAGCACGGACGTCTCGTTGGTCATCACCTCCTTGAGGATCGAGGCAATGCTCTTGCGCTTGGCAAACCACTGGCGCCGGATCCTGGTCAGGAGCCTGGCGGCATCGGTCTTGTCGAGCAGGATCGCCCGCGTCGCCCAGCGGTACGGGAAGGCGAGCCGATTGAGATCGTCAAGCAGGCCGGGCGTTGTCGCGGTCGGGAAGCCGACGATGGTCAGCACGCGAAGATGCTGGTGGCCAAGGCGTGGCTCGAGGCCGCCCGTCAGCACCTCATCGGCCACGAGCGCATCGAGGTAGATCGGCGTCTCGGGAACCCGCAACCGGTGGCGTTTGGTCGAGACCGTCGAATGCAGATAGGTCAGCGTTTGTCCGTCATCGAGCCACTGGCATTCAGGCATGAATCCGTCGAGCAGGGACAGCACGCGCTCTGTCCGGTCGACAAAGGCGCGCAGGATCGCGCGAGGATCCACGCTTGATTGCTCGCGACCTTCGTAAAGCCATCCTTCGGCACGCGCCGCGTCTTCAGGCGGCGGCAGGAAAAGCAAGGTTAGAAAGTAGCTCGAGACGAAATGAACCCCCGCTTCTTCGAAATTGGCTTTGCGCTCGGCGTCGAGCAGGCCGGAGGCGGCGTCGGGAAACTGGGTCTCGGGATACGTCGCGGCTTCATGGCGCTGCGCCTCGACGAAGATGCTCCAGCCCGACCCGAGGCGACGAAAGGCATTGTTGATGCGCGAGGCCACCGCAACCAGTTCGGCTGCAACGGCGGAATCGAGATCGGGGCCACGAAACGTCGCGGTGCGCTGGAAGCTGCCGTCCTTGTTGAGTACGACACCGGGCGCGACAAGGGCGACCCAGGGCAGATAATCGGCCAGGCCGCTGGCGGTCCGACGATATTCGGCAAGGTTCATCATGCCGAGACCCTCAAACCGAAAGATGTGCGGGCAGCCGCAGGTGCCGGCGCCCGACTTCGAAAAACAGCGGATCGCGCCTGGCGGCCCAGACCGCCGTGAAATGGCCGAGCGCCCAGATGATGAGACCGACCAGCCAGAGCCTCAGCCCAAGGCCGACCGCACCGGCAAGCGTGCCGTTCAGGATCGCGATGGCGCGTGGCGCGCCGCCAAGCAGGATGTGCTCGGTCAGCGCGCGGTGAACGGGGACCGTCCAGCCCGGCACGGCATCGAGTTGTTCGAAAGCCGGTGCCATCAGATCAACGCCCCGCCGCCGAAAGAAAAGAACGACAGAAAGAAGCTCGATGCGGCAAAGGCGATCGAGAGGCCAAAGACGATCTGGATCAGCCGCCTAAAACCGCCAGAGGAGTCGCCAAACGCCAGCGTCAGGCCCGTGACGATGATGATGATGACGGCGATGATCTTGGAGACCGGCCCTTCGATCGATTGCAGGATCTTCTCGAGCGGCTGTTCCCACGGCATCGACGAGCCTGACGCATGGGCTACCGGCGCGAGCATGAAGCTGACGGCAAGGGTGATCCCGGCCGTGGTCGCGAGGTTGCGGGATGCGCGCGCAAGTGTGCGGATCATGAGTTCTCTCCTGTGTTGTTCAAGGTGGCTTCAACGGTGCAGTAGTCGCCATCAGGACCGAGCCCCTTGACGCGCGTGAGTTCGGCCAGCCGCCGTGCGGAACCGCGTCCGGCAAGGACCGCAACAAGGTCGATCGTGTCGGCAATCAGCGCGCGTGGGACGGTGACGACGGCTTCCTGGATAAGCTGTTCCAGCCGGCGGAGCGCGCCGATCCCGGAACCGGCATGCAAGGTGCCGATACCGCCGGGGTGCCCGGTGCCCCAGGCCTTGAGCAGGTCGAGCGCCTCGGCGCCGCGCACCTCGCCGATGGGGATGCGGTCGGGCCGCAGGCGCAACGAGGAGCGAACCAGATCGGAGAGCGTGGCGACGCCATCCTTGGTGCGCATGGCGACAAGGTTGGGAGCGGCACATTGCAGTTCGCGCGTGTCCTCGATGATGACGACCCGGTCCGTTCCCTTCGCCACCTCGGCGAGCAGCGCGTTGGTCAGCGTCGTCTTGCCGGTCGAGGTGCCGCCGGCAACGAGGATGTTTGCGCGGCCAGCAACGGCGGCATGCAGGATTGCGGCCTGGGCGCGGGTCATGACGCCTGTCGCGACATAGTCATCGAGCGTGAATACGGCGACCGCGGGTTTGCGGATCGCGAAGGCAGGTGCTGCGACGACCGGCGGCAACAAGCCTTCGAAACGCTCGCCGGTTTCCGGCAACTCCGCCGAGACCCGGGGGGAACGGGGATGCACTTCGGCGCCGACATGATGCGCGACGAGCCGCACGATCCGCTCACCATCGGCAGGAGTCAGCGTTTCCCCCGTATCGGAGAGGCCTTGCGAAAGCCTGTCCACCCAGATGCGGCCATCTGGGTTCAGCATCACTTCCACGATACCGGCGTCGTCAAGGAACCGGGCGATGGCCGGCCCGAGCGCGGTGCGCAGCATGCGCGAACTGCGTGTGTGTCCTTCGGTGTTGTTGTACGAGATGACCATCTTGTTCCCGTCCGAGCCGGGAACACGTCAAAAAGCCCCGGTCGCGGGATGATCAAAAGAGCTGTGGATCAGTCCGATTCAACAGGTTTCGGCCGGCGTCGAGGCGCAGCGTGCAAAGAGAGGCGAACGGCGGCCCCATCGATCCAAGACCGCCAGGCCGGATCGGGCGTCGGAAAAGGTTCCGTCTAATGTGAACATATGCAATAATAAGTTCATATTTATTGACAGATGACAGTTTCCGCGCCTATGAGAGGCTGGCGATGGCCCTGGTCATACAGGATCGTCCCCATCACCAGACGGAGGATTGCCATGTGGCCAGGTTCGGGAGCGTCAGCCTCTGCGCGTGCAGCCATCCTCGTCAGGTGCACCCGAAGAAAGCCGGCATCGCCGGCGCTACCATTACCATATGCCGTGGAGGGTTGAGACGCCTCGTGAGCACGTTCGAGATCTGGTTGGGCATTTTGCAAGGGGTTCGCACCACGGCGACGGTTACGGCCTATGGCCTGGTCTTTGCGGTTCCGTTCGCGCTGGTCTTCGGCATCGCGCAGTTTCTAACCACCGGTTTAACGCGCTTTCTGGTGACCGCGTTGATCGAGTTCTGGCGCAGTTCCGCCGTCGTCGTCCTGCTCTTTGTCTTTTACTATGTGCTGCCAGTGGTCGGGGTCACTTTATCAGCGCTGACCGTCAGTGCGCTGGTGCTCGGTCTCAACGCCGGCGGCTATGCCAGCCAGGCTGTGCGCGCTGGCCTTCAGTCCCTG
This sequence comes from Mesorhizobium sp. WSM4308, assembly GCF_002294905.1. Taxonomy (NCBI): domain Bacteria; kingdom Pseudomonadati; phylum Pseudomonadota; class Alphaproteobacteria; order Hyphomicrobiales; family Phyllobacteriaceae; genus Mesorhizobium; species Mesorhizobium sp. WSM4308. Next base: position 138,526 of record NZ_NSFW01000014.1, on the reverse strand, counting down.
CCTGCCGGCCAGCGAGAAGCTGGCATGGCGCTCGGCCTCTCGCGCGCGCAGATCCTGCTCCTGGTCGAACTGCCGCAGGCGCTGGTTGCCATGAGCCCGACCTTCGTCAACACCCTCATGCAGCTCGTCAAGGCGACGGCGCTGGTGTCGCTGGTAACGCTGACGGACATGACGTTCCGCGCCAAGGAGATCGCGCAGACCCAGAACAATCCGGTCGCGATCTATTCGGCGCTGCTGCTTGCGTTCTTTGTCGTCTGCTATCCGATCACGCTTGCCGGCCGCTGGCTCGAGGCTCGTGTCAACGTCGAAAAAGGACCGTCGCGTGGGATTTGACGTGGGCTTTGCGTTGTCGACGATCCCGATCATTGTCGGCGCGATTGGTGCCACCCTGTTTGCCACCGTTTTGAGTTGTGTTGGCGCTTCGGCTGTCGGCTTCACCTTCGAAATAATCCGTCGCAGCGGTGGCGCGCCCGGCTTTGCGGTGCGCTTCCTGATTGACTTCATCCGCTCCACGCCGGTTCTGGCCTGGCTCTATTTCATATACTTCGTCCTGCCTTTCTATGGGATCCGTCTTGGTGCCATGACAGTCGGCGTCCTGGCCCTCAGCCTCTACTACAGCGGGTACCTGGCCGAGGTCTTCAAGGCTGGCATTGATGCTATCCCCAAGGGCCAGCAGGAAGCAGCGCGAGCATTATCGCTCAGCCGGCGCGATACGGTGGTTTTCGTCATCGCGCCGCAGATGCTGCGCAACATCGCCGCGCCGCTCGGCAACTACCTGGTATCGATTCTCAAGGCGACGCCTTATCTGGCGGTCCTGGCCGTGCCGGAAATGCTGGGACGTGCCTTTGATATCGCTTCCGAAACCTATCGATACGCCGAGCCACTGACCGTCGCCGGTGTCCTGTTCCTGACGCTGGCGGTTGTCGTTTCCTACGGGGTCAAGCGCGTCGAACAGCGCCTGCTTGCAACCGGACGCCGCTAATGCTCGCTCACGTCATGTCTCCCGTTTCGGCCGTTCGGGCAAAACCCCTGGTCCACATCGAAGGACTGAACAAGTGGTTCGGCGCATTGCATGTCTTGAACAGTATCGATCTGACCATCCGCACGGGCGCACGCATCGTCATTTGCGGTCCCTCCGGCTCGGGCAAATCGACCCTGATCCGTTGCATCAACGGTCTTGAGGGCTTTCAGAAAGGAACCATTCAGCTGGAAGGGGTGACGCTCGGACAAAGCGCTCGCGACACCGCGGTTGCGCGGCGGCAAACAGGCATGGTGTTCCAGAGCTTCAACCTCTTTCCCCACCTGAGCGTACTCGCCAACTGCACCCTGGCTTTGCGGCGAGTCCTTGGCAAATCGGTGCGCGAGGCGGAGGAGATCGCTATGCATCAGCTGAAAGCGGTGCGCATCCCTGAAAAGGCGAACGCCTATCCCGGCCAGTTGTCTGGCGGTCAGCAACAGCGGGTGGCGATCGCGCGCGCTCTTTGCCTTAATCCCAGCATCATGCTTTTCGATGAACCCACATCGGCTCTCGACCCCGAAATGATCAAGGAGGTGCTCGACGTCATGACCGCTCTGGCGCGAGATGGTATGACCATGGTCTGCGTCACCCACGAGATGGCCTTCGCGCGTGAAGTCGCCGACGAGGTTGTTTTCATGGACGCAGGCCGCATTGTCGAGCAGGCTTCCTGCGAAGACTTTTTCTCAACCGCCGTTCATCCGCGCGCCCGGCTGTTCCTGGACACGATCCTGAGACATTGAGCAGGCCGTTTCGGACGAGCGGAGCGGCAACTGGTCGAGTAACGGCGATTGGTCGCTTGTCGCGGGCAATGCCGGCGGGTTACCAGTCCGGCGCGAACGCGTAGCCCGCCGACCGGACGGTTCTGATCACATCGCTTCCGACGGCCGCGCGAAGCCTTTTGCGCAACCGTGCGATATGCACGTCAACGCCCCGCACGTCGGTCGCGGCAGCATGTTCCGGCCATGCCGTCGCCACGAGTTCTTCCCGGCCGATAACCTTGCCGGGGTTCGCCAAAAGGCTGCGCAACAGCTTGAACTCGATCGGCGGCATCGTGATTTCCTTCTGCTTGAAGAAGGTTCGGTGGGTCGCTCGCTCCAGACGAAAATCACCCTGCACCAGATCGCCGGTCCCTGTCTCACGCGATAACCGTGCAAGGCCGGCCTTGCCATGCAGCCAGGTCAGAAGTTGGTCGGGCGGGAATGGCCGCGAAAATATCTCGTCGACGCCGGCCTTGATCAGATCCAGATGCAGCTTGCCGGAACGTGGCGCGACCAAACCTGCGACCGGGGTGGCATTTGTTGCCGCAGTCGACTTCAGCCGAACACACTGTTTTGCGATGGCACGGTCCCCCGGATGGCAGTCCAGGATCACCGCGAGCGGCTTTGCCACCTCGATGAGGCGGGTGACTTCCTTGTCCTCGGTCATTAGCTGCGTGTCGAAGCCCGCGACCGAGAGTATGTGTCCGAAGACCAGAAAGAAATCCGGATCCTGTGAGGAAATCAGGACAAGGGGCCTCATAAGGGGAAAAACCGGGTTTGCCGCGCCATAGGGCTGACTACCGCGCTCGTGGGCCCGACACAATACGCCACACTATCGGCTGTCCGAGAACTCCTTCGCAAACAATCGCGTATCGGCCTGGTCAAGCCTCATCCGCGAGTATGGCGCCGCTGATAGAATAGGCACGGCGCGTCGCTTGGATGGCCTGAAGCGTGACGTCGATCAGAAGTGCGACAATGTCACCGTCGGGATGTTCAAGAACCTCGCCCAGCTCTGTCAGGGTCCAGCCAAGGGCGCGCAGACGTTTCGGCCAGAACGCTTCGCAGACAACGCTGATCTGTCGGATTCCGAGTCTTAGAGCCGCTTCGAGAAGACCGCACAGGACCACGCCCGCGACAGGGGAGGAGGCACCTTGGGTACGAAGCGAAGGGATGACGAAGAAACGCGTCCATTCGAATATTTCCGCGGCTCGCGGAGGCGTTCCCCTGGCGAGACTTGGAAATACCTCGCTCATCAAATGCGGCTCCAGCGTTGGGACAAGGCGCGAACCACCAACGATCTTGCCGTTGGTATCAAGCGCGAGAAGATAGAGCGCATGCTCGTTATCGAAGGCATCGATCTCGATGTTGATGGGGCGCGCGACGGCGCGCCACCGCCTCTGCCTGACGTAGATGTCGTACCTGATGCGAAAATAGCGCTCCAGAAGTTTCCTGTAGTGCTTCCTGTTTGCCCAGGTAACCAGATGGATAAGAACCATGACGCCTCCAGGCGGAGGTCGTAGGAAACCGCGCTTGGCGCACGTATGACGGTATTCAGGTATTGCTAAATCTGGATTTCCTGCCGTCGCAGAGCTTTGACGATGGCATGCGAGACATTGATCGCATCGAGCTTGCCGCGAATGTTTCGTTGGTGACTCTCGACCGTGTTCCTGGTGACCCCGAGGATGCAGGCAATGTCTTCGTTCGATTTGCCTTGTGCGCTCCACTGCAGGAGTTCGCGCTCACGCCCTGTCAAAGGCGTGGCATCACTGCCTTGGCCGCTCGCCTCCAGCCCCGAGAGACGCCGGAACGTGTGGACGCAGAGCGTTTCGATAAAAGGCATTGCGCTTGGTGGCACGTCGATCCGTTCGCTCGCCGCCGTGACGACGCCTGGACCCGCCAGCGGTACGTGGATGGGGACACAGAGGCCCTCTCGCATTCCAAACTCCGCCGCCTCGTCCATCACCAGTTTCGCGCGCGCACTCATCCTTCCTGCCGCAAGGTCGTTCCACAGGAACGGTTGCGGCGAATGCCGGCACTGCGCGACACAGGGATCATGCAGAAAATGATCTTCCTCGAGGTAGCGGAAAAACCATTCGGGCGGCCAGCCATCGCCCAAAATCTCGCGCTGCCAGGCCGTATCATGCGGCACGGGCAAACCGGTAATGAGGAAATGACGCAATCCGTAGCGCGCCATTGCGGAGCGAAACTCTTGCAGGATTGCAACCGCCGACCGCCCCGTGTCGATCCTTGAGATCGCCGCAAAGAGCTGAGCAATACTATCGTTTTCCATTGGCAGACCTCGACGAAAGTCAGGCCCAACCCCGGCAACAACTTAAGCGAGTAGAGACACGATCTTCAATGGGACTTGCTGCGAATGTATACTGAAGGAGTCAATTAGCCGGCGCAAATACAAAGAAATCTTAGTCGGTTCAATAACCTATCGAATCCGATCGCGTCACTCGGCTGACTTTGAAGCAACCTGCTTCATCACGCGAGCGGGTCGCCGATGTCCTGGGCCTGCCGAGATCAGCGCCGCCGGTTCGACGCCCAAGGCCTTTGCCAGGATTTCGACCGTATCCAGAGTGGCGTTGCGGCGTCCAGCCTCGACGCTGCTGATATAAGCCCGCGTGCGCCCCGAAATGAAAGACAACTGCTCCTGCGAGAGTTTTCTTTCCCTGCGCAGCCGCTGCACGTTCAGACCAAAAACGCCGCGAAGATTCATCAAGCAACGGATGCTACGGCGCACACTCTGGTGCGACACACTATAGTGCACATTCTGCATTGACAGCCGTGCTGCTGGCTGTTTGAAACGACAGGCGAATTCATCGTTCCCTGAAAAAGGAATTGCCATGGCGAGCCTGCCGTTTCGCGAGCTCTTGGGCGACGTGTCGGAGCATTCCCCGGACGACGGGAGCGGACCCGAAGTGGACAAAAGCCGAGTCCAGAAATTCGTCTGCATCCGATGTGGCGTTTCCTACCCCGGCGATCTCGCCATAGACTCCCGGGGGTGCGAAAAGTGTCGTGAGACCGCGCCGGCAAATCTTCGGCCGGTCTATCCGGCCCACCAGCCACATCCCTTCGATGGAGCTACCGCCCAAGGCTCGCTATGGCGTTTCGCGCATATGCTGCCTTGCGCGGCCGAGGAGGCCGTGACGCTTGGCGAAGGTCAAACACCGTTGCTGGCGGCGCCGCGCATCGGCGCCTTTGTCGGCGTGCCAAACCTCGTGATCAAGGACGAAGGACGAAACCCGACCTGGTCGCACAAGGACCGCTTCTCAACAGTGGCCGTCAGCATTGCGCGTGCGCGGGGCGCAAAAATTGTCGCAACCGCCTCTTCGGGAAACGCCGGCGCTTCGCTGGCGGCTTACGCTGCCCGAGCTGGACTGAAATGCATCGTCACCACGTTCGCGGGATCAGCCGGCGCGATGCTCTCGCAAATCCGCAAATACGGCGCGACGGTTGTGCCGCTGGTCAGCAAAATGGACCGATGGTCGCTGCTTGCGCAGGCGGCTGACCGCTATGACTGGTTCATAGCCTCGCCCTATCACGGACCGGTCGTTGGAAGCCATCCACTCGGCATAGAGGGCTATAAAACGATTGCCTACGAGATCGTCGAGCAATCGGGAGGCACCGCGCCGGACTGGTGCGTGCTGCCGGTCTGCTATGGCGATGCCTTGTCCGGCGTCTGGGCAGGATTTTGCGAGCTGTTCGCGCAAGGCGCGATCGCCCGTCTGCCGCGACTCGTTGCGGCGGAAGTGCACGGGTCACTGGCGGCGGCGCTTGCCAGCGGCGCCGATGCACTGCCGGAGCGCCCGATGGCCTTCGAGAGCCTTGCCGTTTCGATCGGCACGCCGCGCAGCACCTTCCAGGCACTGAAGGCACTTCGGGACTCGTGCGGCCATGCCGTACCCGTTGGCAACCAGGGGCTTGTCGCAATGCAGGAGCAGCTTGCCCGCGACGAAGGCATCTTTGCCGAGCTCGCATCGGTCACGCCGCTTATTGCGATCTCTACATTGAGGCGCCAACGCATCATCGCGCCGACAGACCGCGTGGTTGCGGTTGTGACTGCCAGCGGACTGAAGGATCTCGACCGGTCCGTCACGCCGGACAGGAATGATCGGATTTTCCAGACAACCCAGGATGCCTGGCGCTGGCTGGATGCCAATGAGCCCCGGCTCGCCTCCTAGAACGCCGGGCAAGTTAGTCGCTCGTCTGGGCCTTCACGGCTGCCTGTGTTTCCAGCACCTCGGCCAGGCTGCGGCGGTTCCAGACAAAGCGCGTCCATTGTGTTTCTGCCCTTGGCGCGATGATTGAAAGTGTGTTCGGTTCGCTGACTTGCGCGCATGGCCAGCCAGGCAAGCTCGAGAGCCAGTCGTCATTGTAGACAGTCTCGATATGTCGGTGACCTTCGTCCGGCATGATGGCGGCGACCTGGGCATCCGGGTGTTTGGTTGCAACCCATTGTGCCACCAGCGCGGCGGCGCCACTGGTCGGCCCCATGAAGATGCCGTGATCGCGCAGCAAACGATGAGCCGCCATATAGGCTGGGTAGGCACCGACCCAATGGATCTCGTCGACCAGTTCGTGGCGAACATTCTTCGGCAACACGCTGTTGCCCAGCCCGCGCAGCATGCGTTTGCCAACGGGTTGACCAAACAGGATGCTGTGGTGGGTATCGACGGCGAAAACAGTGAGATGGGGAAAGATGGTTCGCAAAAACCAGGCAGTGCCACAAAGCGAGCCGCCTGTGCCGATACAACCGACAAGGCAGTCAATCCGACCCATCGCGCGGATCAGAAGCTCGGCCAGCCGCGCATAGGCGAGCCAATTTCCCGGACTATCGTATTGACGCGTCCAGAAGCCGTCCGGCTCCCTGGCCAGGATGTCATGAAGACACTCAAGCCTGCCGGGCTGGTTGCCATCACCACGGGGATCGTCCAACGCGATGACCGAGGCGCCGATGCGCTCGAGGCGCGCCTTGTATCTGGCGTCGATCAGCGTCGAGGCGGTGACGAGCGTAAGCCGATAGCCGCGCGCCGCGGCGAGCAGCGCCACCGCCATTCCGAACGTGCCCGACGTCGTCTCGACAATATGCGCGCCTGCCTTCAACTCGCCGTCCGCAGCGGCGCGATCCAGAATGTAACGGGCCGGCATCAGTTTCATTAGCGGAAAGGCGGCAGCGACAACATTTCGCGACAGGTGAGCCAGACGGGGCGTCTCCAGGTCCCTGAAATAGTCGGCATCGACGGCTACCATTGCCACCCCTCCCCATTGACCAGATGAAACTCGACATCCGTGAAACCAGCCGACTCCGCCCTCTGCGCAACCAAGCCTGCCTTTCGTCTCAGGTCGGTTTCGGAGAGGTCAAAAATGACACCGAACAGAGAGCCGCTATGGGCGACCTGCACACCGCACGCTCCGGCTTCCTCGGCGATCTGGACGACCTCGTTGAAACCCTGTTTCGGCAGATGCCGTTGACTGATCAGGGCACTGGCCGAGGCGGCACGTCCCAGGAGATAGGGGTCCTGGAAACGAACGGCCCTTGCCACCAGTGCCCGAAGCACGCCGAATTGCTGAATTTCGGAACTGTCATAGCGCGCGGGCGACAGCTGCAACGTGTCGACCGGGGCGCCGCCGTTGGCCTTGAACCCCACCAGCAGCAACGGCGGCAAGGAGCCGCCGAAGTTCTCGATCACGGCGCCTTCACGCTGCGCAAACAGGACTGCGTGATCATCATAGGCGATAGCATCGCTTGCACGCTCGGCTGCCACGGCGAGACGGCCGACGCTCGATGGCCGCAGCAGAGCCTTGAGAGCAGCAGCCACAGCGCGGATCGAGGCGACAACGTCGGCTGTCGATGAGCCATAGCCGTGCCCGACCGGGATCGAACTGTGAAGTGTCAGATCACCGCCGCCGCTGACACTCAAAAGATCAAGCGTCAGCCGCGCGGCCGCCGCCGCTTTGACCTTGTGATCGGGATGGACAATGATCCCCTTGTCCACGCCCAAGACGAAGGTCGCCACTGATTTCAACCCGGCAATCGGCAGTGTCACCAGGCCGCGTTGAAGATGCCCGTCGTCCCCTTGGAAGACGCCCTGGATAAGTTCTCCGTGATGCGCGATTGCGGTTGCCGTTCCGGCCAGGGGCTGCGATCCGTCACGGATCGCCAAATCGCCATCGATCGCCATAGCCATCTCCACCGCATTCACGGGCCATGGAGAGAAATGGCGGAAGTGAATGACAGCCGCCCTCAATGGATTCCGGTATTGACTGCGCTTAAATCGCGCATGCGCTTAGCGGATGGAGGCTTGTCAGCATTATCGTCGCGCAAGTCTGCGCAACGGGCTCAGTTGCATCCATGGACATCAAAGCCGGAGCTCGCAGCCTGGCTATGATCTGCCCTCTCCCAAGATCGACTTCCGCCAGGTCGCTCATCCCCATCGACGACAAGCGAGAGCCTTGTTCCTGGTCTCTCCGAGGCTGGCTGAGCCGGCTCGATCCAGCTGTTTCGCAAACATCGGCCAACAGACCGGCCAATAATCTCGGCGACACGGGTTTTATTCATGGATTTCAGAGCATTGAGGTACTCTAACATCGGCCAGCATGACGATCATCGTCGGCGCCGTGGGCCTCCAATCGGACATTGTAGATGCCTGCGCTGATGATCGGCCAACAGATCGGCCAATTAGGCTGGAAAAACAAAAATAAATCTTTATAATTATATATTTAACTGAAACAAAGATCGGCCAACCATGGAAGAAACCGTCCAGCGCATCGAACCGGCACGACTGGAAGACATATCCGAGCCGATATCGGATGCGCTGGCTGAGCTGGCGGCGGCATCGGCCGTTCTGGGCAAAAACCTGCATTCGCGCACCGCAGCCAATCTCGCCGATCTCGTGCGCATCATGAACACCTACTATAGCAACCTCATCGAGGGCCACAACACACGCCCCCGCGACATCGAACGCGCCCTGGCCGGTGAGTTCGACAAGGACAAGGAGCGGCGCAATCTGCAGATCGAAGCCGCGGCGCATGTGCGGCTGCAGGCTGAGATTGACAAGATGGCAGCACAGGAACGGGTACCCGAGCCGGCCTCGCCCGAATTCCTACGCTGGCTGCATGCCGAATTTTACCGCGATGCCGATGAAGCGATGTTGCGCATCGGGGGTGCAGGCCGCGAGTTCGTCATGCCCCCCGGCATGTGGAGATCGGCGCCGGAGCATGACGTCGCGGTCGGACGACACCAGCCGCCATCGAGTGACCGCGTCGAGGCGTTCATGGAGTATTTCGCGACGCGCTACCGTTTCGCCCGCATGGGCAAAGCCGCGCGCATTCTGGCCATCCCGGCAGCCCACCACCGGTTCAACTACATCCATCCCTTTCCCGATGGCAACGGCCGCGTCAGCCGCTTGATGAGCCATGCCATGGCCCATGAGGCCGGTGTCGCTGCGCATGGGCTGTGGTCGATTTCGCGTGGCTTGGCCCGGGGCTTGAACAGCCGGGGCGACTACAAGCGCATGATGGATCACGCCGACATGCCGCGCCAGGGCGATCGCGACGGCCGCGGCAATCTCTCGGAACGCGCGCTTGGCGATTTCATCTTGTGGTTCTTGCGCGTGTGCGTCGACCAGGTCGGCTTCATGTCCAGCCTGTTCGATCTCAATCAGCTCGCACAGCGGCTGCAGCGCTTTGTGCAGCGCCACGACGTCAAGCCGGAGGCGTTCCGGCTGCTCGAGGAGGCGCTGTTGCGTGGCGAGTTCGATCGCGGCGAAGCCTCGCGCATCACCGGCCTGCCGGAACGTACCGCGCGGCGCGTGTTTGCCGATATACTGGGCCTTGGCCTGCTTGCATCGGACACGCCGAAAGGCCCGGTGTCGCTGCGCTTCCCGGCCGATACGCTGGATGAGCTGTTCCCCAAGCTGTTTCCCGAAACCTAGAACGACAGGGCGCGCCCTGGCCAGAGAGCGCCTGGCGCTGGGGCTCGCATGCAGGCGCATTGCAATAATTTGTACATACTTTGTCAATCTATATTGACGAAATAGTGGCCTCGACCATACTTTGAGTGGCTGCGGCTGAACCGGATCGGGGAGGCGCACGCAATCAATCTCATGGGAGGACTGCACGATGAATTTCCGAGCCCGATCGGCCGCCCTTGGCCTGGCCTGCATCGCCTACGCCGCGATCATTGGAAGCCTGCTGCCAGCCGCGGCAGAAACCACGAAAGAACGCGTCCTGAAGGAGGGGCGCATCGTCATCGGAATTCATAACCGCGCGCCATGGGGCTACAAGAAGGAGGGAACAGGCGAGCTGGTCGGATGGCATCCAGACCTGCTGAGAGCCGCATTCGCCGACCTCGGCGTCAAGCAAATCGACTTCGAGGTAACCGAGTTCGGAGCCTTGATTCCAGGCCTCATGGCCGGGCGTTTCGACGCCGTGGCGTCGGGCCTGTCGATAACTCCGGAGCGATGCAAGCAGGTCGCCTTCGGCGGTCCCGACCTGAAGTCGGACGACGCGGCCGTCGTGCTCGCCGGCAACCCCAAAGCGATCCACAGTTATACGGACCTGGCAGGCAAATCCGACCTTATCATGGGGGGCGGCCGGGGCAGCAATGTCATCAAGAATGCAATCACGCAAGGCGTCCCGGACGATCGGATCCTGCAGTTTCCCGACATTGAAACCAACATCGCCGCATTGCGCGCCGGGCGCATCGATGCGGCGGTGTTCTCGTCGCCGACCGTCATCGGGCTGCTTGCCGGGAGCAAAAGCCCCGACCTCGAGCGCGCCAATCCATTCACCACAGGCGACAGTTCAATCAGTTACATCGCCATCGCGTTCAGGAAGGACGATGGCGATCTGCGCGACCTCTATGACAAGGGCTTGGCCAAAGTCATGTCCAGCGGCGCGATCGCCACCATCATGGCGAAATACGGGTTTGGCCCGGCCGAAGCCGTGCCGACAGGACTGACAACGGCGCAGCTGTGCGGTTCAGCCAACTGATCTGCATTGCGGATCGTACCCGGGCAGCACCGCTGCCAGCCATCGGATCGCGTGGCGCCGCACGAACAGGCGGCGCCACTGTCCATCGGCTGTCTTGGCTGACTGTCAGTCCGGATCACCGGATGAAGCGACGTCTTCAGGGATTTCCTGGCGCAAGTTCGGCCCCTTGGCCAAGCGCCTGCCAAGCGCGGACACGAAGGCGTTGTAGCGCTCGCTCGCCTTGGCGCGTGCCGCCTGCGCCATCGGTTCAGGCAAGGCAGGTGTCGTCGCCAACCAGAAGCGAATGAACACCGCCAGGGTCTCAATTGAAATACCGACATCCCGCTCCAGCCGCATGATCCGGCGGTCGATCTGATCGAGACGCTTGGCCACCGCCGCCTCGCGCTGTGCGTCGGCATCGGGGGAGAGGAAGGAAGCGATCGCCGCTTCGGCGATCAGCGACTGCGACCGGTCGCGCCTGACGGCATAGTCGACAAGCAACGCCATCACCGCAGGGTCGAGATAGACGGAGATCTGCACCTTCTTCTTCATCGCCTTCATGGCCGTCATAGCTCCATGCCATCGTCTGGATCGAGCGCGATTTGCCGCGCGACGGTCCGCGCGGCGCGGGCCATCCGGCTGCTGCTTGCGGCGAGATCATCAGCCTCGTCAGCCGTATCGATCTCGAATTCGTTTGCGGGCGCCGCAGGCGCTGAAGTCGCGACAACGTTGTCGAGTTCGGGCTGACGCCGCCAGCCGGAGTCGGTCGCATCGTCCTGGCCTTTCGCGCCAGCGGCCTGGGCAGCTGGACTCTGCGACGGCAGCGGCGACGGAAGGCTTGTCCAGTCGTCAGGCTTGACCTCGCTTCGCACCGTGAGCGCTGGCGGTGGCAGGACGCGGTCCTTCAACCGCGGGTCTTCGAAGTAGCGCGCCTTCTTCGCCCGGATCGGCGGCGTACCGGCCAGCATGACGATTTCGTCGCCAGCCGGCAGTTGCATGATCTCGCCGGGTGTCAGCAACGGCCGCGCCGTCTCGGAGCGCGAAACCATGAGATGACCGAGCCATGGCGAAAGCCGGTGACCGGCATAGTTCTTCATCGCCTTCATCTCGGTTGCCGTGCCCAGCGCATCCGACACGCGTTTGGCGGTGCGCTCGTCATTCGTCGCGAAGCTGACGCGCACGTGGCAGTTGTCGAGGATCGAGTTGTTCGGTCCGTAGGCCTTCTCGATCTGATTGAGAGACTGCGCGATCAGGAAGCTCTTCAGGCCATAGCCGGCCATGAAAGCAAGCGCGGACTCGAAGAAGTCGAGCCGTCCGAGCGCCGGGAATTCGTCCAGCATGAGCAACAACCGATGACGATCCATTCTCTCGTGCAAGTCCTCGGTCAGACGCCGGCCGATCTGGTTGAGAATGAGACGGATCAGCGGTTTGGTGCGACTGATGTCGGAGGGCGGAACGACGAGGTAGAGCGTCGCCGGAGCGGCATCCGCGACGAGGTCAGCGATGCGCCAGTCACAGGAGCGGGTGACCGCGGCGACGACCGGATCGCGGTAGAGGCCGAGGAAGGACATCGCGGTCGAAAGCACGCCTGAACGTTCGTTGTCGGACTTGTTCAGCAACTCTCGTGCAGCACTTGCAATGACCGGGTGCGGACCGCCCTCCCCCAGATGCGCCGTCGTCATCATGGCGGCCAGTGTCGATTCGATCGGTCGCTTGGGATCGGACAGAAATGCCGCAACGCCGGCCAGTGTCTTGTCGGGTCCGGCGTAGAGCACATGCAGGATCGCGCCGACCAGAAGCGCGTGACTGGTCTTTTCCCAGTGGTTGCGTCGTTCAAGCGAGCCTTCGGGATCCACCAGAATATCGGCGATGTTTTGAACGTCGCGCACCTCCCATTCACCCCGCCGGACCTCCAGCAAGGGGTTGTAGGCGTTCGACCTGGCATTGGTCGGATCAAACAGCAGTACCCGGCCGTGCCGAGCGCGGAAACCGGCGGTAAGGCGCCAGTTCTCGCCCTTGATGTCATGGACGATCGCCGAGCCGGGCCAGGTCAGCAGCGACGGCACGACCAGGCCAACACCCTTGCCCGAACGCGTCGGCGCAAAGCAGAGCACATGCTCTGGCCCGTCATGGCGCAGATAATTCGGCCCATATCGCCCGAGCACCACACCGTCCGGAACAAGCAGGCCGGCGGCCTTGACCTCGCTCCTTTCGGCCCAGCGGGCGGAGCCGTAGGTCTCGACCTTCGTCGCTTCGCGGGCACGCCACAGGGACATGCCGATCGCCACGGCGATTGCGATGAAGCCGCCCGAGGCAGCGATGAGGCCGCCGCGCATGAAGATGCCGGGCGCATAGGCGTCGTAGAAATACCACCACCAGAAGATGGCTGGCGGATAGTAGATGGGCATGCCGGCGATGACGACCCAAGGCGGGCCCAGCTGTGTCTGGTACCCCAACTGCCACGCCGACCACTGCGTCGCCCCCCAGGTGGTGAGCAGCACGATCAGGAAGACAACGACAATCTGGCCCCAGAGGACTTTTGTTCCCGACATGCGTTTCTCCTCGCTGCGAAGAGGTCCGGCAAAGTGCATTTGAATTCAACGGCCCATCCGACCCGATCGCGCGGTGTCGAGCTGTCGGCAAGGAAGACAGGCGATCGGCAGCCATGGACCCGCGCTCGAGCAGCCCGCAAAAGACGGGATCCGGCGTAGGTCATGCGATCGCAGGCGTTGGCAATCTCACGTTCCCTACGAAACTCTGGATGCGTGCCGATCGCCACCGGCCGAAGCTTTGCCGATGAGATCACAACCCCAGTCCTTGCTTGCGCCCGAAACTCCAGTCAATGCCGCCGTCGCCGCGGGCGATGCCGGCGATATGGTTGCCGAGATGCCGCTCCAACGACGGCGTCCACGGCACCAGTTGAAAGCCGAGCCCGTCATCGATCATCGCAAAACGGCCGGAGGCAAGCGCAAAGCGCTGGCGGTAAATACCGGACACGAATTCGCCACTGCCGGCACGGTTGAAGGGCTGGCCGGACGTCGCCGCGAGCTTGCTGCCCAGTGCGTCGATCTCCCTTCGGCGCAAAGTGTCGATCAAGCCGTTGGCAAAGACGATGCCGCGTGCCTGCCGCTCAGCCAGATCCAGGCCGACCAGATGTTTGGCACGCCGATTCATCGCATGCCGCACCTCAGCACCGAATCCGCCATCGGACAGCGGTGCCGGCTTGCGCGCGAGCGCCTGCCTGTCGAGCCAGGTCGCGCCATCGGCGACGACCTGGCGTTCGATGTCGAGGTCGCTGCGAACGGCGAGCGCGAGGCGCCGGCGTCCTTGGGCGTCGTCGAACTTGCGCAGCTCGACGATCGAGCCCGGTGCGCCATCACCCGCTGCGTCGAGATCGGGAAGTCGGACATGATGGCAACGGCCGTCGACGCCGTCGATGACCGCATAGGCCGTGCCCTTGAGCTCGTCATCCAGCCCGCGCTCGACCAGGCGGCCCAGGATGGTTTCGTCAAGCGTCTCCGCCGCCAGCACATAGCTGGCACTGGCGCGCTCGATGTCGCGCCCGCAAAGCGCCCGATGCAGGCGTTTGATGATATCGCCGCGTTCGCCGAGCTCACGCAGCGTGGCCTCGGCTTTGTCGCTGACGACCCATTGGCCAGGACCGATCTCATCGGCAAGGCCGAGCCCCTCGAGTCTGCGCAGGCGCCCGACCTTGAAGGTGCTGAATTCGTCAGGCCGGCGATCGGCGTGAGGCGCAAGGTCGATGATGCCGTCTGGACCAGCATCGCGCATCAGCTGGCGGTCGAGTCCAGTCCAGCCATCCGCATCGACCTGCCGCTCGACGTCCCGGCGGACTTCGAGATCGGAGCGGAGGCCGAGCTCCCGCGTGATGAGGGCGCTGGCGCGATCGCGCATGCCGCGGCTGATGTAATCGCGAGAGATCACGAGGTCCCGGCCATCATCGCCCCGGCCGCGCAAGATGACGTGGAGATGCGGGTTGTCGGTGTTCCAGTGATCGACCGCAACCCAATCGAGCGACGTGCCGAGATCCTTTTCCATCCGGCCCATCAAGTCGCGCGTAAAGGATTTCAGATCCGCCATTTCGGCGGCGTCCTGCGGCGAGACGATGAAGCGGAAATGATGCCGGTCATCCCTGCAGCGCTCGACGAAATCCGTGACCGAAGCATCCTCGACCTCGGGGCCAAACATGCGGGCTTTGGCGCCGTCGCGCGTCACACCTTCGCGCTGCAGATAGGTGAGGTGGGTCGCCAGCGGCGCGGCGCGTTTCGAATGGCGAACCACGCGGGTCTTGATGACGGCGACGCGGGAACGGCTGGTCAGGAAGCGATTGGCCTGAATGCTGGCCACCCTGCCCCGGCCAAACTGCGAATGACTGGAGAGCCAGATCCGGCCGGAGCGCGACACGCTGCCGCCGGCCTTTTGCGTTGCGGCAAGCGCCTGGGCGATGAAGGGCCGGGAGGACTGGGAACGCGTCGAGCGAACGCGGCCCGGACGGATGAGGAATTCGCGCTCATCGGCCATGACGCCGGCCCGCAACGTGCGATGAACGCAGCAGATACGACATGTTGTCTGCCTCCGGGCACATTGCGCCGAAGCGCGGCAATGTGCCGGAGGCGGCGAAAAACCCAACAAAGACAGCCGACCGGCCGGCGCACAATGTGCGCCCTTTTATCTCGCCATCCCTCGGTCGTTGCCTCGCGACCTATCCATCGCGCACGCCATAACGCCCAACAAGACGCCAGGGCGCGAATTGAGAACAAATCCTTCATGGCTCCGACGTCCAGACATCGGGGCTGCTGAACAGCTCGCGCGACCGCGGACCGGCTGAAAAAAGATCGCCCGCCCGAGACGATGCTTGCATGTCGGCCGATGCGCCCTCGCCCAACGAGCGATCGGCGGTGGCGGTCGAGCCGGATCGGTTTGTGAACAGCGGCGCGACGGTCCATGCAACGGCGTTGCGCTGAGCGGCGGTCAGCGCGCCGGGACCATCACCGCCGTCCCAGAAAGGGCGCAGTCTTGCAACGTAGGACCGGGTCTCGGCCGGTAGGAGACGGCCCTTCAAAGAGGCTTCGTAACGGGCCGGCCCCGCATTGTAGGCCGCCAGGAAACCAGGCGAGCCGTATCGATCATACAGCTCGCGCAGATAGGCCGTTCCGGCGAGAATGTTGTCGCGCGGATCAAAAGGATTGTGGCCCAAATGATGGCGAAGGCGCAGCTCAGCCCAGGTCGCGGGCATGACCTGCATCAACCCTACCGCGCCTTTGCGCGAGACGGCGACCGGGTCTCGAGCGCTTTCCAGGCGCATGATCGCCCGTATCCAGCGTTCCGGGATGCGGAAGCGATGTGACGCCTCGGCAATGTGCGCTGCATAGGGATCGTCCGTGGACTGGCGTGAGACCGGTGCTGGTTGTGCGTCGGCGCCCGTCAATCCGTGACAGAAGATCGCCATGCCGGCAGCAAACAAAAGAGTTCCAGGCCTCACCCGCATGCGACCAAGGAAACGCCGTCCGGCGGCACGCATCTTTGCCGCTCGCAAGGTCATCGTGAGCGATCGTGACGCGATTTCGGCCGGCTCCAGCGCAGCGACCAGGAGCTCCCATCCGCGCTGGGACGGAAAAGGTTGGCGCGGAAACGCCGGCCAAACATCGGATCCTCCAACCGGCAGGACAAATAGTCGCCCGCGGCCGGCCCGGTCTCCCTCCAGGCCGCGCCGATTTCCGGGCCGCTGTCGTCGCCGATATGGATGCGAAAATCCGGTGCATTGCCCTCGGATGTCCTTGTCGGGACGAGCACCAATTCGGCATCCAGAAGCAGCGTTCGAATGCGACCGCTGAAACCAGATTGGGTTTGCTCGAAAACACCGATCTCGGGCATGGAAATGTCTCCTTCCTATTTTGGTTTGGCTGGGTTTCAGTTCTCCGGAGCGAGCCAGACGTAGCGTCCGTCGCCCCTCTCGTCGGTCCAGAGCGGCAGCGCGCGTCCGACGATCGAGGTCGCCGGGAAAGGCCCGAAATAACGGCCGTCGAGGCTGTCCCCGACCTTCCGGTTCATGACGAAGATTTCGTCGGCGGCGATGATGCGGCAGCCCTGCCAGTCAGGCAGAGAACGCCCCTTGTGGTCGCGCGCAAGTGCTGCGCCCAACGCGACGCCGTCGGCAGTGACAATGCGCCCGATACGGCAGACCTTTTGCCCGGGGAGTGCCACGATGGTCTTCAACATCGGTACGCCAATCGGAAGATAGCCGCGCTGCGCTGCGAACCGGGCGATCGGTTCGGGCGGTTCAACGACTGCGAGCTCGCCGGCCGCAGCGTGCGTGCCTCGGCTCACCGCGTAGAGGCCGATGGGCGCGCTGGCCGATGCGTTCCACATCAACAGCGGCGGCATCTTCACGACAGCCGGCGTAACGATCGCGGCGACCGCGGCAAGCGCCGTGATTGAGCAGGCAAGGCGGCTCATGATGTGGCTCGCTTGCGCAACAGGAAGCCCTGGTGCTGTTCGAGCGAATAGGCGCGCGGGGTTCCGCCGGCGACCAGGCGGTTGTGGGTTTGGCGCCAATAGTCGGGCGCGGCATCGGCGGGATGAATGCCGATCGCCTCAATCGCGTCGATCAGCTGGAGGACGCGCTCGACCTTGTTCCAGCCCGTGATCGTGAGCAGGATCTCACCGCCAGGCCGGATGTGAGGCAGCGTCTGATAAGCTTGCGAGGGTCGGACGGCACGCACGATATCGATGCGCGACATGACGGTGCCGAAGTCGTTGGCCGCCCAGCGCACAAAGGCAAAAACAACGTCCGGCGCAAATGCGAGAACGCGGCGGCGCCTGTCGATGATTGTCTCATGGACGGTTCGCCCGAAGCGGATCCGATGTTCAATCCGCTTCTCGACCCAGATCAACTCGACGGTCGTGAGCGCGCTACGCGGCATGGCTTGTGGAAACGACGTCATGTGTCATCGCCCGTGCGGCGACCGGCGCGTTGGCCATCGCGTGTCGGTCGGCCAGCAGCCAGCCGCGACTGTTCCTCGCGCTGGTTCGCCGGGTGCCGCGCAAGACTGTTAGATTGACTGTTAGACTCCAAGTTAGGAGCGCGATTTTCCTCGCCGGTGCCACGGCTTAGGGCCGCTGGCGGTTCCCGATAGCCCGATAGTGCGGTTCCCGATGGCACGACGGTTCGGGTTCCCGATAGCACGAGCCTGTCAACAAGGGCTGGCGCCGGTTCGAACGCCAAAAGAACGCGGCCGCTGGCTTCGACTTCCGTGAACAGAAGGTACCCGGGCAGCGGTTGGCGGCGCACGATGTCGCGCAGCTCGAAGGCGAAGCGCTTGAGCGGGGAGAGGCTGCCGGACTTCTGATGCAAATGCCGGATGTCGAAACGCCAGCCGGCACGCTGGCGCCCGCCATGCTTGCGCACCAGCCGGTAGAGCCAGCGATCGAGGCCACCCGTCAGCCCGAAATAGGCACGATCAATCGTCAGAATAAGCGCTGAGTCCACAACCGCGCGGTAAAACCAGTCCGGCAAAATTAACTCGAGGCCGAGCGGGCGGCCGTTTCGGCCGGTGCATTCCTGCCACTCATTGATCCACGAGAAGCGATGGCGCCTGCCTTCGGCGGGTTGGCGGATCGAGGTGACGACGCTCGTCGATTGCAGGCGATCGAGCGCTGCCTTGAGGCGCTGGTAGTCTCGCTTCGAGACGCCGCGGCCGATGAAGGTCAGCATTTCGTATGGCGTCGCAGCCATCAGGCGCGACGTGCGCAGCCCGGCGTCGCGTGCGTTGACGATCTGGCTTGCGGCCCAGATCAGGATATCGGCATCCCAGATTGTCGCCATCCCGTGGTCAGGCACGGCCTCCACCCTGATGGTCACATCGCCAGCGCGAAAGTCGATCGGCGCGATGCGTCTGGATTTGGCGAGGGAAAAGAAAGGATAGGCCATGAGGTCCTGCGCATCGCGTGGTGCGAAATCACCGGGCAGCGCGTGGAACAGGTCGAGCTGTCCGCGCTCGGAGGGTTGGCGTGTTCGTCCCGACATCGGGTTGGCGGCGGCTTAGCGGGTTTCGCGCCCGGCATAGGGGATCAACCGGGCTGCATGAGGCTTGGCGGGCAGCACCGAGCCATGCGGATCGGACGTCGAGGTCATTGCCCCGCGCTGCACCCAGGCTTGAAGATCGTCGACGGCGTACACGACGCGGCCGCCAAGCTTGCGATAGGCAGGCCCGGTCCCGTAGGTGCGGTGCTTCTCCAGGGTGCGCGCAGAGAGGCTGAGGAAATGCGCGGCCTCCGCGGTGCGCAGGTAGCGCGGCGGCATTGCGGCGGTGTTGGCGTTCATGGGGCGTCTCCTTCCGGCCGTCGCGGTTGAACGGCGTTCCATGGCCAGGATGGAGGAGCAAGGGGCCGGTGATCAGGTGCGCAATTGACAGGCGCTTTTTTGCACCGTGAGCCACCAGGTTTCAGGAGAGCCGCCGCCGCGCGCGCAGCAGTTGCCGATAGCCGCGCTCGACCATCTTCAGACCGTCGCGCACCAGGCGGTGCGTCTGGTAGCGGAAGGCGGAGTCGTGCCAATCAGCCGCGCTGACCAGCCGCCTACCGAACAAGGCGGCCGCGACTTCAAAATGGGATGCGTGCTCCTCCCGGCCGTCCAGGCATCGCAGCATATGACCAAGGCGGCGGCGCTGCGCCGTGGTCAATCGGGCGTCGGGAAAATGGCGATTGGCGATCGAGCGAATGAAGCGCTCGATCGCCAGGAGGCGGTCGGGTGCCATATCGTCGAGCGGGATGATGGCCGCCAAAGGCTTGCCTGGCCGCGGGTCACTGAGAAGCGCCACATGCGTGCCGCTGTGCTCAGCACGCATGTGAAGGCCGATCTCGTCGCGCTGGCCCTCGGCAAGCGCAACGACGGAAGGGATGTTCTGCGCGGCGTGCAGGCTCGGCGGAACCTCGATCAGATTGATGACGCCAGGGTCAATTTGAGGCGCCCAGTAGACGGATTGTTCGACTGCGGACTGGTCAGGCCTGGCGGCGAAACTGCAAACCCCAGCGCTTGCGCAATGCGCGCAGAGCCTTGGCTGACCGGGAGGCTGCGAAGTCTTGCTGATACTGCGGATTGCGCCGCAGGAACTCCCAGGCAATCACATCGGCGGCAGCGCCTTTGACGAATGCGTATGCCTGTGGATCACGCCACTGCGATGTATCCGGTTTCATCCGCGTCTTTCCCTTGTCAAAGATTTGATAGGGTGTCGCGGAGTTGAGCGAAATCCTTGGATTCCGTCATTGACGAAGCCGACGGGGGAGCGCGGCGGGGCTGCGTGATCAGGCGATGATTGTCGAGAGGCCTATTGGTTTGCGCCGTGCAGTGTCTTGAATGTCTGAGTCCAGCCCCGGTAGGTTTCGTCATCGCCCTGGCACCACGCACCGAAAGCGCGCCAGGCGGCAAAAGATGATGCGGACTGCTCGAACAGAGAGCCGATCGGCTCACCACCGGGCCAGCCGGCCGGCGGGTCGCCCGCCGCATCATTCGTAAGCCGTCGCAGGTCGGCCAATGCCGAGCGGATGTGCGGAAGCGGAAATTCGCAAAGGTCGCTGTTGTCGTTTGCTTCACGAACGACGACCGCAAGCTTGGCGATCACACCCGCCAATGATTGGGCAGCCGTCGCCGCAATCTCAGCCAGCAAGGCGTCCGCCTTTTCAGCATCGTCCTGCTCCACCTGCCGGGTGTCGAGATAGACGCGTTCGGCGTCGGTCCTCTCCGCGCACTCGACGACTTCGCCTGCGGTCGAAAACACCCCTCTTTCCCAGAGCCCGCCCTCTGCACGCTGCTGGCGGACGCAGGACGCCAGCGTCGCAGTGTGTGCATCCAACCAAGCAAGGGACAGGGTGAGCGCAGGATCGGCTAGAGGCTGACCAACGACCAGGCAGTCCGCCAAAACCTTGTGTGTCGACGGCAGTCAACGAACTGACTAACTCCCGTCCCTGCATGACGGAAGACAAAGTCGTGGTATTGTCGGAATCAGCCATGATCCGAGCTCCACACAGCTTGGCGCTGGTCAGGTCGGGCAAGGGTGTTCCACCACCCTGCTCGACCGTTAGCCCCTGCGTCGTGTGCTTTAGAGGTATCCCTCCTCGGGCGCACGCACCGGTAGCAGTGACGATTTAGATGAACTCGAGCGAAAAATCAAGCCCCATGGCATCAAATGATACTTTTGGTATAGAGGTAATTACAAGTGGCCAAGTGCGAGCTGCGCGTGCTTTGCTTCAATGGGATCAGAAAACGCTTGCAGAACGGTCGAAGGTTTCACTCGCTACAATTAAACGATTAGAGCCGTTGACCGGACCAATAAGGGCAAACAAAGTTACTGTTGAGGCATTGCGCCGCGCATTCGAATTGGCGGGTATCCAGTTTATCCCAGAGAACGGCGGGGGTGCCGGCGTTCGCCTGACCAACCGGTCCGATTAGCTTTGGAGGAAACGTTTCAGTTTGCGGGATCTGAAGACGCCCCGCCCGCAAGCGAGCGAGGCGTCTACCAATTTACTCGCCGATGCGGCGGTTCGGGCGGGACCAGATGAGGCTGTGATCGTCGCCTTCCTCGTCGGCGAAGATCGGAGCGGTGAAGCTCGGATCGTCAAGCTTGAGGCCGAGATAGTCGCGACCTTCGTTGGAGCGCAAGCCGCCGCCAATCATGGCGGCCGCCCTCACGAGACCAATCACGGCTTCGCGCAGTGACGAGGTTTTCCATGGATTGGAGGCGACACGCTCTTTGCCATAAAAGGCGGTGGCGATTTCACGGTAGCTGGCGCCGTTCGTGTCGCTGCGGGATTGTCATTCGCGTATCCGGCGGCACCGGCCTCTTGTCATAGCCACGCCAGAAACAGACGAGCGCTTCGACGCGCCCGAGCGTTTGCGAATCCAGCGGGATCAGGGCTGCAAGCGACCGGTTTGCCTCGCTGCCAGGAAGGAGGAGAAGCTGTGTGGCGATCCGATTGTCATGGACGGCATGGGATCCTTGCGGGCTAGGACGATGCGTGCCGAGTTCGACGAGCACCGCAGAAGGTTCGACTGGCAGGAAATCTGGCGAAGGCGTGAGGGTCAGCACGGCTGGATCCACCAGGGGGGACCCCGCGAAGGAGGGTCAGCAAGCATCACGCGATGCTGTATCGGCATCGCCAACAGAACAGGTTGGGCGCTGCCTTTTCCGTCACAACGCAGCCGTGACGGGCGGGCAGACGCCGTGATCACAAAGTTGCCCAGGAAGACTGGAAAGCTGCTCTTACCGGGGTATTGGACTTTGGCGTTGTTGACGATCGAGTGGATTGCACGTTTTCTCTGAGGTTGATGTGACCGCAGTCGCGTCGCGAGCCGGGCGGAGCCCGGCGAGCGGCGGCCGCCAACCACGTGCGGCCGCCGCCGTCGAACAAGACGGCGGATGGGCTGAAAATTCCGGCATGAAGCCTGCGCGGCCGAATTTCGGCCGCGCAATGTCGGACGGTCAGATCGCCTTTTCCAGCAACGCCTTCGCCTTTCCTTCAAGCTCGAGCCGGCTGTCCTGATGGGATTTGGTGCGAGCGTGCGCGGTCATCCCTTGCACGAAATCAAAGATGCTTTCCGGTGGCCTGCCTTCCTCCTGCAAAACTGCTTCGATGATCTTGCCCGTTTCCACCTTGGAGAAACCACGCTTGCGCAGAAACGTTTCGCGGTCGTCATCGCTACGGGCGACGATCTTCTCGCGTGCGGCCTTGATGCCGGCGATGAACGGCTCGGGCGAAGAGTTCGCGAAACTGGTCAAGGCCGGCGCTGCCTCGTGGGCAAAACGCTGCGCAGCAAATTTCGAATGCCGGATGCTGATTTCTTCGAAACCTTCGACACCCCAAAGGTTGCGGTTCATGCAGACCGCGCGGAGATAGAATGACGCTATGCCGAGCGTCTTTGATCCCACTTCGCTATTCCAGCAATAGAAGCCACGGAAATATAAATCTGGTTCTCCGTTCGGCAGGCGTCCCGCCTCGATGGGATGGGTGTCATCCACCAGAAACAGGAACACGTCGCGGTCGCTGGCGTAAAGCGTGGTGGTGTCCTTGGTGATGTCGACCAAGGGGTTATGCGTCATGGTCGCCCAGTCCAGCACGCCTGGCACCTTCCACATGGTGTCGCCTGTGCCGTTCCCCGCGATCTTCATGACCGCTGCGACAAGTTCATGGTCCCAGATGCGGCCATAGTCCGGGCCGGTGACGGCGCGAAGCTCGATACGTCCGTCTTCCGCCTCCAAGGTTTTCACAAGCTCGGCTCGATGGGAAAGCAGGCCGTGCTGCAGGTTGATGCCAGCGAGCGGCGCCGGTAGCTGGCGCATGTAGGTTGCGGGTGCACCGATAAGGCTGCACAACTGGCCGAAGCTCCAATGCGTGGGTGCGATCGGCTGGTCCTGTCCGGGAACAATCAGCGAAAGTCTTTCCGCATTTTCGCGGCTTGCCTCAACCCTTACTGCCCGGCTCTCGACGGTCCGGGCGGTGGCGCGGTCCGCACGGGCGCGCACGGCGTCGTAAAGCTCGGTCAGCGACAGATACCGCTCATCGTCGGGGCGCGAAAACCATTCCGACGAAACGCGTCCAACGCGCTCGCCGCGCGAGATGTCCACGCGAAAGCCGCTGGTAACAGACTGCTGCTGGCCGTTGTTGGTGCCGCTGGTGTTCGTGATGATGTTCATTTTGCTCACTCCTTTTTCGTCAAAGCCTAAGGCATGTCCCCGGCATGCCTTCCGGGGGCGCGTGAGCGCGCGGGAGTGATGGGGGCCAATGCGGTCGCGCGGAGCCGGGCTGCGCGGTCGAGCGAGGCGGATGCAACTCATTTGGATGGTTGGATCGGTTTGATCAGTCAGCCGCTTTGCGAGCCGGCGGCCCTGCTCTGCAACAGACGGCAATGGCGGGGAAGCGAGGGAAAGTCCCCTCGCTTCCCTGAAGGCTATGGGCAAGATTTCTCCACTGCCGATCAGCACGAAGGAAGCTAAGCTTGGTGTCTTGAAATTTCACAATGCGGCGAGCAGTGTTAGGAGACTAACGATTTGTTTTCTTGTTTGCTGAAAAAGACTTTTCGCCAACACGTTTGCCGATCCGATGACCAGAGGAAAAATATCCATGACCATTTCAAACGAGCAGCAGGACAAAGCTGATTTCGTAGCGATCGCTGCTGATATCGTCGCCGCGTACGTGGCGAACAACCCGCTGCCGGTTGCTGAACTGCCAAAGCTGATCGGCGACATTCATGCTGCATTGCAGGGGATCGGTGCGCCTGCGGCCGAGCCCGTGGTGAAACTGGAGCCTGCCGTATCGATCAGGAAGTCGGTGACGCCGGACTACATCATCTGCCTGGAGGACGGGAAAAAATTCAAATCCCTCAAGCGACACATCAGCACGCACTACAATCTCAGCCCTGACGAATACCGGGCGAAGTGGAGCCTGCCCGTCGATTATCCGATGGTGGCGCCGAACTACGCTGCCGCCCGCTCGGCGCTGGCAAAGGCTGCCGGGCTCGGGCGCAAGCCGGCGGAGCCCACACCGGCCGGGACCCCCAAGCTGAAACGGGCTGCGCGCGCGGTGACTGCGGCGACCAAGCCGGCGATCGCGAAGTCGCCCGTCAAGAAACCGCGCAAAAGTCCTGCCAAGACCTAGTCGGCCCCGTTGCACCGCCTATCTCTTGGGCGGTGGCGGATCTGAGCATGGAGAAGCCCCGTCCGCCGGACGGGGCTTCTCTTTTGCTTGGTGCCGATTTCACTCGGCGGCGCGGCGGGACCAGATGAGGGAGAATTCGCCCTCGGTTTCGGTCTCGACCAGGCTCGCGTAAATCGGAGCGGGGAAGCTCGGATCGTCGAGCTTGACGGAGTGGTAGTCGCGGCCCTCTCGCGAGGTCTTCTTCCAAGCCGCACCGAATTCGGTGGCGCCGGCGAAGATGCGGTAGTCCGGACCCTTTTCATTGTCCCCTTCGGCGGGGACGAAATCGACTGCCTTGACGTTGAGGTTGAGGGTCTTGACCGAGCCCTTGAAGCCCTTGGCGGTGCTGGTGAACGTGCCGATGGTAGCCATTGTGGTGGTTCCTTCCGTTTGATCGGGCCGCGCCCATCGCGTCCTCGATGGAGGTCTTGAGACCGGAGACGATCGGTCTGCACCCACCGGGGCCCCGTTGCGCCTGCGCAATGGGGTGGTCCTTCGGGCTGGAACGGAGTGGAAGGCGGCCAGCGCTGGCTTTTTTGTTTCGCGATGCAAAGCCGGCCTTTTGGGCCGGCGGCGGAAAAAAGCCAACGTTGGACGTTGCAGGAAGACGATCGAGGCGAAGCCGGGTCTTCGGTCAGACCCAATCCATTCGAGGACGCAGTGGGTGTGGCCCGCCGCCATATGAGGAGGAACCGCCGCAATGGTCATGGGGTCGTGCTTCTCATCTGGACCGCGCACGCTCCTGGGCCGATCTGAAACCCCGCTCATTCTTGGCGGCAAGGCGGCGATTGCCGCCGCCGTTCAATGGAAATCAAGTCAGGACGCTCGCGCTGGCGGTTACGTCGTCAGTGCGGCATGGATGCAGACACGGCATCCCTGAGGGTCAGAGGATCACACCCCGAGCCTCTCAACGACCCAGGGGACTTATCCGCATGATGCAATGCGGGCATGGTCGAGATCAAACAGGGCGAATACGCGTCAAGCTGAACCGATGGACCGTCGTGCCATTCCTCAAGCAGAAACAGAAACGTGGTGGACGAGGCATCGCCATGAGAGGAGCCGCCACCGCCTTGCCTTGTCCTCGATGTTGTGCGCTCGAGGTCCCCGGCCACGCTGAACAGCGTGGCCGGAGAATTCTAACGGGTGACCGGAGCCGCTTTTGCGGCTCCGGATTCTGTCATTCATTCGGCAGCGACGTCGAAGCCCTCACCTGCCTCGCTCGCGTCGTCGCGCTCGGAATAAGCCGCATGTGCATCGTCCAAGGATACTTGGTCGGCTGCGGAAGCCTCGCCCGCGATAGTGTCCCCTGCTTCGATATCTAGCGGGTCAGCAACCGTCGCGGGCTCCACGGTCCGCAGCAGCACGGGCAGCCAGCCGGTCCCGGCCAGCAACTGCTCGCCCGCTTCGGCCATCGGCTGCTTCTTCAACGCCGCAAGCCTTTCCGCCGCTTCACTGCCCGCAGCCTCCTCGACTGCCGTGAGGATGTTCGCCTTGGTGATCCGCCCGAGATAGGTGCGCACCGTCGGCGTCCAATGTGCCGTCATGTCGAGCCCAAGCGCTGCCGCCAGCCTATCCGCTGTCTCGTGGGCGCGCGGCCGGCGATCCCAGGGCTGCTTGACGGCATTGACGGTGAGCGAGGCGCAGTACGCAAACAGGGCCATGACGCTGGCAGGATCAAGCGCGCCGATGAAGCCCCACAGGTCTGCCACATTGGCCGGGATATCCGTTGCCCAGCCGGCATGACGATCCGCCAGCGCCTTGGCCGCTGCGGTGTCTTCGATGCCATCGGCATGGCCGCCGAGATACGTGCTCGTCGGCCGGATTTCCAGACAATGGGCTTCCATGCCCTGATAGAAGGCCTGCGCGGCAAGCGTATGCGTTACAGCGATGAGGGCAATGTCCGGCTGCTCGCCGAGCGCAAGGCGAAGGCCGAGCGTGCGGTGGGCAGTCAGGTCGCGGACGAGAAGATCGGAAAGCGGCTTGCCGTCCTCCTCCGCGTCTTCATCATTTCCATGATTGGGGTCCGAAGTGGCATCCGCCTCGATGATCTCGCCATCACCATTGATGGTGTAGCCTTCGCCGCCTGCTTCCGGTGCGGGCAATTCGTCTTCGGCACGAATGAAGCCGCGTTCGATGCGCGCCGTTCCGTCATGGGAGAGCACAACGAACACACCGCCGCGCTCGACGACCTCCGGGTCGTAGGCGTGGCGCAGTGCATCGACGCGCTCCATCTCGGTTTCAAGCTCGCCGAAACGCTGATCGACATCGTCGGGCAATTCCTCCGCGCTCCTCCATTCTTCCGTCAGTTGGGTGAACATATCGAATGCCGTTCGATAGGCGGCTTCATCTTCTTCCGACAAAACCACGGGCTGCGGGTAATGACGACGCAGACCATGTTCATGCGGAAAGTCGATATGGACGTCAGCCCATTTCCAGCCCTCGGCTTGCCTGACCGTTTCGGCGATGCCTTGCAGCTTCTCGATGACCATGCGGTCGAGCAACGCCGGATCGTCGTAGAAACCGCCTCGATCATCGGTGAACAGATCGCGGATGATCATGCCGCCCGCGTCAATGTAGGCCGGCCCGCCGATGAAGACAGCGCGACGGTCGCCAGCCGCGACATGGGTTCGCGTCAGTTCGCGGCGGATGAGGTAGGGCTCGCGATTGTAGGTGAGGTTTTCGAAAACCTGCTCCTGCCGGGCGGCATCGTCGGTGATGGCGAACGCCATCAGCTGGTCGAGCGTCAGACCGCCGTCGCGATAGACCTGCATCAGCCTGGGGCTGACGGCACCAAGCCTCAGGCGCTGGCGCACGACATGGGCGGTGATGCCAAAGCGGGCGGCGATTTCTTCGGCACCCCAGCCACGTTCCTCGCTGAGCCGCCGGAACGCTTCGAACTGATCGGCAGGCGACATGTTCTCGCGCGTGACATTCTCGTCCAGGCTAATCTCATGCGGATCGTTCTCGGTGTCGATGACGCAGCGGATCGGTTCGTTCTTCTTGATCTGCTTGCGCTTCACGCGCAAAAGCTGCGCCAGCCTGCGGCCTTCGCCGATGGTGACGAGATAGAAGCCCGTTTCTGCGCCCTCGCCGTCAAGCTCAGGCTCGACCACAAGGTTTTGCAGTATGCCTTTGGCGGCGATGCTTGCCGCATAGGCTTCGATGGTGGCCTCGCTATGCGGCGTCTTGCGCGCATTGCGAGGCGACTTCTTCAACCTGTTTAGCGGAATGAAAACCTCCGAGCCGCTTACGCCGGCAATCGTGGTTTCCGCACTCCTTGCATGGATGGTCATGGTTCTGGTCCTTTCCCGTAAAATGCCGAAGGCATGCCCCTCGGCATGCCTTCCGGGGGCGCGTGAGCGCGCGGCAGAGAGGGGGGCGAATGCCGGCGAGCGGAGCTGGGCTGCGCGGCGAGCGGGACGGATCGGGTCAATTCGGCGGATGACTGGTCAGCGCCGCCTTGCGAGCGGGCGGCCTCGCTCTGTCGCAGGCGACAATCGCGGGGGAGAGATGGCCAAGACCATCTCTCCCTCCTTTGAGGTTGTCGCCCTCAGTTGCCAATGGCCCCTGCCATATGGAATTTCGATTGTGTAGAGACGGCGGAATGTCCGGCCAAGGCCAGGCAGAGCATCAAACTCACCAAGAAAACCGAGAAAGGTCCGCCATGCGTTTTCGCGCGTCATCGGTAGCTACCTTCGTCGGCGATCGCGCCCCACGCGGCCTTCGTAGGCGCGCCATGAAAGTATCCGAGCGGATGAATGACTTCGGGTGTGATAATCATCGGCCCGCTAGCCACACGGCTGGAACGCGATCGTAGCCAGATCGTTTTCGTGTCATGGCAAGGCTCGATACCCAGTCCGTAGCCCGTTTGCTCCGGGAGTATGCTCAGCGTTCCTCCCTGCGGGGTGGAAATCCTTACCGGGCGAAGGCGTATCTGCGTGCGGCCGACAGCCTCCGCGCGTTGTCGGAACCCCTGGAGCGAATCATCGCGGAAGGCGGGCTGACGGAGCTCCGAGGGATCGGCGATGCGATCGCCGATATTATTACGACGCTTCACCAGACCGGTTCGCATCCAAGCCTCGAAAAGCTCCGCAAGGATGTGCCTGAAGGTGTGCTCGAACTGTTCTCGATTCCGGGACTGCGTCCTGACAAGATCCTCAAGCTTCACCAGTCGCTCGGCGTTTCATCGCTTGAGGACTTGGAGGCCGCGGCCAAGGACGGCCTGATCGCCAAGACAAAGGGTCTCGGCGCCTCGCTGCAGACAAAGGTGCTGCAAAATCTTGCGATTGCACGATCCGCCGAAACGCAGCTGCATCTGCACAAGGCAGCTGCCCTGCTTGAGCATGCCGTGGAGATCCTCAGGCGGCGGCATCCTGAATTTGTAAAGCTTCAGGTCGCCGGCGATTTCCGCCGCGGCAGCGAACTTGTCTCCGATCTGGCGGTTGTCGCGGAAGCCAAGCAACCAGCCGAGAACAAGCCAAGCGGCGGCTTGAACCTCGTCATTACCGACAAAAGGCATTTTGGCGCACAGTTGCTCAATGCGACGGGCTCGGCTGAGCATGTCAGGTTGCTGCACGAACGCGCAAAAGAGCTGGGAATGGAGCTGCGGCCGGACGGTCTCTATCATGGAAAGAAGCTGATCGCGTCGGCAACCGAAGCGGACATCTACGAGTCGCTGCGCTTGCAATTCATCGAGCCGGAACTGCGCGAGGGCCGCAATGAGATTGAGAAAGCAGAGAGGAACAAGCTTCCGAAGCTTGTCAGCGATGCTGATCTGCACGGAATCGTTCACTGCCACACGGATGCCTCGGATGGCACCGCGACTTTGGCGGCCATGGCGAACGCTACGCGGGAACGTGGCTTCGAGTATTTCGGGGTGGCCGACCACTCGCGGTCCGCGCACTACGCCGGCGGCCTGTCCATCGAGGAGATCGAAGAGCAGCACCGCGAGGCGGACCGGTTGAACAGGTCCTACGGGAAAGAATTTCGGATTCTCAAAGGCATTGAGGCCGACATCTTGGCGGACGGTTCTCTCGATTATCCCGATGAGATTCTTGCGACCTTTGATTTCGTTGTCGCCAGTGTCCACAGCCGCTTCAGGATGACGAAGAAGGACCAGACCGATCGAATCATACGGGCGGTTCAGAACCCTTACACGACCATTCTAGGCCACATGACGGGCCGGCAACTCACTCGTCGGCCAGGTTACGAGATCGACATCGACAAATTACTGAGGGCTTGCGCAAAATTCGGCGTCGCTGTTGAAATCAACGCTCATCCCTGGCGGCTGGATCTCGATTGGCGCTGGCATGAGAAAGCCCTCGCCCATGGCTGCATCTTCAGCATCAATCCCGACGCCCATTCAATCGGCGAACTCGATCATATGCATTGGGGCGTGGAGACGGCCCGGAAGGGCGGCGTGCCGGCAAAGAGTGTTTTGAATGCCATGAAGCTGCCAGCACTGCTCCGCTATCTGTCGAGCAGGCGGCACCTCTCAAATCGCGCTGCATAGTCGGGAGAGACTTGGGCCGTTCCAGTTGTGTCTGGCACCGATCCTTTGTGCGATCGACTGGGGCTTTCGGGTCATCCTCCTGACAGATGCTCTCTGCAGCTCCGCCGACGAAACTCATGATGCCATGATGGGCGCCTACCTCAACAGGTTCTGCGAGCAGGTGGAGTGGACGCCTTGCTGGAAGCATGGCCCGGCACAAAGCTGGAGCGCAGGGCGTCCTGAGCGTTCGCGGCGGCGGATTGCCAGATGGGTGGCCGGCTACATCGGGAAATTCCTCACGAAGGAACTCACCGCCTGCCTGCTAGTTTGGTGTCAAAGACACCTCGGAGGACATCTTGGGCTTTTTCACTAAAGACATCAAAACGCTGAACGACCTCTTCGTACACACCCTGCAGGATATCTGCTACGCAGAACGGCAGATCGCGAAGAAACTGCCGGACATGATCGAGAAGGCAACCGAGCCGTCCCTGAAAAACGGTTTCGAAACTCACCTTGCCGAGACAAAGAACCAGGTCGTGCGCCTGGAGAAGATCTTCAAGATGAATGGCGTCCAGGCCAAGGCCGTCGATTGTCGTGCGATCGACGGCATTCGCAAGGAAGCAAGCGAGGTCGCCGGCGACGTCGACGACAACCAGATCCTTGACGCAGCGCCCACCGCCGCCGCACAGGCCGTCGAGCACAATGAGATCACACGCTACGGCATGCTGATTGCATGGGCGAAGAAGCTAGGCCGCAACGATTGCGCTTCCGTGATCGAGCAGAACCTCGACGAGGAAAAGGCGACGGACCAGAAGCTGAACAAGATGGCGCTGGACAGCGTGAACCAGAAGGCGGCCTGAGGCCGCGACGAAAGAATGGGCCGCCCGCTCTAGCGGGCGGTCTTTCGGCAGAAGGGATAGCGATGGACCCGATGATGGTGCTGAGAGCATTTGCAGCCGCGACGACGATCCTGGCTGCGGCGCTCGTCGCCGTGAATTGGAACGCGCGCATCACTTTCGCGGGGTTTGTGATATTCATCGTCGCTGCTATTGCCTGGTCAGCGGACGGATGGCTGGAAAGCAAGGCCTCGCTGATTGTCCAGAATGTTATCCTCCTGGTTGTCAACGTGGTTGGAGTCTGGCGCTGGCTGCCAAAGGCGGAAAAGGAAATGGACTAACCGGCGCTTCAGCTTGAACGAAGGAGGCACCGAAGCTGCATGCCGCGCAAGCTCAAAGTCTTTCAGACCTCTCAGGGCTTCTACGATCTCGCCATCGCGGCGCCTTCCATGAAGGCGGCGCTCGAAGCCTGGGGGTCTGGCATCAACCTATTCCACCTGGGATTCGCGACCGTGTCCGACGATCCCAAAGTCATCGCGGCGGCGATGAAGAAGCCCGGCGTCGTCTTGCGGCGGACGCTGGGGACGAACGGGCCGTTCAATGAACACGCTGACCTGCCAGCCACCCTAGACGATGCGCCGGAGCAAAGCAGAAAGCCACACGCGAAAAAACCCAGTACTGGCAAGACCAAGGCCGCGGACGAGAAGGCCGAGCGCCGCGCGGCAGCCAAATACGAAAAGGAGCGGCAGCGGCGTGACAGCGAGCGCCAAAAGGAGGAGGCGTCCGCGGCGAAGGCTAAGGAGCGGCGCAGGGCGGCAGTGGAAAAGGCGGAGATAGCGCTGGCCGACGCGGAGCGCGAGCACGCGGAAATAATCACCGAAATCGACAACGATCAGGCGGCCGTCCAGCGCCGCGCGGACGACGAGGAGAAGCGCTGGAGCACGTTGAAAGCGCGTCTCGACGTCAATTTGCGAAAGGCACGTGGCCGGGGAGAACGGAAGCCATTTTCGTAAACCCGTTGTTGCGAACAGCCCTCCAACGCGATCCAGTTGGGGGGTCGTTCACCATGCCTTCCTGATTGAGCCGCCGGGCGATCGTCGAGGCCGGGTTGTCTGGCCGCGCTCGCACTGGAGCGTGAAAGCGCCTTCTGCTTCCCATGTCCTCGTTGCTTGTTTGGTGCAACGGTAATCGGGGAGAGAGAAACCATCCTCTCTCCTCAAGAGTCCTCACGGACGGACGCGGATAACCGTCTTTCCAACGCGGCGCTCGGTCGAGTTGAAGGTCGCAACAGCGTCGTCGAGAGTCGAGACCTTGCCGACATTCGTCCGCAGTCTCCCGTTCCGGACCCGCTGAACTATCTCGGATAGCTGGGCGCGATCAGCCTCGACGACGAAGTCAACCGTCAGGCCATCTGCAGGTCGAACATTCGTCGGTCCGACGACCGTCACAAGCGTTCCTCCGGCCCGGATCAGCGCAGCGGACCGCTTCTGAACATCGCCGCCGATGACGTCGAACACCAGATCAACGCCGCCGACGTCTTCCAGGGTGTCGTTCCCGAGGTCGACGAATTCATTTGCGCCGAAGTCGAGCGCCTTCTGACGGTCGGCGGCGCGTCCGGTGCCGATGACGTAGGCGCCGGCTTCTCGCGCACGCTGCGTCACGACCGAGCCGACGGCACCGGCCGCGCCATGCGCGAGAACGCTCTGCCCCGCCCGAAGGCGGCCATGCTGGAACAGCCCCTGCCACGCGGTCAGGCCCGAGATCGGCAGGCTCGCGCCCACCGTAAAGTCGACGTCGCCCGGCAGCGGCGCGAGGTTGCGTGCCTCCATGGCTACATACTGCGCCAGCGTGCCGTCGCGATGCCAATCCGCAAGGCCGAACACCCGCTGCCCGACCGACAGCCCCGTTGTGCCATAACCCAGTGCAGTGACCACACCGGCCAGCTCATGGCCGAGGATCGACGGCGTCCGGTCACGGAAGGCTCGATCGGCCCAGGTCGAAGGCCATTCCAGTTCGGTGTTGACGAATCCCGCTGCATGAACCTGTACGACGACGTCGTTTATTGCCGCCTTTGGCTCGGGCCGCTCCACCAGCTTCATTCCGGCCGTTCCTGCAGCCTGGTCCGTCACTACGATCGCTTTCATGGGAATTGTCTCCTCGGTGATTTGATCTCATCATAGAGGTTCGAACGCTCGGCGACAGCATGGCCCCGATTGCTTTGGAAAGTCGTCATGGTTCTCCGCGACCGGCGCCGATGGCCTCTCCTTCCGCTTTCAACCCGTCGCCGAAAACTCGACCCGCCACTCCGCCGGGAGAGCTTCCTGCTCTCTGGCGCTTACCCCTCCCCTGCCCCTTCCAGCATACAGACGCAACGAAACCCTCCGCCGCTCGTTGGCGTCGTGCTGGGTTGATCCCTAGCCACTCCAGACCCTGCCCGCTGCCGATCGGTGGCGGGCCTTTTTCAGGTGGGTGGCGGAACCTGATTTTCCACAACCAGTTACATATGGCGGCAGCGTCCCCTCGCGCTGCTGGCCATGGGCGGGAAGCCTTGGCCAGGCCCGCATCGCTTCGCCAGTGGTGCGGGCCTACAAAGCCTAAAGGGCAGCCCATCGGCAGCGCCGGATAGCTGCAGTTCCTTGGCGAGGTGACCAGATTTGGGCCTTGCATGCCAATCTTCAATCTCCCGCTTGGGGGCGCTCGGCCTCCCGCTGGCGCTCGATCTCCTCTGGTTCCTTCTTGTCGATCTGTGTCAGTTCGTCTCTAGCCGCGCTGTTGGCGCGCAGCAGTTCGTCCAATTTTGACTGTATGGCCTGGGTGTCTCGATGCTCGGCTCTTTGTATAAAAAGGGTCATCGCCCAGGTGGCCAATGTCGCGGCGCCGTGCCAATCAAAGCTGCTGCGTTCGAAAACGATCCACAGCACAGCGTAGACCACCAGGACCAGAAATGCCCATGGCCTCGCTGTCAGCGTACCGGCTTGCGTGATGATGCTGGAGGCATTCATTTCCTGATCCCAACCTGGCTTTCCAACCAGTTTGGGGAAAGTTTGTTCCGTCGTCCGTGGCGAACTTCCGGGGTCATTCGTTGAGATCGAAGGAGGCCCGTGAGGTCCGCCAGTGTCTGGTCTGGCCCCGCAGAGCGGTCGAACGTTTCAAGTGTTTGGCCATTCGCACGTTGCTGGATCGATCCGGCTAGCGCGTCAACGCGAGGTTCGCCTTCGGATTTTATCCGCACGGGTCGGTCGAAAAGATCCGTGGAATGATCCTCTCGAAGTCCCCTCGTCTTCCATCAGGCGGCAGCAGCGATCGCTGAGGCGAAGTCGCGATATGGGCGCAGCGCGCGGCCCTTAGGCGCAGTACGGTGCCAGACGTCGCCGGCCTCAGGCATCATCCCTTCGGTGAAGAAGCGCTCGCCCATCAGGCTCATGTCATAGGCCATCCAGGCGGGCATGAACTGCTTCAGACGATCTTATCCAACGAAAACGCTGAAAGCCGGGAACGCTCCTCGCCTTGGCGTTTCACAGTCCGCAGCCAGGTCCGCCCGCTAATGCAAGGCCAGCTGTGGTCAGCGTTTGCTCCCGTGACCGGCAGAATTGAGCCGGGTACTGGTGTAGCGCTCAATCGAAGAGATAGAACAAATTGCGTGGAACAATCGCATGGGCGGACCGTTCTCAGGCGATCTTCAGGCTTAGGATTTCTCGTATTGCAGGCACCGAACGAAACCCAGACCGAAGCTTCGCAGACGGTTAGCGATTTCGCCGAGCGTGAGGCCGCGTTGGGCGATCGACAGACCACCAATAATGCCATATCGCGACGTCTGGTTGTCGTCTCGAATCGGCTGGGGAATGTACGCGATCTGGCACAAGCCGGGGGGCTTGCAGTGGGCGTCGTCGATGCCTTGGCCGAGCGTGGAGGGCTGTGGCTAGGGGCAAGCGTCGGGCACCATGATTCAGCCGCGAGCGACGAACCGCTGATCCACCTCGAACGCGTGGGCAAGATCGAGACGGCCGCACTGACGCTGCCGCAGCAGGAGTATTCGCTCTACTATAACGGCTATGCCAACAGTACGCTGTGGCCGCTTTTCCATTACCGGCTCGACCTTGTACAACACCGCAGCGAGTTTCGGCATGCGTACAGGCAGATCAATGCGCGCTTTGCCAAGGCGCTCTCACGACTGCTATCAGGCAATGACGACCTGATCTGGGTTCACGACTACCATCTTATCCCGTTGGCTACGGAGTTGCGCCGGCTCGGATTCGTAAATCGGATCGGTTTTTTCCTCCATATACCGTTCCCGCCGCCGGACCTGTTTGTCGCCACGCCTGACCACGGAGAACTCATCGCTGATCTGCTCCAATACGACGTGCTGGGTTTCCAGACCGCGACGGACGTGACAAATTTTCGGCGCTCCGTTCGGGCGACAAGTTCGACAACCTTCGACATCGGCGGCGTGGCCAAAAGCAATGGCCGAACCGTGCTGTCGAGCAGTTTTCCGATAGGCATCGATGTCGACGCCTTCGCACGTATGGCTAACGAGGCGGCCGCGGATGTCCAGATCGATTCCATGCGCCGCCAGATTCTTGGTCTCAAGCAGATTATCGGCGTCGACCGGCTGGACTACTCCAAGGGACTGCCCGGCCGCATGCAGGCCTTTGCGCGCCTTCTCGAAAGGCACCCCGAACACGAGCGGGCGGTAACCTATCTGCAGATAGCGTCACCCACGCGAGAAGAGGTGGGAGCGTATGCGGAAATACGCGCTCAGCTCGAGGCAACCGCTGGCTCCGTAAACGGAAAATATGCGGATCTGACCTGGACGCCGATCCGCTACATCCACCGCACCGTTCCGCGCTCGCGGCTGGCCGGTCTGTTGCGGGCCAGTCAGGTCGGACTGGTCACACCCCTTCGAGATGGAATGAACCTCGTCGCAAAAGAATATATAGCCGCCCAGGATCCAGCCGATCCCGGGGTCCTCGTATTGTCGCGTTTTGCAGGCGCGCTGAAGAGCTTGCGCAATCCTTGATCGTTAACCCCTATGTTGTCGACGAGGTAGCCGATGCGATAGCAAGAGCGCTGGCCATGCCGCTCGAGGAAAGACTTGCAAGGCACGGTGCCCTGATTGAGAGCATCCGGCGCAATGACGCGGCACAATGGAGGAAGTCATTTCTCGAGGCGCTGGCGAACAGGAGCTAGCGTGGCCTGGCAGTGACCGACCGGATATCCTCATCGCGCACGGGTCCTGGCGAGATTTTCTTCGGCGGCATGAAACGAGCGCCAACTTGCGACGTTGCCGCTACAGGGAAGATATACGGGAATAGCGCCATGAAGATATCGCTGTTGCAGTTTCATGAGCTTGCAGCGCCACGGGGAGAGGGGTTGCATCCGGTTTTCTTGCAGCCACGGTTGACCAGTCCGCCCGACTTTGTCGCACTGCCGATTGTTGAGGTGGGCGAGGAACAGACCCCTCGCCCTGTGCTCCAACTGGTCAGGCCTGGGTCGGAAGACAGCTGACGGCCTGTCTCGTCTTCATACCGGTCAGACCGGCGGCGGGAGTACGCCGTTCTGCGGCTGTTCAAGCCGACAGCTTGCCCTTGGCACCATGCATGAGCGGTGATTGGCAGATCAGGATTCGCGCGGAGCAACCGGCGTCTTTTCATCAGCTCCAGCCGATGCGGAATGATCGGATTGTGCCAGCACCCCTGCCATTCTGGCAAAGCTGACAAATGCTTGCCGGGCCTCTTCGGGTGGCATTTGCCCGGCAATCGAGGAATTGCAGCTTCTCACCGCGCCAGCATATACTGGGGCAAGCTTGATTCAGCATCCCATGATCGCTCTTTCACTGTTGGGCGTCATTTCACCATCCTCGCTATCTGCGAGTGTCGGGGCTAAGCACTGGCGATCCTTGTCCTCGGTCTCTGCCTTCTTCTCGCCACGAAGCGTCAGGACACCATCATCCAGCATGACCTCGATGCCATTCTCATCGAGGCCCGGGATTTCGGCCGTCACCCGGATTTCCTTATCGGTTTCCGAGAACTCCACGCTTGGCCAAGTCCCGTTGAGGGGGCACGCGGCCCAGAACCGAAGGTGTGTCAAAACCGCGGAACACCTCGTCGAATAGCCGGTTGACATTGCGGTGCAACGACAGGAACGGATCCATGTCGTCACCGCGATAAATGCTCGGTGCCTGGCTGCCGCCACGGCTCCAGGGAATCAAGTTCCGTACGCTCATTTGTCCTTCTCCTTTTCGTTTTATGGGTCGCACCCGGATCCCACCCACGACAGGACGAGGTGTCTTCTGCAGGCCGACCGCCAAAGATCAGGCCGCCGCGCTTTCAATGCGCTTGGAGGCCGCCTTTTTGTCGGTCTCGACATTAATCGCGATGCGGCGCGGCTTCATCTCCTCGGGAATTTCCTTCTTGAGGTCGATGATCAGCAGACCGTTTTCGAGTTTCGCCCCGACTATGGTTACATGGTGGGCCAGTTCGAATTGGCGCGCGAACGGCCTCAGCGCCAGGATCATAAGCTCGTTTTCACCGAAACCGGCCACCGCTTAGGACAATTCGGTAGGTGTCTTCGCCGAGCTTGGCGATATCGTAAGGCGGCCAGTTGTCCGCATTCTGTGGCGAACTGGCGTTTTCGAGCAGGTTGAAGATGCGGTCAAAGCCGATGCTCGACCGATAGAAGGGGGAAAAGTCCACGTTCGTTCTCATAGCTACATCCTCCTTGGAGCAACATAGATACGAGGGAACGCCAAGAAGCCTGGCGCTTCCTGACACGTCGGCCCCTTGCACGGCGACCGACAAAGATGAGTTGGGAATCGATTTCCGCCGCGTCAAAGTCGTCTTTAACACCCATTTTGGCGACCGTTTCGAAGAGCTGCTGGCAAGCGCCCCGACCACTACCCATTTGCTCTGTTGGGATTTCAAGTGGAGGTAAGTATGACCATGACACGCCAAGACGTCGTCTCGGTCCTTGGACCGATCGACGACTCAACGATTGCGGAAATCATCGCGTCCGGTGCCTCGCTCGAAGAGTTGAGAGAGGCATTGGCATGGACGGTCGGGGATGAGGCGTTGATAAGCCAGGGACGCGCATTGCCAGGAACACGGGTCGCAGGGTTGATCGATCTGATCGAGCACGATGATGAAGACGATATCGCACATCGGGCCCAGCTGAAGCCGGGCGCCGACAACTGATTAAAGACCGCGTGGAGCGCTAAGGTTCGACCGCGCCGTCTCCGGGTACCTGCAAGGACGTGAATTGTCTGCCACCGTTCTCGATAACTTTGCAGCGCGCTGCTGGCCCCCCAACGAGCAACGGGCTGTAGATTGGTCGCGGCCCACCGACACCAGGTCCCCGACGGAAAATTCTTTCTGCCCGATACGAACCTCTGCCAGCATCGACCTTTCGGCATCAGAAAGACCATTGTGCTGGCCGGGCTGCAAGTACAGCGGTTCAAGCATTCTCAATGTCTGTAGCCTGATTTTATTCCCCGACGGCAGATAGTCTAAATCCTGCCTGCATTTCACCTAACATGCCAGCATGAAGAGGAACCAGATCGAAGGAGGGGTATTGAGGTAGGTGCTTTGCAGATGAGCGTTGAATGATCCGGTATTTCTTTGACGTCTACAACAGCGAGGGGCAGGTGGTGGACGAGGAGGGCCAGTTATTTGCCTCCAAGGAAAGGGCCAGGGACGAGGCCTTACGCGTCCTCCAGGATGTCGCGCGCGACGAGATGCCCGACCGCGATCTTTTCAAGCTGACGGTCAAAGTGCGGGGCGAAAATGGGGCAAAGGTGTTTGAAGCATCTCTCATTTTGACCTCTGGCTGGTCGCCAAGGAGTCGCAGGCGCGCTAATCGATAATTAGCTGCCTCAGTAAAGCAGGTGGTCTCGAAATCTCGCTTCGGTGGCCGGCAGTCCTTCATACTTTAAGTCTGCCATCTGGCTCGCGTCACCTCGACGATGGCGCGGCTCGAACGAGTGTCACTGACTTCACACAGCAGCGCAACCCAGGAAAAGGACGCTGCACGCTCCAAACGTCGTGCTAATCTTCGTGGTCAGTTTGAGCAGTCTCCAACACAGCGGTCATAAGAGCGAACGAATTCGCGTCCCGAACGGCTGTCTGCGGCTCCTGCCAGCCTGATAGAGCGCGCATTGCCTCGCGTCTTGGACGTGGCCAAGCTTTTGCTCGCGCACGTGCCGGCAGTACCTGGTTCGTCAGCGTCCTGCTTCAACTGCCGGGCCGGTGTCAGAAGAAAAAGCCCGCTCCCGAGGACAGCGGGCAGTCTCATAGGGAAGCGCTTTTTCGCGGCGGACTGCAACTGTATGCGGATCACATCACATTAGGTCCTGATGTGGGTACTCGATGGATTCCCAGCTATGCCGACCGTAATGACCGCAACGACGATGTATCTCCAACCCCAAGCGGTACCATCGACCTTAGCATCCACCTGACTATCGAAAGGCTTTAGTGCCACAGTTTCTCGCTCAGCCATTCAAGGAACTTATTGCCACCGATCGTTTTGCGAACCCGCGCGGCGGCCCACTGAGCCTTAAATGTTGTGCCGACGTGGCAACTGCAGACGATGCTATGCAATTGCCAGTCGGTCAGTTCGAAGAACCGCTTGGCTTCTCCATAAGAATCATCCCGCAGGCCCAGCTCCCGCAACACCGGATCATCAAAGGCCACAGTGATAGGCGAGCCCTGACAGCGTGAAGAATCACGGGCCTCCCGCTTCAGATGCTCGGTGCCGGTAAGGGCACCCAGGCACCGATCTGGGTCTTTTTCCAGCAGCGCTGCCCAACGTTCTATGCGCTGTTGGCGAGTCATGAACGGATACGTCGACAAAGGCTGAACCTTCGCGATTGTCTGCAGTTGGTCTAGCGTTTGATGTTTCATGGTAGGCTCCCGTCGATTGACGCCCCCCACCTGCAAAAACTATCGCGCACCTACGTCCTGACAAGAGCCGGCCCCGGTGCGTATCAGCGATAAAATTGGCCAGCTGCAGGTGAATGGCAGGGCTCGTTGATCCGGCCGCTTTCATTGGCGGGCGCTGTGAACGCTCGTCCTTGACTATCCGTGCGCCGCGCCAAGTCGATGGCGAGCAATTTGTTCAGTCCCACGCATGCCGGTCCTCTCGAATTTTCTTAGGCCCGTTGCGGTGTAAGGTGACGGGAAATCCAACGCCCAAATCGACCGTGTCTAGGCCTTGGCGCCATCCTTTGGCCTCCACGCCCGTTGCCCGACATTCTTGATCTCCGCGAATAGGATGACGTCAGGCGCCCTTCCAGTGGCGCTAGAGATCGACGCGGCACGGCCTAACTGCAGATCGAGCAAAACTTGCGCGTTCGGTTCAACGAGCCATGTTTGGAAACCTATTTTTCAACGGACGAAACGAACCGCGCAAATCGCAGTTCGGCGTTGGCATGGCCGCAATGACGCCGACGTGGGGCCTGTTACGAAGAACCGGTTCTGCGTTGGGCTGGTGCTGGGAACTCTGATGATTCCGCCCGGCTTTGCTCACGTCTCAGCTCAGGAGATCCCGAGCGATATCAGTGCAATCTGCAGCAGAAGCTTTAGGCTGTCTCGCGATCACGGCAAAGCCAGATTATCGACGACCAGGCGACGCTCGATTGCCTTGACCCTCTCGACAGTCGCGGCTCTAGGGCTCAGTTCGAATGTCGGGGTACAAAAGAATTTCAGCGACCGGCAAGCTAGGAGCGCACCTCCAGCGGCACGAGCCCTTCATGCCGCTCATCGAGATAACAAACAATGTGGTCACCGACGCGCTCGAAAGTGAGGTCGACTTTCTCCTCCCCTACGGCCAGGTGACGAATGACGATATTGTCGATGCCTATTGGCAACCGTGGACGGTCGACCTCGATGGTACGGTTCCACCCGTCGATCCGAATTCCCAGACAGGCTTGCAGCATCATGAAGGCCGACCCCGCCGACCAAGCCTGCGGCAGACAAGCGACAGGGTAGGCAACCGGTGCATCGCCAATTGCCCGGGTGAACCCGCAGAATAGTTCGGGAAGCCGCATATTAAACCGAACCGCGGCCTCGAACATGCTGCTCATGAGCTTCACGACACCGGCACGCTCTTG
Organism: Mesorhizobium sp. WSM4308; assembly: GCF_002294905.1. Taxonomy (NCBI): domain Bacteria; kingdom Pseudomonadati; phylum Pseudomonadota; class Alphaproteobacteria; order Hyphomicrobiales; family Phyllobacteriaceae; genus Mesorhizobium; species Mesorhizobium sp. WSM4308. The sequence goes on along the minus strand of NZ_NSFW01000014.1, from coordinate 97,632 downwards.
GTAGCGGGCGAGCCCAGCGGCACAGATGGCAGTGTCATGCGGCCAGATCGAGCCGTTATGATAGGACATCGGATTGAATGGCACCTCGTCGTCGGCCAAGGTGCGCACGCCCCAACCGCTGTTGAGATGACCCGAAAAGAGCTGTTCGGCTATTGATGACGCCCGCTCCGCCGATGCCAGCCCGACATAAAGCAGATGACCAGCGTTAGAGGCGCGCACCGCGCATTGCTTGCCTTCCCCGTCTATGGCCAAGGCGTAGAAATTGTGGTCCGGCATCCAGAAATGCCTCTCCACTGCGCTGCGGATACTTTCTGCCAGCGCGCTCCAGCGCGCTGCTTTGACCGTGTCGCCGCGTCTGGCTGCCAGTGTAGCCATGCCCTGGTAGGCTGCAAAGACATAGCCTTGTACCTCAACCAGGGCGATCGGTCCCCTCGGAATCGTGCCGTCGGCATGGAATATGGCGTCGGCACTATCCTTCCAGCCTTGGTTGAAAAGCCCAGTGTCCGCCGCCCTGCTGTAGGTCACGAAGCCCTCGCCGTTACGCTTTCCAACGTCCTCTATCCATCCTACGGCCGCACACAGCGAATCCCACATGCGATTGACAAACACCTCATCGGCAGTGCGATCGGCGTAGGAACAGGCCAGGTAAACATAGAGCGGGGTCGTATCGACACCGCCATAGTAGCGGCCGAACGGCAGCTCGCGCAGCACCGCCATTTCCCCCTTGCGCGTTTCATGCATGATCTTGCCGGGTTCGGAATCATCGAATATCGAAGTCTCGGTGGACTGATATCGGGCAAGGAATGCCAGGACCCCGCGGGCAAGTTCTGGGTTGAGCCACAGCATCTGAAGGGCCGAAATGACGCCGTCGCGACCGAAAGCGGTCGAGAACCATGGAATGCCGGCGTAAGGATACGGTCCGGTCTCAAGATCGGTGGTCAGCAGTGCTATGTCGGCGCGCGTGCGCGTAAGCCAGTCATTGAACACGCGGCCCGAACTGAAGACGGTGGCTCCCTGACGCCGCTTCGAGCGCATGGCAAAACGTGCTCGGGCCGCCGCGGCGCGAAAGCGGTCGCTGGAGGGGACTTCTTCGTCGTGACCGACCTCTACAAACAGCGCTCTTGCGTCACGCCTGCCCACTACAATGAAGAACACGGCGTGGTTGGATTGGATCTGGTCAGGCGGCGTCGAGAACGAGATAATCGACTGGCGCGCCAAATTGTCGAGGCCTTCGTAGCGAAACATGACGCTTGCTTCGCCGATCAGCGCGTCATGAGCGTGACCGCGGCGGCTGCGCGTAGTGCCACGGACCTCGAACATATCACGAAAATCAGCGTCGAAGTCGAATCTCACGGGCAGGAGCACTTCGCGCCCAGAGTAGTTCGTGAAGGTGACCCGCTCGAACATGCGATTTTGCCAGATGAACCGTGTTCGATCGACGTGCACGACACCCGGTAGCGTTTCACGACCGTCGGGCCCCGTGGTGGCCAAGTTCGTGAGATTGGCGGTAAACAGTATGTTGTCCTGGGAAAGCGAGGCGCCAAGCAGGGATGGAATGCGGCCGCCGATGAACAGACGGAAGCGCGATAGTACGCGCGTGTCGTCGCGGAAAAGGCCATCGCCGGTGCCACGTATGTCGCCGTAGCTGTCCGCGACGATGAAGCAGTCCTCATGCTTGAGCGCAAATTGTCTATGAGGCTCGCGTGGTGCCGATTCATCTATCGCCGGCAGCGCCACAGCTGGGTCTAGCTTGCGATCTTCGATTTCAGCGCTCATGTCAGCTCTCCCGTTCGAAAGAGACTTAGCCCACATGCTTGTCGATCGTCGCCGACGTCGAATTCGTCACCAGCGCCCTGCCTCGGCGAGCACATGCTTTGACCGCAAAGAGGCTCTTTCGACTCCGTGTCGTATGATTGGCCAATTTTGGATTTTGAGCAATCAAACTTGATATCAAGCCGATCGCTTTATGCCGGTTCGGCCGCCTGGGCAGCTATGTTTCCAGCATAGCTATTTTTTCGGAGGGACGTTGCTTGTCGCCCGTGAGCGAGCGATAGATCGTCATATAGTCGGCGCACATGCGCTGGGCAGTGAATCGCTTTTCAAAAGTTCTCCTCACCCGAGAGCGGTCGAGGTCACCTATCCGATGCACGGCCTTCACAGCCTCTGCGATATTTTCCACGATAAATCCCGACACCCCATCATCGATGACTTCAGGAACGGCTCCGCGGTTGAACGCCACCACAGGAGTTCCGCAGGCCATCGCCTCAATAGTCACGAGGCCGAACGGTTCCGGCCAGTCAATCGGGAACAGCAACGCTGCCGCATTGCCCAAGAACTCCGCCTTCTGCCTTTCATTGATCTCGCCAATGAACTCAACGTTTGAATTTCGCAGCACCTGTGGTTCGACGCGTTCTCTCCAAAACGCCCGATCAACCGAGTCGATTTTGGCCGCGATTTTCAGCGGCATTCTTGCGCGGGCGGCGATTTCTATCGCGGCCAGCGGGCCCTTTTCCGGTGAGATGCGGCCCAGGAACGCCAGATAGCTCGAGGCCTTCTGACGCAAGGGTAGAATACCAGCCGGCAAGCCGTGATAAACCGTTCCGAGCCAATTAACCGGCGGCATCGGTCGGCGCTGATCATCGGAGATCGAGATCAGTGGAACGTCGTCGAACATCGCATAAAGCCGTGAGAGATCCGGGAGGTCAAGGCGGCCATGAAGCGTCGTAACGGTTCGGCTGCTAAACTCTCTAATGACCGGAAAGTGGAGAACGTCGACATGAAAATGCAGTACATCGAAGGCTTCCGCCCATCTGCGCACCTGCTCAAGCATCGAAACGTGACAGGGGACAGGGTCCCTTGCCTCTGGGCTCAGGCGTAGCGCAACGTCGCAACACGCCACAAGTTCGGCCGACGTCCTTGAGTCGCCGCTGGCGAACAGCGTCACCTCGTGGCCCTGTCGAACCAACTCCTCGGTCAGATACGAAACGATGCGCTCTGTACCACCATAGAGCTTGGGAGGAACGGACTCCATTAGAGGAGCAATCTGGGCGATCTTCATTTTGTTAGTGCGTCCGCAACTTAAGAATCGACGAGGGGCCGACGCGCATGCGAGCGCTGCTCCCCCACGCCGCAAACTTTCGAGTTACTAATATGTTCCCGTACTGCGATAACGACTGACGGTCGGACACGGGGTAATCGCACACAAGGCCTCGGTCGGGTTCAAGCCCCACCGTGGCCGGCCGCTCCGGAAGCGAGCCTCGTAGGCTAAGCCCGTTAGGGGCGCTTCGAATCCTCGAATTCTATTAGAGCACACAACAGGAAAGTGTTCGCCGGCTTCTCAAGCGGCCGGCGCGGCCCAGGTAGGATGGTCAACCTGAAGGCTGGTCTGGCCTCTTGCGAGGCCTGATCGCCTCGAAAAATCACTTCACACACGCTTCGGCCGCGAGCTTTCAAACGCCCTTGCCGAGCGCGAGTTTCTATTGATTTGGGCTATCCTTTGCCATGACGTTGACGAGTACGAGGCATGCCAGCAGGGACACGACACCGCCTAGCAGGTCGTGGCTTGTCAGACCGGCAAAATAGACCAATTCGAACGCCAACACGGACATAATGCCACCAGGAAAATCGGATATCTCCAACCAAACTAGAACTGCCAGGCAGTGCGAATGTTCCGCCTGTGTGCTGGGATTCACATTTCCGGGAGATGCGCCCACTCCCCGCTTCTTCGGGGTCAGCATTATCCCCTCGATCCGAGCCTTATCGCCGATCTCCTGCCTACGCACCGACACACATTTGATATTGAGCCCGGCTGCGAGCGACCCTTATAAATCGATGTTTCCCCATTGCTTTCTAAGGATCTTGCGATGGATAACGTGACCATAAGCCCCAATGACCAGGTCGGCCCTTGCGTTGAAATGATCCAAGTCTGCGGAGAATGGTTCGTCCGCGTGGTCAACGGCGACGAAGAGATAATCCGATCATTCGAATTGGAGGCATTCGCCCTGGCGTACGCAGAGGGCCAGCGAATACGTCTCGGGCTTGCTTATTTCGATCAGCTATAGCGTTGAACGCCCGCTTTTCTTGCGTGTGATCATCGGGAATTCCACGGGATCATTGCCGCCCATAACGCCGGCATCGGCACGACATGGCTAGGAGTTCGATGAGGTTGGCTCGCCTACGCCAGCCACGTCCGCGTCTGATGTGCGAAAATCCTCATAATCGACCGTCGCGACGACCGCACCGCTTGCATCCTTAGCCCAGCCGACCGGCGCTTCACCACGCGAGCGCGCGTCCTGCCACCGGTCGGCCGCAGAACGCCGGCATTCGGCCAAGACCGCTTGCAGCGTGGGAAACGAAAGGCCGGCGAGCTCCTGCACGTGACCCTTGTCCTGATACTCGAGGGTATAAGACGCGTCGCGGCCCGATTCCGGCTGACTTCGCATCCTCGCGTCGTCGGCGGGGCTGGTTTCATCGAACGTGGCCGCGTGTAATAGCAGCACCTTTGCCTTCGCAATCAGTTGCACGTCATCGAGGGCGTTGTCATAGGCGAGTGAAACGGAAATCGCCTCGCCGCCTTCGCCCAGGAACCGGACTGTGGGGAAGGGTCCGTTTTCGACGACCGTTTCAAGAATCTGCATGGGATGACTCCAAGGCTATTGGTCTTTCGGCTCAGTCCTTGACGTATGCCCCCGGCTGTCGCCCGCTCTTCGGAGCCTTGGCGTCCTTGGAATGCTCGGAAAGAGCGGGCCCGGCGCCGGAGACCTTCTGGGTGGACGGTGATGGCGTGGCAGGCCGTGATGGAGACTTGGATTGTGGGGCTTGGGGGTTCTCGTCCGAGGTTGTCATGTCGTTTTCTCCCATGTCATGAGTCAGGGATGAACTAGCCATCGACATGGAGGTTCCAGCGTCGTGGCATTTCCAGAAAACCGCTTAGTTTGCGAGAGCGAACCTTCGGCAATGGTCGAGATCCGCAAGCTCAGGAGTTGCGAGCAGATCTACGACGCTCGTCCATAACCACGACAGTGCCTTAGCGTTCGCGCTGGAGGCTTGCGACGGTTCGCGGGTCACAACTGCGCCAATCGGCGAGGTCAATCTGGCGGCCGTGCGCTTCGGCCAGGTCGAACCGGGGCGGTATCGGAGCCGTCGCTGCCGTTGTTCATGAACCGCTCGGCGCACTATGTTCTGAAATCGCCCCCAGCGGCTATCATCATAGACAACGATGGTCTCTGCAGTGGCCTTATTTTGGGCGGCCATTGGCCGACCGTCGTCCTCGTAAGTGGCGCCGATCTCGTAGCCCATTACATCGCATAGTCGCGGATGGCATCTTCCTGGTTGCCGATCCAGTAGGTCTGGTGCTCTTTCGACATGCCCAGATATTGGGCCGCACGCACCACTCGCGTACCTGAAGGAGCTTTTGGCATCGCTACAACCATCTGGCCGAAGTCGGCTTCTATCGAGAGGCTCGGGTTAAAGGTTCCAGCATGCCATTCCGCACGCTCATCGGTGCGCGGCGCTAGCTTCTCAAGATGTGTTTGCACATATCCAATCAGATTCGCGGGTTGATGAAGCGTTCGGCCTTGTTGTGCCTAAAGGTATGGAGTGATATCCGATACCAAACAGCGGAATTGAGCAAACAGCTGGCCGCGATGGCGCGTGAGGAACAGCACTGCCGTCTTCTCATGTCAGTGCCCAGTATAGGCGCCACAGCCACCGCCTTTGCCGCAGCCGTGGAGGATCCGGGGAACTTCAGGAAGATGATTCCACCTTCCGCAATCCATAAGTTCGATCCCAGCGGTTCCAGCATGGTCGCTCAGTCTAGTCCGCCAGATGAGCGCCTTCCACCCAACAAGGGCCGTAGCAGCGCGGTTCGCCGGCTGGGTATCCGCACGAGCCACCATGCGTTTGCGAGGAGTTAGGCCTGAATCGCAACAAGCGCTTTCCAACTGAGGTACACGCCAATTTGCTAATCGCGCCCATGAGGTCTACTCTGCTTGTATCGGCCGCCCATTTGCAGGGCTATCGTCACACCAGGGCGCCGGGCGCCAAGCATGGTGGCCAGAAACTCGTGCGTCAGGTAGATCCTGTTACCCTCCATACTGCTTGAATATCGGGGGCTGATCCACGCCAAACGCGGTGAGATCACCATTGTCGACCGGCCCGGAATGATAAAGCTCACGCACGGCGACGAAGAGCAACGTCATTTCGGCAGTGCTTCCAGCTGATTGTCCGGAATCGGACACACCCTTACGGGTTGACGAATTGGTGCAATAAGTCGTGTTGGTTTGGGTTCAGGAGGAACTCACATGACCAACAGTTTTCACACCGTCACGGATGAAAGGGCGGCCGACGCCTATGTCCGTTCCAGAGGCAAGGCCCGCTTCCTTTCCATCGCACAGGCAATTCGTGCCATTCGAACACTGCTTCCGGCGTGTAAGGCCACGGACCATGAGTTGGAAGAGATACTGGCTGCGGCATGCATCCTCCACAGCATTCCTGTCGCTTTCGACGCAATGACTGCCGATCGCTCTGAAACACGGCTTCATTCATAGGCCGTGCAATGGCAGACGTCGCTCCGACGCTTACTTCATCGGACGTTCGCGAAACGGTTGTCCGTTACCTGCTTGATAATGTCAAAAATCCGAGCGTTCGATAAACGTGGTCATCCACGCCGTCAGAGAAAGGAGCTCTGCGAGCTAACGGATTGGGAACGTGGTGACAACATAGCTCGAAGCGCGATCGACGCGGGTCTTGCTGTGGAGTTCGATGCGGGGTTCCCTGATCGCTCCTCTAAAGCAAAGAGCTTGCTACTGGCCCTACGGCAAGGCGAACATTGCGAACCAAATTTCCGCCCCACATTCCCGGTTCGCAGGCATTGGGGAGGCGCGGCGAGCGGCTAGGAACTACGTGCGGAATGAACCCTAGGCAACCGGCCGCATCAATTCGATTACAAACGTCCGCCACTGATTGCTCAAAAGGCTGACTTCTCGGTCGTTCGAGCAAGCATTCTGATCTGCTTGAACCGGCCTTTCTCAACCACGTGTAAAGCCGTCACCGCGGCGATGTCGTCCTGCTTGGCATCCCAGTTGACGACGTCTGGGTATGCAATGCCGCGATATTGGCTTTTCCGGAGCGCCGATATCACGCCCTGTCGGCTAAGCTGATTTGCGCGCTTGGCCAGCCTTATGGCCTTAAGCAACTGTGCCGCAGCGTCATAGCAGTTTACGGCATAGTTCTTGAGGGGACCGAAGCGATCCGTATAGCGTTGAGCAAATTCCCGCGACCCTTGGACGACACCAATTTCCGGACAGGCTGAGAGGACGAGGACGCCCTCATCCTGCTCGGCCGCCTGGCCGGCGGGCTCCAGGAAATTCCAACCATCCCAGCAACCGTCCCCGGTCGCGAGCAAATGCCGTACCCTCGCCGCCCGCATTGCCTTTAGCAACGGCGCGCCCTCGAATGTGCCGCCGTAGAACACCAGGTCGATATTTTTGGGAAAGCTGCCGACCAACGCGCCGAACTCGGTGGTTCCTTCCTCTACAGCGATGTCCTGCACAACACCGCCTCCGCGGCGCCGAAAGGCGCGGACAAATTCGTCGGTCATACTTTGTCCGTAGACGGTGTTGGTTCTTACCACGATAGCGCGCCGTTTCCCCATTTCGGCGGTCAGATGGTTGGATATGGCGGACGCGGTAACGTCGTCGCGGTTTGTGAACCGAAACACATTGTTCCAGCCCGAATCCGTTAGCTTCGGGTTGGAAACGATGGGTGAAATCAGCGCCATCGACGCATCGCAATAGCGCTGCGCCACGGCGAGCGTGACGTTGCTGTTGTAGTGCCCGACAATGCCCAGCACACCCTGATCGGCAATCAAGCTTGACGCCACCTTGGCGCCCTCGGCCTCGTCGCCTTTGTCGTCGCGCCGGATCGCCTCCAACAAGATACCCTCAGCCGTTTCGTTGGCATCCTCGACCGCCAGTTCAACTGCTTGCGCCATCTCGATCCCGAGACAGGCAGGACGTCCCGTAAGCGGGGCGACGACCCCGATCCTTACCCTTTTGCGATCGCGGTTGCTGTTTTTCGTGGCGTCGACCATGAGTCACCTCCTTGTGAGTGGAATTGCGGTTGGCAATCAGCAGGCAGGCCACGGAGGCGACAACCAGAAAGCCTCCGATCAGGGTGGTTGCGGTGATCTCCTCGCCAAGAAATGCCCAGCCGAGGAACATCGCAATCACGGGATTGACGAACGTGTAGGTCGCGACAAGGGCGGGCGAGATCTTCTTGAGCAGCCAGATGTACGAACCGAACGCCACCACCGTGCCGGCGAGCGTGAGGTAGCTCCAGCCAAGGAAGGATGACAGGGAAATCTGCGCCACGGCTCCAATGGGTTCGCCTCGCGCCGCGCTCAACAGCATCAGTGCTGCGCCGCCAGTGACCAATTCCCGGCCGGCAAGTGCCACCGAGGAACCCTTGTTGTTGTGGCCTTCGGCAATGAGCGTGCCAAGCGCCCAAGAAGCGGACGCCATCAGCAAAAGCAGGATGTCGGACAGTTGGAGCCCTGCGGGACCGGCAACGCTGCGCCATGCAACAAGGACGACTCCGAGCAAGCCGGGAAGCAGCAGTAAAATGGTCCTGACAAGAGGCTGGTCCGATCTGCCGAGAATGCTTCTTCCGACGATGATCCAGAATGGGATCGTCGCCAGGAGCAAGGCTGCAAGGCCGGACGGCATGCGCTGCTCGGCATAGGCCAAAACACCGTGACAGCCGACGAAGAAGAGCACGCCACAGAGGGCTGCGCGGAGCCAGGACCGGATCGAACCGCCGTCATCGGCTTTGGCCCTCGAATACGCCAGCAAGATCACTCCGCCGACAATCGAGCGCGTGCCCATCAACGCAAAGGGTGGGATGGTTTGGACAGCGACCGCAAGGGCGAGATATGTCGAACCCCATATGAGATATATGGCGGCAAAACCGCATACGATCGTAAGCTTTTCTCTTGAAGAAGCGGTCATCGAACTTATAACCATCTAACAGGTTATGTAAGGTTAAGCGGCATGAGCCCGATTGGTTCCACGACCTCTCTAAAACCACGTGCCACGCGCGTTGCGGAGCGCCATCTGGCGAACGAGGATCTTGCGATCCGCTTCGTGAACACGGCGGCCTGGAGGTTGCGTTCGGACGTTGAAGAACGGCTCCCCAGCCCGGAAGCTCTGCTGGACTGGTTTCAAGCCAACGACCTGGTTTCCCGTGGCGAACGAACGGCGTTGCAGCGGGCCTGGAAATCCGATGTCGAGGCTGCCAACTCCCTTTATGAGAGCGCGATCGCTTTGCGCGAACTGATCTACAATCTGCTGATTGCGCGGATCGATGGCCAGACGCCTCGCACCAAGGACCTTGAGGCCTTCAATGATTTCCTGACCGCTGGTGGGGTGGGCGCAACCCTCGCTTGGCGCGCAGGCGACTACGCTTGGCGCGCGACGAAGGGAATGGCGAGCTTTCTAACTCCGATAACCCTGTCGGCTGCTGAGCTCCTGACCGGGATCCGCTCTGGCAAAATCAGGCAGTGTCAGGATGACAGAGGGTGCGGCTGGCTTTTTGTCGACGAGAGCAGAGCGCAGAATCGCCGATGGTGCTCGATGGGAGATTGTGGAAATCGTGCGAAGGCGCATCGCCACTATCAGCGAGCAAAGGGGCATGCCCTGAAGTCGGATTAGCCGACCTGCTCGACGGAATGCGTTCCCTGCCGGTAAAGGCTTGACAAGAGATTTGGCGGAGACCGATGGATCGAGCCAGGCAGCCTAGTCTTTCCGGCCGAGGATGACGATCTGCCGATCCTGATTGGAGACAATGTCTGGGCCGAGTTCCATGCGTAAGCATCGTGAATGCTTCGCCCTCATACGTCGTCTCGCGCCAGATGCCGGCAATGCGCGTCGCGCTTGGTGGACAGCCATTTGTCCTTGCGCTTTTTTAAGGATAAGCGCGCCGGCGGTTTCAGACACAGCGACACACGGCCATGTCGAATTGTTTGCATTCAAACGAATTTGCGACGCGATCTTCGCATCCTCACCCTCGTGATCGTGATGGCCCGACCATGCGGTCGAAAGCATTTGAGAGAAGAAATGGACCGTTCGCGTAACGGCATCCGGCAATACACTGACATTCCATTCGAGGCTGAAAGTTACGCCCGCTCCTAGGCAGGCGGCCAGGCGTTCCGGATCGGCGTCGAGGTCGCGGAAGGTAAGAAGTGCGCATGACACCGTCTGACAATTACTTCTCGGAAGGGTCCCGGATGTCTTCGTTGCTGACGAAATAGTCGCTTGCCGCCGCAAGCACGGCCAGGAAGGTGGCGCCATATCGCGCGAAGCCGAAGGCCTCAGCCGCGGCAATCTTTGCGCCGCGCTTATGCTCACTGACAAATTGGGCCGCCGCGTCCTGAATTTCGTCGGCAGCCTCGCCGAACAGCGCGTGCTCTTTGGCAGTCGGCGGAAAGGCCCGGCCAATGATATGGCCAACCAACACCCCTACCGCCGAGCCGGCGATCATCTTGGCTCGATCGAGATTGGCAACGGCGCGACGCTTGCCAGCATGATAACCGCTTGACCTTGCATCGGCATCTCCGCCGCTTGTCACCGTCGCCGTGGTTACTTCGACACGCCCAGCAGGGACTTTGCCGTCAGCACTCCTTCGTCCCGCATCAAAAACGGCGACTGCGCCCAATGCAACGGCGGCCGCTATTCCGCCATTCTCCTTGACCGCTTCCGAGATGCCCCCGAGCGCCGTGGCAACTTTCTGTTTGGCGTAGTGTGTGGAAACGTCCGCCAAATGTCTGGGTTGCAGCCGGCGGCTCACCTCGCTCACAGGGCCGAACAGTGCTTGCCGTTCAGTTCGGCTCTGCACCAGGATGTCCCTAATCTCATTGCTGGGTTGAGCCATAGCGTATTCCCTGCTTCAAGGCCGCGAGGTCAGTCCGCACCTGATTGACTGTCTCGACGGGCGTAATGGTCCATCCGGTCAGCGCGCGCTTGGCCAGATAAAGGGAGATCAAACCTCCCACAGTCAAAACAAGGCCGACGATCAGACAGGCGAGCATCGGACCTACGCCGAAGGAGATCATCGCAAGGATGAGACACTGAACCAGAGCGAACGCCGCCAGCGCAAAAAACACGGCCGCCGCCATTCCACATGCGCCCGAAGAAACCAGCGTGGTGGACTTCGCTCGCATTTCCGCCTCGAGGAGGCGCAAGTCTAGGCGCATCAACGAGCCAAATTGGCTTACCGCTTGGCCGAACACGCTTCCAAAGGGCCGGTGGTCCGTTCCATCATCCATGCCGATGATCCTCTCAGGACCGATCGGAACTTCGCATGATCCGCGTCAGGACCACGCCGGCTAGAATGCCGACCCCGAAAAAGGCGGCCGGCTGACGCTGCGCGAATTTCGTGACGGAATCGAGCAACTCGCCGACGTTGCGGTCCCTGATATCGGTAGAGATACGCTCGACACCTTCGGCCGCCGTGCGCACCATGCTTGCGACCTGGGGCGATTGCTTTTCGATGCCGTCAGCCGCGTCCTTCACGGAATGGGCGATATTGGCAATAGCATCGGCGCCCGCCGTCTTGTTGGACTCGACTGCTTCCTTGAAGGCGCCCGCGGCATCAGCGGCGACAGATCCTGCATAATCTTTGGCATCGCTCGAAACGGAGGCGGCGGCATTCTTCAGATGCGACGCGGTCTCCGCCGCACTTGTCTTGAGCTTGCCGAGAGCTTCTTTGCTGGTCTCGGCACGCTCGGCGTCCTCATTGCCCCAGCCGTTCTCGTTGGCATTACCAGGTCCTGGAAAGTCGTCTGTGGTTGGCGTGTCCATGATATTCACTCCTGTTCCTAGGAATTGAACTTCGCCACCATGAAGCGGTTCCTGCCCCCGACAAAAAAGCCTATCGAGCATTCGCCGCTGACCGGATTAGCGCAGTCGCTGGACGCGATCACCGGCGCTCGTCCGCCCTTTTCGGCCAGTCGCATCGCTCGTCCTCACTAGCGTCAGCGCGCAGTGCGCTAGGCAGAACGTTTGAACGTCCACCTCCGCTAGTTGACGGCCAGTTGTAGAAACGTTTGGAACTGGGTTGCCACCGCGCACACCACCGTGCCAGCAGCTATCGAGAAACGTGATCGACTGGATCCGCTCGGGCAACTCGGGGATTAAGAAGTGGGGGTGTCGCCGTTTGCCGGATCAGCACGTTCGCGATGGGTGCGAAACTTTCTTACGTCTCCCATCACCTGGCAGGGCGAGGACGGTGACTGACCCGGACTTAGGCACTAAGCGGTGGGTCGGCGTCGCCGTGACAGCGGCCCGGTCGAGCGCAACCTCTAGGGTGGTCGTCAGGTCGCCGCCGACCGTTTGAAAACGATGGTAACCCTGGTCCCTTCGTTGGCGCTGGATTTGACTTCGAAGTGCGCTTTGGCGTTCTCGGTCAAGGAGCGCGCGATGAGTGCGCCGAGCTTGCCGGGCTTCGGCCAAGTCTCGCCCTGCGGCAAGCCAACTCCGTCATCGGCGATAGTGATGCGGCATCCTTCGCCATCGACCACGCTGTGAAGCGTTATCGTGCCGCCTTCTCGTCCCTTGAAACCGTGTTTGAGCGAATTCGTCAGCAGTTCGTTCACCACCAGGCCAGTCGGCATCGCAACGTTGATCGAGACGGGATAGGTATCCACCTTCATGTCCAGGCGTATGCCTTCGCCGGCATGCGAAGCCATTACCGCAGATGCTATCTGGCTGAGGTAGATGCCGAGATCGACCTCATCTTTCTGCTCGTCGTTCGACAGCGCCTGGTAGAGTATCGCAAGAGCGTCGACGCGCCCGGCCAACCTTTCGAACCGTTTCTGATCGGGCTCCGCCGCATTGCGGGTCTCCAGCCGGATGAGTGCGGTGATCATCTGGAGATTGTTCTTTACCCTGTGCTGCAGTTCCCGCAGCAATGTATCCTTCTCGCGGACACGCTCCTCGACCGAGGGCGCGTCCTCGCCGTGAGAGGATACGTCCACCAAGGCGACCAGCCGAAAACAGGTCTTGCCGTCGTCGTCCACTATCAAATTTGAATAGGCGTCAACGACTGCCGGTCCGTCGGCGCCGCGTTCAAGGCGGAAAGTACCGACAAAATCCGTTTCGTTGACAACGCATTCGGCCAGCGCCTTGTCTTTCTGCTCACGGATACCAGTCCCCGACAGCGCTGCCCAGTTTTTTCGCGCCAGACTGGCGGCCTTCAGGCCGGAGAGCTTTTCGAATTCCGGATTGGCATAGACGACGCGTTCCGTTTCGATCAGGTCTGAAACCGCGATCGCAATAGGCACCTGGTCGAGGAACTTCTTGAACTGTTCGCTCTCCAGCGCCGTGGCCAGTTCGGGCGTATCGAGCAGCTGCTCGACCGCCTCGGGCTTCCCTGTATCCGATGTCATTTTAACGCCTACGCCGTAAGGATAGGTCATCAGTATCAGCGATGGAGCAGATAGGCCACCGCCGAAGCGCGGCCACCTAGCAGAGGTCAATATGCCGGGACCAGCCTCGTATCGCGGAGCGGCAAGGCCATCGTGAACCGCAGACCGTCAGGGCGATAGCTCAACTCGACCTTGGCTTGGCACTGCACAGTCACGACTTTCTCCAGCAGTGTCGTCCCGAAGCCGCGCCGTCTTGGGGGCTCGACCTTCGGCCCGCCCATTTCAAGCCACTCCAGATTGAGGATTCGCTCGTCTTGCGAATTGCTCAACGACCACCGGACTTCGAGACGTCCGGTGGGGCGGGACAACGCACCATATTTCGATGAGTTGGACGCAAGTTCATGAAAGGCCATCCCGATCGGGATGGCGATATCGGCGACCAGGGCGACGTTTGGCCCTTCAAGCACAACACGCGACCTGTCGCTCGTATCGTAGTGGCGCAGTTCCGACTCCAGCAGCTTGTGCAAGGAGGCCATCTGCCAATAGTCATCGGTGAGCATCGAGTGCGTGTCGGCGAGAGAGACGATCCTGGCGGAGAAATCGCGCACGAAATCATCGACGCTTCCGCTCGACTTGGCGGTCGCACCCATCATCGCTCGGACATTTGCCAGCGTGTTCTTGACGCGATGATGGAGCTCCCTGATCAGCAGTTTCTGCCGGTCAGCGACCTCTTGCTTCTGTTCAATATACGATTTGACCTCGAGCTGACGGGCGCGGGCGCGCAGAGCCGAGCGTACCGAATTTGCCAGGCTCGACGCCAGAAAAGGCCTCTCGAGAACGATCAGATAGCGGTCCAGAAAGGCCAGGCGCTTGTCGATCTCCGTTCCCCGCATCGTCAGCAGCACGATCGGAAAATCGGACCAAGCCGGTTGAAGATTGAGCCAGGATGCGAACTGATTTCGATCAGAACTGATCAAGGCTTCTTCGGTAACCAAAAAGCACTGGGCTTGGTCCAACAGCGGTACTGCTTCGTCGAGGGTGGCGCAGATGTGAGACTTGATCCCGTTCTCCGCGAGGATTGCCGACGCGACCTTCGCGTCGCGCCCGACTGGTGCCAATACGAGCACACTGCAGTCTGAAGGCATCACGAGGCCTTGTCTTCCAGCAGGTTGCCTTGCTTTCCCTCGTAGGTGGGCACGCCAGTCAGGATCCCCCGAAACTCCTCCAATGGTTCACCGACGGCCAGCCCGGTCGCGCTTATCTTGAACTCGCGAATGGTGTCCTCATGCGGCCCGGCGCGTTTCTTGACCACGGAAATAGCCCGTCTCAGACGGCCGCCGCTTTCGAAGAAGCGCAGGAGCATTAAGGAATCGCAGAGATAGGTCATGTCTACGGGGGCTGACATTTGACCGATCACTCCATGATTGGCCAGCAGCAGGATCGTCACAACGCCTTTCTGATTGAGATATGTCAGGATCTCGTGCATCTGCAGCACAAGATGCTGTTCCTCCGACATCGCATTGAGGTACCCGGTCAAGCTGTCGATGACGACGATCCGCGCATTTGACCGCTCGACAGCCGACTGGATGCGCGACGACAATTCACCGGGCGACAATTCCGCCGGATCGATCTGTTCCAGCAGCAAACTGCCATTGTCGGCGAACGGGCCCAGATCCATGCCGAGGCCCGACGCGCGCGCCAGGAATATCCGCTTGGTTTCATCGAACAAAAGCACCAACACATGTTCGCCCCGCTTGAGAGCGGCATAGCAATAGCTGCACGCGATGGTTGACTTGCCGACACCAGAAGGTCCCATCAGAAGCGTGCTGGTGCCGCGGTCAAGCCCGCCACCCAAGAGCGTGTCGACAGAACTGTTGCCGATGGCGGGCGTTCCAGGCTCGGCCAGCTCATGTTCGGAGGCAACCAAGCGAGGAAATACCGTCACGCCGCCGGGTCGAATGACGAAGTCGTGGAAGCCGCCGCGAATTTGAACGCCGCGCATTTTGATGACGCGCAGCCGCCGCCGCTCTCCGCCATAGATTGGCGAAAGCTGTTCCATCCGGATGACGCCATGACTGATGGAATGCAGGTTGAGATCGTCATGTTCGGCAGTGAGATCGTCAAGGAGAAGCACCGTTGCATTGTTGAGCAGGAAAAAGCTTTTCAACGCCAGGACCTGCCGTCGATAGCGTAACGAACCCTGTGACAAAAGACGTATTTCCGACAAGGAATCGAACACCACGCGATCCGGCTTTATGCGCTCGATCTCGGCAAGCGCGGACTGCACAGTTTCACCGAGTTCCAGATCGGAGGAATGAACCAGAGTCTGTAACTGCGACGGATCGAGGCTCAGCTCCGGCGGGACCAGCTCGAGGATTTCGACACCTTCAAGAGAAAACCCATGCCGTTGCGCGACCGAGTGCAGTTCACGCTTGCTTTCGGACAGCGTTATGTAGAGGCATTTCTCGCCATCTGTCGCGCCTTTGATCAGAAACTGCAGACCAAGTGTGGTCTTTCCTGAACCAGGCCTGCCCTCTACAAGATGTGAACGGAATTTTGCATAGCCGCCTCGCAGGACGTAGTCGAGGCCTTCCACGCCAGATGATATTGGTGAAGCGTCCTCTTGATCCACGTTGTCCCCACAACCTTTGGTGACCTCCTTAACGGATAGCATTTTCAATAGTTCCCTCTTGAAAAGAGAGGGTGACGGCCCCTTTCCCACCCGTCATGTTGTCGGGGCTGTAGCGCAGTGCGGCTGCAAATTCTTACGTTCTCAGCGCGGTGATGGCTGGGGAACCTCGTTCTCGCGAGCCCGTTATGCCTCACCAATGAGGTCCCACGCTTGAGAGAACCAATTCCAGACATCGAGCGCGGGCCCCTCGGGAATCACTGCCCTCCCACG
This sequence comes from Mesorhizobium sp. WSM4308, assembly GCF_002294905.1. NCBI lineage: Bacteria > Pseudomonadati > Pseudomonadota > Alphaproteobacteria > Hyphomicrobiales > Phyllobacteriaceae > Mesorhizobium > Mesorhizobium sp. WSM4308. The sequence continues at coordinate 81,307 of NZ_NSFW01000014.1, read as the reverse complement.
CCGCCTCGGATCGGCAGTGCTTCCGCACAAGGCAAGAACAGGCTTATTGCGGGCATGCTAGTCGCCTGCCTCGTTCTCGGCTTTGGGCTGCTCGCCGAGGAAGTCCTGGAAGGCGACACAACCAAATTTGATCTGGCCATTATGTCGGCCCTTCGCGCAGCCGATCCCGCCTATCCGATCGGTCCGCCCTGGCTTCAGGAAGCGGCCAGGGATGTGACCTCACTCGGCAGCGTGGTGTTTCTTGGCTTCGTGTTGCTGGGAGCGGCTGTTTATCTGCTTCTGGTCCACAAGCGAGCTCTGGCCATTTGGATGGCGGTGGCGGTGGGCGGCGGCGAACTGCTTGGCACGATCCTCAAGCTGAGCTTCAACCGGCCCAGGCCGGAGATCCCTCATGTCACGCGAGTATTCACGGCAAGCTTCCCGAGTGGACATGCAATGCTTTCGGCGATCACGTTCCTGACCGTAGGGGCTCTCCTTTCACATGCAAGTCAGGATCTGCGCCTCAAAGTGTATTTCATGGCGCTCGCCTTGTTTCTGACGGTGGCCGTTGGCATAAGCCGTGTCTACCTCGCAGTCCACTATCCAACGGATGTATTGGCAGGGTGGTGCGTTGGCTCTGGCTGGGCGATCCTGTGTTGGATAGTCGCTTTGTGGTTTCAGGAAAGACCAAAGCGGGGGCCAAAGACTTGAAGGTTATGGCGCTGATCAACAAGGGTGCCGGCGCTGCGGTGCGCAAGGGCGACATAGCGAGAGCCGTGCGGGATGCGTTCGCCGAACGTGGCGTCGAGGCGGATGTGCGATTGGTAGACGGGCGAGAGGTTGGAGAACTCGCTCGGCGCTTCGTTGCCGACAATAAGTCGACTTCCGATCATGGATCGAGATTGGTGGTGGGCGGTGGCGACGGCACTCTCGGCACCGCTGCCTCGGCGCTGGCGGGGACGAATCTGGTTCTCGGTGTTCTTCCGCTCGGCACATTGAACCACTTCGCCAAGGATTTGGGTGTGCCGCTCGATCTGACGGCGGCGATCGATACAATCGCGACAGGCACGCCTGTCGCAGTCGATGTCGCCGAGGTCAACGGCCGCGTGTTTCTCAACAATTCATCGATCGGGATCTATCCGTTCTTTGTGGCAAAGCGCTCAGCCGAGCAGCGGCACCGCGGATTTTGCAAGCTTGCCGCCATCGGCCCCGCCCTCATGAGAACGGTGAGATTCGCCACGTGGCAGGCTGTCCACGTTTCTGCCCAGGGCGCTCGCGAAAGACTGCGGACTCCTTGCGTGTTTGTTGGCAACAATTTCTACGACGTCGCCAATCTTGGCCACCGCCGCAGCCTCTCGTCAAAAGAACTATGCATTTATGTCGTCAAGCAACAGTCCTCGTTTGGGCTGGCATTGCTACCGTTCAAAATCGCATTCGGCATGATAGATTCGACCCGAGATCTGGAAACCTATCGGGCTACTTCACTTCAAATCACATCGCATCGCCGCGCCATGCTGGTTTCTCTGGACGGCGAAGCCGTCCGTATGGACATGCCCCTGAATTTTCGGATTCGACCGGCGGCCTTGCAGGTCCTTGCGCCTGACCAAAACGACAAAGACGAGTGGACATAGCTGAAAGCGGAGAAATTCAGTGAAGACCCTCGTCCACCTTTCGGATTTGCACTTCGGAAAAACAGAGAGCCAGCTTGTGGAAGCGATGGCGGCTGAGGTTCGTGCCGTCGATTTTGATTTGCTCGTCGTCTCGGGAGATCTGACGCAACGCGCCCGGAAAGACGAATTCCTGGAGGCCCGGGCTTTCCTTGATTCTCTTCCCGGCCCCCGCATCGTGGTGCCCGGCAATCACGACGTGCCGCTCTGGAATGTCTTTGCGCGTGCCGTGACACCCCTTTCACGTTACAGGCGTTACATCGAGCCGGACACGGACCCATTCTACGCCGATAGCGAAATCGCTGTCGTCGGGATCAACACGGCACGATCCCTGACAATCAAGGGCGGCAGGATCAACGTCCGCCAGCTCGAGGCGGCGACGGACAAGTTCGCAAATATGTCCGATAACGTTACCCGGATAGTGGTGACGCACCATCCTTTCGAAGGACTGGACCTGGAAAACGACGACGGAATCGTTGGCCGCGCGCATCTGGCAATGGATGCCTTCTCGCGTAGCGGCGTAGACGTCATATTGTCTGGCCACCAGCATCTTCACCGCGCCGTGCGCTCGAACCGGCGCTACCTTATCGACGGCTATGCGGCACTGCTTATTCAAGCGGGAACGGCGGTTTCGTCCCGGGTACGCCATGCTGCAAATTCGTTTAACATCATTCGCGTCGAGCATCCGAGGATCTCCGTCGAATGCCGGGCATGGCAGTCTTCGCGTTCCGGGTTCGAAACCTCGGCCAGCTATTCCTTTCGGCAAGGTCCGGGCGGGTGGGAACCTGCTTGAATGGGCGCCGGGAGAGCGCCAACATTTCCAGAATCCGCCGACATACGCTAAAGCTGAGATTCGATGGGGAGGTACCTGACCAGGGTGGCCAGGATACGGCGGGACCATGCTGCCTCGGGTTCGCGAGTATAGGTTTGAGGTCTGCCTTCATCGCTGCCATGCCAGCGCAGAACGTCGTTCTTCAGTTCGAGCCGGTAGCTTGCTTCGGGCGCTATCTCGGATTTGAACCGGTGCCGGAGTTCCGCGACCAACTTCTCGTCTTCAAAAAGCACTCCCATTTCCGAATTCAACGATACGGACCGCGGATCGAAGTTGAAGGATCCGACGAAACCGATCCTGTTATCGACGCTGAACGCCTTTGTGTGCAGGCTGGCGCCCTTTGATCCAAATACAGAAATTTTGGGCTGCCTTCTAAAGGGCTGAAGCTCGAAGAGCTGCACGCCCTTTCTGAGCAAGCGCTTGCGATAGTTGGCGTAGGCTCCGTGAGCGGCAGCGACATCGGTCGCGGCCAAGGAGTTGGTCAAAACAGCGACCTGCACCCCGTCGTCCACGAGGTCGCCCAGGATTTTTGAACCCTTCTTGCCGGGGATGAAATATGGGGACACGATTTCCACACCCTTGCGCGCCGACCGAATGATTGGGAGCAACTCCTTCATCAGCCAACCGCGCGGTCTCCAGCCTCGCACCTTTTCCGGAGGGTCAGAGATCACGCGCGCGCGCTCGACCCAATGAATGTCGCTGCTCGCCGCTATGAACTCGGCGATGGAGCCCTTGTCTCCGATACCGCTCAGAAGCGTCGACTCGGTTTCCTCCTCGCTTCCTTCGAAATAAGGGGGATACGAACCCGGCGCGGTTGCACCGAGTTCACCTATTGGCTTGGCGTCCTGGCATGCCCAGAAAGTCTGGAAGATCTGTGTGGTTTGCTGGACGGCAGGACCGAGGAGCAGCATGTCGAGGTCACGAAAATTCGTCTCCCCCGCGTCAAAATAGGCGTCGCCGATATTACGTCCACCGACGATGGCGATGTTGTCGTCGGCGATCCACGCCTTGTTGTGCATCCGCCTGGTCAAAGCAAAAATCCGCAAGAGGACTTCCGCGCCTCGCATGACGCCGCGTGCTCTGATGCCGCTCGGGTTGAACAATTTGAGTTCGATGTTGGGATGGCTGCTCAGCGCCAAATAAGCTGCATCGCTCTTGCGCGGATTGACGTCGTCGAGCAGCATTCTGACGCGTACACCCCGCTGGGCGGCGCGGACAACTTCCTGTAGAAGCAAGCGCCCAGTAAGGTCGTCATGCCAGAGATAATACATGAGATCGAGAGTGCGAGCCGCACTCCTTGCCGCCAAGACACGCGCGGCGAACGCATCATAATTGTCAGAGACCATAAGCAGGCCACTCTTACCCGCTTTAATTTTGTCGGCCGTTGCTGGCGTAACCGAGACGTTCATGCATTGACCAGATTCGGAGGAGCACGAGGCGCTGTTTAATTAAAATAGAACCCGCGAGCCCTGATCTGGTTGCAGAAGGCCCTTTGACGCTGCACGAAAGTTCGATGGCAGCTCCGCATCAGGTGAACACCGTCGCGCACCGGCATGCGCCACGGCTGCTCCTTCGTTCGTATCAGCGTATAGCCAGCCGGCATCTCACAATACAGCCCGTCGGTTGGGCCCGCGTCCTATTCAGACCACAATCTGTAGGTGCCCGCCGCATTGCCGGTGAAAGCGTTACTCATTCGCTGCCCGTGCGGTGGCCTCGGGCTTGTGTTGGCCTGCCCAAGTCGCCCATTCCGTCGGATGAACGGAGCATCATTGCCGGTGGTATCGCCGGTTGGCGACATAAGCTTCTATGCTCTTGTGTAGGGCACCTGCAGCCACCAGAAAACGCTCGATTTCTGGCCATTGGGCATCTCCGTTTCGCCGGGTTCGCCGCAACAGTGGAGGATCATGTTCCTGTCCTTGGCTTGCCTGCCATCAGGCCAAGGCCTCGGCGCTCCACACTTCGCCGGGGCCTTTTGCGCGCTTATCCCATGCTGCTAGGCGCCCTGACCTGGCACCTTGCTTAGGCCCTTGTCCTCCTGGACTGGCCCGGGGTGAGGAAGCCATCCCTTATCAGGTCCAACGCGTCGAGCGCGTCTTCATCCAACAAGTTTGTCAAAGGCACTCCCCCCACGCGCGCAACCTTGTCGTTGTCTATGTCGTAGACCTCCCAGAGCCCATCACTGACCCTTCGGATTGCGTGCCGTCGCTCCATAAGGAGTCTCTAATAAACGAGTCGTCAAGCGCCAGCAAGAAAACTCGATCCAAAGAGTTAACGGTGGAAAACCATGCTCGCTTCAGGCCTAACCGAAGCCCGCCCCGGACAGTTTTGCCCCCATCCGAGGCGGGCTGGTTGGAAGCTGATGGAGACAGCCTCCTCGCCTTGGCCCACGGGGATCAAAACCAAGGCAAGTTCAGAACTTCAGTTGGCGAAGAATGTTCCGTTGGAGGCATGCGCTGCCGCCACACAGTTCGATAGCGGGATTTGCGCCACAGCGGTGCGGCAATAACCTGTCAGAAAGCGGCTGTTTGGAGCCCGGAAAGCGCACTGATCGAAGATGCAACCCTGAGACTGCACAAGGCGTTGAGACATTTCCTTGAAGGAATGCACGCCCGCGCCTCTCAGAAAATCGGCCCCAGCCCGCTTGGGGTCCCGGCGATCTCAATTCGGTGCTAGGTTACCGACGGCATCAGCGCGGTGAACAACACTATTGCAACCTAATGAACGTGGAAGCCTGTCTGAACAAGCCCGCCGTCGAAATCACATTCCGGCCAAGGCGAAAACCGCTATCAGTGAGGTGATGGCGACAGAAATGGGCACGGCCAGGAGCAATCCAGCTTCAATGACCGATTTTCTTTCTCGTTGAACATCCAATCTTCCCAAGCTGAAGTCCACGGGTTCGCTCGCCCCCGGGGAGACGAGCGAACCCTTATCAGCGCAGGAAGGGACATAACTGCGCGGATTCGGAAAGTCGCGATGGTTGACTTCAGCCAAGAGATATTCCGATCACGAGGGAGATAATGGCCAACAGAACGCGCTTGACCAACGCTCCTATCAATAGATTTTTCCTTCGGTTCCGGCTCACAACTTCCGCAAAAGGGGACCGTTCCAAGCCGCACCGTCTGCAAGACCATTGCCGAACGTGGCCAGACATATGTCCAACCGGACCCCAGACCGAAGTCCACCAAGGGGAACGATTGCGTCAGCGCCAAGTTGGCTATTGAGCTTCGACACCACCAGTCGGAGCCACTCTCACGAGGAGCCCAATATGAAATTGCATCTGTCTGCCGCAGCCGCGGCATTTCTTCTGCTCACAGGCGTCGGCGTCGCGGCGGCCGAGGATATCATCATTCAGCCCGAGCAGGACACGGTGATCCGCGAATATGTGAAGAAGCAGCCGCTCGCGTCGGTAAAGGTCCCCGGAGTGGAACTCAATATCGGCACGGCTCTACCCGATACAGTCGAGCTTCGCGAAGTCCCCAACGTCAAATACCGTTATGTCGTGATCGACAACCGGACTGTTCTGGTCGATCCAGGCACCCACAAGATCGTCAAGGTCTACGACTGACCTTCCTGGCTCAAGCCCGTCGTCTCGTGGCGGCGGGCTTCAAAATGCAAGATCTCGCAAAATCCCAGGCTCTGAAAGCGCGCGTTGCGAACCGTAGGCAGAGCACGACGATGTTCACCAGCTTGCCGCTAGCTCATTCCTGCCACTGTCATAAAGCGGTCCAGCCGCCCGCTTTTATAGCTTCGCTTGCAACGAGGAAACACCATGGCTTCGACAGCAGCGTTAATCTGGTACCTGGTAATAGCCGGTCCGCAGGGTGGCATGGCAATCTTGCCTGGCAGTTTCGACAAGCGTGAACAATGCATGGCGGCCATCGCCGAATACCAGAGGCAGCCGACGCCGTCGGGCTGGACCTTGCAGTGCATCCCCAGCGCTTCACCATTTACCAACAACGGATCCGCGGAATAGCGCCAGGTGGTCAAGGTCGGGCAGTGCTTTCTCAGACTGAGGCAGCGATCGATGATCCGGGTAACGGCTCGAACCACATTGCGGAGATGAATTGGTGACGGAATCGCCAGCGGAACCAATGGCCAGCGACCAAGTTTTTGCTGCCAAGGAGACTATTCATGCTCAAATTGTTGATCCAGATCGGCATCGTATATGCAGCGTTCAGGATTGGTGAAAGCGTCGGGCGTCTCGATAGCGGTCCTCGCCGTTGGCCGCGCGATCAAATCACCGCTGGGGGAACTAGACGCAGGGCTGGGGCACGCTGATTTCGCAACACGTTCTCCGCGTTCGAGTGGGTGGAGGTCCAGGAATGGCTTTGATTACTGGTATCGCGTTGCTTTGGAGGTTCTGTTCTCCGTGTATTTCGTTACTCACGCCGCGCCTGAGGCTACGCCGGTGCCTGCACGATCAAGGGTCCCGATAGGTCTGCTTGGCGCCTTCGTGAGGCCGCCGATTTTGGGTGAATGTCGGCGATGTGTCGCATCGCCAAATAGGCTGGCAGTTTCGAGCGGTTTTTGCGCCAGTCGAAACCATGGACAGGTTTTCGGCTGGCTTGCCAGCTCGCAGGTGCAACGGAACAGCTACGCCGTTCAAGGCGTTGAGAGGTTCAAGCCCGGGCATGAGGAAGCGCATTACGGAAGCGTTCGACGGCAACCCACAGCGGTCAAGGGAAGCATTGGCCGCACATTGGAGCGTAGTCGAATGTGGTGGACAGCGATGGGGTTAGCCCTGTGACTTCGAAAGCGAGACGGAGTCAGAAGCTGCCCGCCACAGAGGCGTCTTTAATCGATGAAGAAGCGGCCAGTCGCGCGGCCTTAACAACGGAAGAGAGTAAGGCAGCTCTGAGATCGGAGGAGGGAGACCGTGGACGCGACGCGGCTTGGCCATCCCAGATACCTGCGCTTGGTTGGAAAGATATCTTCTGGCGCTTATGGGAAGAATTCAACAAGGACCGGGTTTTGCTCGTTGCGGCCGGCGCCACGTTCTACCTGCTTCTGGCACTGTTTCCGGCCTTGGCCGCTTTCATTTCAATTTACGGCTTTGTCGCGGACCCGGTTTCGGTTGCCGACCATATCGCCTATCTCGGCGGATTGCTTCCGTCGGGCGGGCTAGACCTCATTCGCGAACAGCTTCAAGCCTTGGCCAGGCAAAAACCCGGCGCTCTCGGCATCGGTTTCTTCATCGGCCTTGGTATCGCGCTTTGGAGTTCCAACAGCGGCATGAAGGCACTCTTTGATGCCATGAATATCGCCTACGAGGAACGGGAAAAACGCAGCTTCATCACGCTCAACCTAATGTCGATCCTGTTTACTGTCGGCGCGTTGTTGATCGGCATCGTGCTGTTGCTCACGGTGGGCGTCGTTCCCGCGCTTTTGCGCTATTTCTATCTGGATGCGTGGACGGAGACGTTAATAGCAGCAGCCCGGTGGCCGGTCTTGGTCTGCGCGATGCTGACCGGAATTTCTCTGCTTTATCGCTTCGGACCAAGCCGCGAACGTGCCAAATGGCGTTGGCTGAGTTGGGGCTCTTTGATTGCGACCGTTGCGTGGATCGCGGCGTCGTGGCTGTTTTCATTCTATTTGCAGCATTTCGCCAACTACAACGCCACATACGGATCGCTCGGCGCCGTAGTCGGTTTAATGATGTGGACGTGGATTTCCGTCATCATCCTTATCGCCGGCGCTGCGATCAATGCCGAGATGGAGCATCAGACAGCGATTGATTCCACTACCGGCCTGCCCCTGCCCATGGGCAAACGTGGCGCGGTCGTAGCGGACACTTTGGGCAAGACCGCAAAATGACTGGCATCACTTTTCTGCCTTGCCACGAATTCTCTGCGAAGGGTTGACGCGCCCACCGGATGGCGAGGATCAGGGCCTGGAATCGGTTTCCTCTTCTGATGGTTGCCGCCCGTCTGATTGGTGAGTCTTGTCTTCCACCTCATTCACGGGGCGCGTCAGGCCACCGCCAGGCTTTGGCTTCTTGTTTGCGGCCGCGTCCTGAGAGGACGCGTTCGAAGAGTCGACGCCGGTCTTTGCCGGATATTTTGTGGCCCCGGTTTCGCGATGGTTTTCGTTGTCACGCATGCCTTTGGTCCTCCGTGATCAACGATAACCGCCCCCGTCAGTGCCAGTTCCGCTGCAGATGGAACATTCTCTACGGCTGGTCGGTTGGCCAGGAAGACCATTCCCTGCCAGACAAACTGGTGCGCGGCCCGGGTCGGCAAACCCCTCTGCTGACCGGCAGACGTGCCGCCCAAACCAGAGCCCAATAAAGAATCGCTGCTAGATGCGCCGGCCTGGACATCCGACGTGCGAGAGCCTGACCCGGATCCCGCACGAACTTCCATTCTCCAATCCCGACAAGAACCGAATCCCGCGAAGGGAGCATTGCAATGAGCGGTGATTAGGTGCTGGCTGTCTTCGCGGTGCGGCTCGCTTTTGGTAAGAAGGCGCGACGTCTCGGCGATAAAATTGCCGCGCCTGGATGGAGGCGTCGAGTGAGTTGCGCCAATAGTCGGTCACCGCGTCGTTGAAGCGTCCACCACTCATCTGGGACGGGATCTAAGCTGAGCCAGCTTCCAGGCCGGGCGGCGTCCGTTACAGCACAATCGTTTGCCCGTAGTATTTGCCGGCATTCCGGATGGGCGCCGCTGCTAGTTTCGATGTGGTCGGCAGGAACACGCAATGTGGAAAGACGGGGTCCGATGCGATGGCCCGATGCGCGCGGGCTTGCAAACATACCGACCATCAACCTTGGCCCAGCGTTCCTCAGCTCATCGCTGCGGCCACGCGCGGCCATCATCAGTTCCGGCATTGATGGCTTGGCTAGCCCGGGCAACCAACGTCATGCCTCCCCACTTGCCGTGCCTATCTCCTCAGGCCAAAAAAGCTCAGCACCGCAAGAACAACGACGACTAGCCCTACAATGTAGATTATGCTGTGCATCGATCGGACTCCAAAATAATAGGCAGGCCACGCTCTTTTGCCTACCGTACGGTTATTGCGTCGAAATCAACATTTCGGACCGCCTAATGTTCCATATGTGGGCCGTATTTTTAGGACGTCGCCGTTGGGCCGGCTTTAGCGGGTTGGCAACTTGTGCCGCAGCGTCAGTGCCGGCCTTAGGAATGGCCGATAGACGCCCGAGATCCTTTTGAGGGCGTGGCAAAAGAAATCCGTTTTACCTTCGAAATTGCATCTATCACTACGCCGCACTCGCCCTGCTAATGCTGGGCCGATGACGAGTGCCGGAGTATTGGCCGTCGGCCGACAATTGGTCACCTCTCAATGTCCCTGACGGGTCCTGCGGTAACGGAACCAAAGCGATCGCACGATGTTAAGCAGGCGAAGGGCCATCTTAAATCGTTGAGGATCTCAAATGAAAGTCGCCATTGTTACTGCTTTGGCCCTGTGCCTACTCGTACCCTGCGTCGCCTCGGCCGACGCGATCGTAGTTCAGACCCATAGACACCACCGACACCACCGCTGGAACAATGATCGTGTCGTTATCTATCGTGAAGGACATCGCCTCCATCACCGCCATCATGGTGATATCACTTTCTTCGATCACGGTCGTCGCCACCATCGCTCCGATGCGGTTGTTGTCCGAAGCCCGATGGATCAATCGCACCACCATCGTCACCGCCACGTTGTTATTCAGCAGGAGAATAGCGGTTATTGACCGCCTCCTTTTTGCCCGGCTCTCACTTGGAGAGCCGGGCACGCATTACGATGTATGATCGGCGAAAGCTAAACCGAATTGGCGGTTGGTTGGAGCTCGGGCACACCAGCGCAGCCGAGCCTGCTACGGTAGTCGGCGAAAGCAAATTCGCGTGCTGGATTGTGCGCTACGCGGGGCCAAAAGGCGCGCCAACTCCTTTAATCACGCCGCTCGAACCTGGAAAGTAAATGGAAAAGATCAGAAGACTGCTGGCTTTCTGGTTTGTGGTTGTCAGCGCTACCGCGATCAATTCCGAACTTACTCCTGCCGTCGCGGCCGCGCCGGCAGATGCAGCGACGATTGCCGATCATTTCTCAGCCATAAAGTCCATGTCAGGGGACTTCGTCCAGTCTGGTCCTAGGGCGGAAAAGACCAGCGGGAGATTTTTTCTGCAACGCCCGGGCAAGCTCCGATTCGACTATGCAGGCCAATCCGGGATCAGCTTGATTGCAGATGGAAGATCCGTCGTAATCTACAACAAGAAGCTCAAGACCTCACGCCTCTATGCTCTCTCCAAAACGCCGCTTAAACTCGTCCTGGACGACGAGGTCGAATTTTCCGGTAACCGCGTCAAAGGCATCAGAGACGATGGTGCTCAGGTTATCATTAAGCTGGCTGACAAGTCGGCTTTCGGAAACTCGAACATCACGATGGTCTTTGACAAGAAATCGTTGGATCTACGCAGATGGAGCCTCACCGACGAAAGAGGGCAGATCACGACAGTGACTATCTCTAATGTGAAGGAGGGCGTTCGCGCTCCTCCAGGCACCTTCACCATCGATTATGCTGCAAACCGTCAATTCAACACCAAAGCGAAATAACGGCCCACCGGCGGTAAGCTGGCCGAGAAGCAGTTGAAGTGACGGACGAACTCGCAAGAGGGCCGGCGCGTTCCCCAATAAGCGCAACTCCGAGCCAGGCGGTCCCTTTCAGAGAGTTCCTGGTCTCGGACGTGCACGCCGGCTTTGTCGGCATGCATGTGATCCCGTCAACAGCTAAATCTAAATTAGAGAGATATGGATCAAAAAGCGGGAACTGCGCATTTAGTATCCGGCCCGCTTTCGGGCTGCTGGAGGACGACTGATGAAAAAGACAATGCTCGTATTAAGCCTTCTCATTCCGCTTGTTGCATGTTCCCGCACTGAACAGGGTGCTGCCGTCGGCGGACTGGGTGGGGCGGCAATCGGCGCGGCCGTGGCTGGTAACCCAGTGCAAGGCGCGGTCGTTGGCGGAGCTGCTGGTGCCATCGCAGGGGCGGTGATCGGACACGCCAGCGAGGCCGGCCAGTGCCGTTATAGGGATCGCCAAGGGCGCGTCTATGTTGCCAGGTGTCCCGAGGGGTATTGAGTGTGTCGGGCCCGCGCGACCCTGCGATGGCACTGCGGCCCGCTGTCCGCTACGGAGGCTTAACGATCGATAGACTGAGGCGCAATGCAGTCTTCGAGTAAAAGTTTACGCCTGGCTCGTTCCATTCTTGGTCAGGCGTTTATGCGCATGCCCCGCCCTTCGCTTTTTATCGGATCAAACGGACTTAGCCGCCCTATCCTGTCTTTGTTGCTTTAGGGGCTGGTGCGATTGCTCGAAAGATAGCCTCTACGAGATCCTTTTCTCGGAAGGGCTTGCTCAACAGAGGGACATCCGACGGGCGATCCGAAATCGTAGCCGCTTCGGCGTAGCCCGTCACTATCACCGCCGGCCAATCGCTGCGGAGGTTGCGTGCGAATCGAATAACGTCGATCCCGGTAACCAGCGGCATGGCAAAGTCAGTGACGATTACATCAAAATCATGCGGGGCCCGTTCAATGGCAGCCAGCGCCTCAGCGCCGCCAGACGCGCAGGTCACCGAAAAACCTCGCTGACGAAGCGACTCGGCAGTCAGTTGCCGCAACACGCTGCTGTCGTCGATCAGAAGGACAGACGGGTTTTCTTTGCCGCTATAAGTTACTGGTTCCTCTTTGGCCGCCGTGTCATCGTTAAATGAATCATCAAAAGAACGTGGCAGCCACAGTTCCATTGCCGTTCCGCGACCAGGGGCGCTTTCTATGCGAAGAGAACCCCCGGACTGCTTCATGAAGCCATAAACCGTGCTGAGCCCGAGCCCTGTTCCCTTTCCAACCGGCTTTGTCGTGAAGAAAGGTTCAATGACCTTCGCCAGTATGTCGGAAGGGATTCCCGAACCCGTATCCTTGACCGTTATGACCACATATTCGCCAGGCGCCAGATCTTGCGACGTCGTCTTGAGGGAGCGATTTTGCGCAAGCACGCTGATAGTCCCACCCGACGGCATGGCGTCGCGTGCGTTGAAAACAAGGTTCATCAGCGCAAGTTCAAGCTGCCCGGCATCCACATGGACCGGCCATACCGTGTCGTCGATCTGCCAGTCGAAGCGTATCAAGCCCCCTAAGACTGGTGCTACCAACCCGTTCATGGTGTCGCCGAACCCTGCAAGACGCACCGCTTCCGGCTTCAGCGTCTGACGACGCGAAAAGGCGAGCATGCGAGTGACGAGATCGGCGCCTTGTTTGGCCGAGCGCCGCATCAGTTCAAGGACCTGCCGGGCCTGGTCATCCAAGGTTGCACCGCGTTCGAGCAGTCCCAACCCACTCAAGATTGCGGCGAGCAGATTGTTGAAATCATGAGCCAGGCCACCGGTCAGCTTGCCAATAGCATCAAGTCGCTGCGACTGAAGCAGCTGGTCCTCAAGAGCCCGCCGCTCTGTGACGTCAAGCAGCGTCCCAAAGATTTCCGGTTCGCGGCCATCTGCGCCATTCGACATCACACCTTGGTCGAGAAAGATCCGATACTCGCCATTGGCGCACAGCCAGCGGAATTCACAGGTGTAGGAGCCGGTCGTTTTTGCCACCAAAAGCGCTTGCTCCAACCTGGCGCGATCGTCCGGGTGGACCCGGCTAAGGCCAAAGGACGGATCGGAGGTCAATGTCTTGGATGTAAAGCCAGCTAGACGTTCGACCCCGTCGGTGACAAAGCGCGTCGCGAAGGGCGGCGCGGCTGCCCGCGCATGGAAACAGACAGGCAGGGAACCCAAAATCGCATCCTGCCGTTCCTCCGCGTTGCGCAGGGCCTGCTCGGCCTGAAGCTTGTCCTTCTGCGCCTGGAGTGCCTGTGCCAGCAGTCTCTTCTCGGTCGCTGCCTTTCGCTGAATTTCCAGGGTCTTTTCGTGGAGTTCGACGAAGACCGCGACTTTCGAGCGCAGCATGATCGGATCGAATGGCTTAAACACATAGTCGACCGCGCCGGCATCATAGCCGCGCAGCATGTGAGCCTGCTCCTTGTTGATGGCTGTAAGGAAGATGATGGGAGTATGCTTGGATTGTTCGCGCTGGCGTATAAGCGCAGCCGTTTCATAGCCGTCTATTCCCGGCATGAGGACGTCCAGGAGGATGATGGCGAAGTCCTCCTTCAGCAGAAAGCGCAATGCCTCTTCGCCCGATTGGGCGCAGATGACGTCTCCCGTCGAAGCAAGGACTTCGCTGATCGCCAGAAGGTTGCGTTCATCGTCGTCCACGGCGAGGATCCGTGCCCTTGCCGGTCCCTCGGCCAATTGCCCGGCCTCAAGTTTTCTTACCCTGTTTCTCGAAGGCTTTTGCATGGACCGGCCGTCAGTTCACTGCCAAGAGCATTTGTTCCGGGTTCTCCGTGCGTCCCCGGGAACGGCCTATCCAGACACGAAGCAATGCCAGCAGCAGATCAAGATCGACCGGCTTGGCGATATAATCCGAAGCACCGGCGTCGAGACATTTCTGCCGATCGCCCTTCATCGCTTTGGCCGTGACGGAAATCAGCGGGATGTGAGCGATCGCCGGCGTCGCGCGAATACGCCGCATCGTCTCGTAGCCGTCCATCTCCGGCATCATGATATCGATCAAAGCGGCGTCGACATCGGGCACCTGCTCCAGCAGTGCGATGCCGTCGCGGCCCCGCTCGGCATGGAGAACCTGAATATCGTACGTCTCCAGGACACTGGTGAGCGAGTAGATGTTGCGGATATCGTCGTCGACGATGAGAACTTTCGCCCCAGCCAGGTCGGACTTGCCCGCATGCTCGGTTTCCGTTGCGCGCTCCTCACGGTCCTCTCCTGGCAGCGTCGCCGACATATGAAGCGCCAGCTGAGCGAAATTCTCGGCCCGCGGCGTATTCGCAAGCGCCGGATTCAAGGCCAACACCTGTTCAAGCGCATCAGGATGAGGGGCAAAGAACAACAGCTGCGGAAGGGTTCCGTCGAACTGGTCGGCGAGCTCGTCCAGCGACTGTGCATTGTCCTTGGCCGAGCGCCCGAAACCGAGCACGATGGCATCATATGAAGCCGTGCCGATATCGTCGGCATTTGCCGCGAAACGGCCGACCGCAGTGACCGAGGTCACGCCGTCGCGGATCGCTTCGACTAACGATAGCCGGCGCTCCGGGTCGGGGTCCGCGACCAGCACGCGCCGCTGAATGCGCAGCTTCCTGGAATGGATATCCTGAAACACCTGCATGAGGTCGTCGGATGAAACAGGCTTGGTGGAAATACTGGATGCCCCCTTGCGGGCGAGACTGTCTATGGCTTCGGCACCCGAGATGACGTGAATGGGAATTCCCTTCGTCTTCTGATCATGGCGCAACAGATCGAAAAGCACCCATCCATCGATGTCCGAAAGCCCTAGATCAAGCGTAATGGCATCGGGAACCAGTTTGCGAGCCAGGGCCAGGGTGCCGGACCCCGCATTCGACAAGACGCCTTTGAGGCCCGCCGAACGAGCGAGACCAAGCAGGAGCCCGCCAAAGGTCGGGTCGTCCTCGACAATGAGCACGACCCGATCGGTCGGCGCGATGGAATCGCGATCGTCGACCAGCTCCGCCGAGGGCGAGCTGCCGAGCGATGCCGGCTCGGCCGCAACCTCGGTCGGCGCAGGCAAGGCCGACTGGGCGGCCGCCACACGGGGACCGGCGAACGGTATGACCAGCGTAAAGGTTGAGCCCTTGCCCGGGGTGCTTTCAACCCGTAGCTCACCGCCAAGCAGGCGAGCGATCTCGCGGCTGATCGACAGCCCGAGCCCGGTGCCGCCATATTTGCGGCTGGTGGTTCCATCTGCCTGCTGGAAAGCTTCGAAGATAAGTTTCTGCTTATCTTGCGGGATGCCGATGCCGGTGTCGGTCACTGCGATCGCCAAGGCGTTCGTCGCGTGCCCGGAACGGTTGCGGCCGCCCGCCTTCTCGACCCGGAAATTCAAGCTGACCTCGCCCTGCGATGTGAACTTGAATGCATTCGAAAGCAGATTGAGGACAATCTGCTGCAGGCGCTTCTCGTCCGTTCGGACCGTCTCGGGCAGTGCGGGATCGACCTTAATAGTGAAGCCGAGGCCCTTGTCGGCGGCCAACTGGCGGAACGTGCGTTCCATATGCTGGCGCAGATGGGTCACCGGCATATCGTTGATATCTATCGAGACGGTACCGGACTCGATCTTCGACAGATCGAGGATGTCGTTGATGAGGCTGAGAAGGTCGGTTCCGGCAGAATTGATGGTGCGCGCGAACTCGACCTGTTTTTCATTCAGATTGCCCTGCTGGTTGGTCGCAAGGAGGTTGGAGAGAATGAGCAATGAGTTGAGCGGTGTACGCAGTTCGTGGCTCATATTGGCCAGGAACTCGGACTTGTACTTGGAAGTAAGCGCCAGCTGTTCGGCTTTCTCCTCCAGGGCGCGCCGTGCCATCTCGATTTCGAGATTCTTGTTTTCCACCTGCTTTTTTTCGTTCTCGAGCAGCTGCGCCTTTTCTTGCAGCTCCTCGTTCGTGGCATGCAACTCTTCCTGCTTCTTGGTCAGCTCGGTCTGCCGCGCCTGCAATTCCGAGGTCAGCAGCTGGGACTGCTTGAGCAGCCCCTCGGTGCGCATCGTTGCGGCAATGGTGTTGAGAACGATGCCGACGGATTCCATCAGCTGGTTGAGAAAGGACTGATGGGTGTCACGGAATTCGCCGAACGAGGCGAGTTCGATGACGGCTTTGACCTCATCCTCGAACAAGGCCGGAAGGATGATGACGTTGGCCGGCGAGGCGCTGCCGAGACCCGACGTTACGCGCAGAAATTCCGGCGGCACATTGTTCAGCATGATGGCGCGCTTGTCGGCGGCACTTTGCCCGACGAGGCCTTCGCGCAGATCGAGACGCTGTTTTATGGCGGCCCTGCTTTCGGCGCCATACGACGCCGCCAACTCAAGATAGGATTCCTCTTCGTCGCGGTTGGTGACGTAGAAGACGCCATATTGCGCGTTCACCAGCGGAGCGAGCTCGGACATGATAAGCCGCGAGACCGTGGCAAGGTCGCGTTCGCCCTGCAGCATGCGCGAAAACCGCGCGAGATTGGTCTTCAACCAATCCTGCTCCGCATTCTTCAGCGTCTGATCCTTCAGATTGCGGATCATTTCGTTGATATTGTCCTTGAGCGCGGCGACTTCACCTGAGGCCTCGACGCTGATCGAACGGGTCAGATCGCCCTTGGTTACCGCCGTCGAAACCTCGGCAATGGCGCGCACCTGAGTCGTCAGGTTGGCGGCGAGCTGATTGACATTATCGGTGAGGTCGCGCCACAGGCCTGCGGCGCCCGGCACGCGGGCCTGCCCGCCGAGCTTGCCCTCGATGCCCACTTCACGCGCGACATTGGTCACCTGGTCGGCGAAGGTGGCCAGCGTCTCAATCATGCCGTTGATGGTGTCAGCGAGAGAAGCGATTTCGCCCTTGGCGTCCACCGTCAGTTTGCGCTTGAGGTTACCTTGCGCAACCGCTGTCACGACGTCGGCGATGCCACGCACCTGATTGGTCAGGTTCGTCGCCATGAGGTTGACGTTGTCGGTCAGGTCCTTCCAGGTCCCGGCGACGCCCTCAACGCGGGCCTGGCCGCCGAGCTTGCCCTCGGTGCCAACCTCACGCGCCACGCGGGTCACCTCGCCGGCGAAGGAGTTGAGCTGGTCCACCATGGTGTTGATGGTCGACTTGAGCTCAAGGATTTCGCCTTTGACGTCGACCGTGATCTTTTTGGAGAGGTCACCGCGCGCCACAGCGGTTGTCACCTCGGCGATGTTGCGCACCTGGCCGGTCAGGTTCTCAGCCATTGAATTGACATTGTCGGTCAGGTCTTTCCAAGTGCCAGCTACGCCGCGCACCTGAGCCTGGCCGCCCAGCTTGCCTTCGGTACCGACCTCGCGCGCCACACGCGTGACCTCCGAGGCGAAGGAATTGAGCTGGTCGACCATCGTGTTGATCGTGTCCTTCAACTCCAGAATCTCGCCGCGGACGTCGACGGTGATCTTCTTCGACAGATCGCCAAGCGCCACGGCCGTGGTCACTTCGGCGATGTTGCGCACCTGGCCGGTAAGATTGGCGGCCATGGCATTGACGTTGTCGGTCAAATCCTTCCAGGTGCCGGCGACGCCACGCACCTGCGCCTGGCCGCCCAGCTTGCCGTCCGAGCCGACCTCGCGCGCCACGCGCGTCACCTCCGATGCGAACGAATTGAGCTGGTCCACCATCGTGTTGATGACGTCCTTGATCTGCAAGATCTCGCCCAGTGCATCGACCGTGATCTTCTGCGTCAGGTCGCCGGTGGCAATCGCCGTCGCCACCTTGGACACATCGCGCAACTGCACGGTTAGATTGCCAGCCATGGCATTGACGTTGTCGGTCAGGTCCTTCCAGGTGCCGCCGACGCCTTCGACATGGGCCTGTCCACCAAGCTTGCCTTCCGAACCGACTTCGCGCGCCACACGCGTCACTTCCGAAGCGAAGGAATTCAACTGATCGACCATCGTGTTGACAGTATCCTTAAGCTCCAGGATTTCGCCCTTGACGTCGACGGTGATTTTCTTCGACAGGTCGCCGCGTGCCACGGCCGTAGTCACCTCGGCGATGTTGCGCACCTGTCCGGTCAGATTGGCAGCCATCAGATTGACATTGTCGGTCAGATCCTTCCACGTGCCGCCAACCCCCCTCACCTCGGCCTGACCGCCGAGCTTGCCTTCGGTGCCGACTTCGCGCGCCACGCGCGTCACCTCCGAGGCAAAAGAGTTCAGCTGGTCCACCATCGTGTTGATGGTGTCTTTCAACTCCAGGATTTCACCTTGAACCGCAACGGTGATCTTCTTTGAAAGGTCTCCAGAAGCAACCGCCGTCGTGACCTCGGCGATGTTGCGCACCTGTCCAGTGAGATTTTCAGCCATCGAGTTGACGTTGTCAGTGAGGTCCTTCCAAGTGCCCGCAACGCCGCGCACCTGAGCCTGGCCGCCGAGCTTGCCTTCGGTGCCAACCTCGCGCGCGACGCGGGTCACCTCGCCAGCGAAAGAATTGAGCTGGTCGACCATCGTGTTGATGGTCGATTTCAGCTCAAGGATTTCGCCTTTCACATCGACCGTGATCTTCTTCGACAGGTCGCCCAAGGCGACGGCCGTCGTCACCTCGGCGATATTGCGCACTTGGCCGGTCAGGTTCTCGGCCATGGAATTGACATTGTCGGTCAGATCCTTCCATGTCCCACCGACGCCTTCGACGCGCGCCTGGCCGCCGAGCTTGCCTTCGGTGCCGACTTCGCGCGCCACGCGGGTCACTTCCGAAGCGAAGGAATTGAGCTGGTCGACCATCGTGTTGATCGTGTTCTTCAGCTCCAGGATCTCGCCCTTCACGTCGACGGTGATCTTTTTCGACAGGTCTCCGGATGCAACCGCCGTCGTCACCTCCGCGATGTTGCGCACCTGGCCGGTCAGGTTCGTTGCCATGGCGTTGACGTTATCGGTCAAATCTTTCCACGTCCCGGCGACACCTTTCACGCGCGCCTGACCGCCGAGTTTGCCTTCGGTGCCGACTTCGCGCGCCACGCGCGTCACCTCGGAGGCAAAGGAAGCAAGCTGACCAACCATGGTGTTGACGATCTTGCCTATGCGCAGAAATTCGCCGCGCAGCGGTCGGCCGTCGATCTCGACCATCATCGTCTGCGACAGATCACCCTTGGCTACGGCGCCGATAACGCGAGCGACCTCGGCGGTGGGTTGGACCATGTCTTCTATGAGATCGTTGACGGACCGGACGCTGGATTCCCAACTGCCTGTAGCGTTGCGGACGCGGCCACGCTCGCCTATCCGCCCATCCTTGCCAACGACCCTGCTGAGACGCTCGAATTCTCGGGACACCTGATCGTTCAGATCCACGATCTCGTTGAAGGTTTCTGCGATCTCGGAATCGAGGCCTTCGTAGACGTTGTCGATGCGGACTGAAAAGTCACCACGTCGGAAGGCCTTCAAAGAATTCAGTATGCTACGACGGTCCAATTGCTTCTTGGATGCCTGCACAGTCACCACTCCCACTCGATCCATGTAGGATAAATCCCCCTCGCGCGGACGTCACACTACCCCGCAAGTCTCCAAACGCCGCAATTTCAATTTTGTTCCGCGCCGCATTTATCAACTGTCCCAGGTCGAAAATTACACGAACGTGTGGGTTACCGGATGGCGAACTGCACTGGCGTCGCCGAGCGCCCGCCCTGGTTATCTAACAACGACGTCTCTTCTCTTCACACGCGGTTCAGCCGGCCCGTGGGTGTCGCAGAAAGGCTCGCAATTTCCTGAGGCTCCTGCGCGGGATCAGATCGATCTCGCCGACAAGTTTTGCCCCGTCCTTGTGCCGCTCCAAAGGCAATATGAACATTCGCTTGTCGGGATGGAAATTACCGCTGCCGCGCCCAAGGCCACAGGCCACCGATCGCCCGAACGTGCGTGCTTTCCTCGACCCGACTCGCCAGCGGCCAGAACGCGCTTGCCAGCGGTGATGGGACTTCGGTCTCCTCGACGACCGCGGTACCAATCATCGAGCGAGACCGAGAGCTCCTTTAGGCTGAGCGTTGCGTCGCCTTCGGTTTCTCCACGGCGCAATTTGCCAAGATGTATCTTCAAAAGCGTCCGGCGCGGAACGATCGGGGATCTCTCGCATTTGGTGTGAGAAATATTAGCGTCAACTGAAATGAAAATTGTCCCCAGCGTGACGGCGAGACCAAGCAGCGCGACCACCGCCGCTCACCGAACTTCAAGAGATCCGCCACCAGAGCGAATAGCGAGAGGAATATGACTGAGATCGTGCACAAGACTGCCGCTGCATCGGTAAATCAGCCGGATAGCTCGAAGATTTTGCAGATCATTGGCCCGGGATTGATCACGGGCGCTTCGGACGATGATCCCAGCGGCATCGCAACATACTCTCAGGTCGGTGCCCAGTTCGGCTATGGCCTGGGGTGGGTAATGCTGTTCAGCTGGCCTCTTATGTGCGCCATCCAGGAAATTAGCGCCAGGATTGGCCGCGTTACCGGCCGTGGCATAGCGGGCAATCTGCGAAAGCACTATCCATCTGCAGTCGGCATCTCGATCGTTTTCCTTTTGATGGTCGCCAATATAATCAATATCGGTGCCGACCTTGGCGCAATGGGAGCTGCGCTGAAACTGATCGCGGGCGGTCCCCAGCTACTGTACGTCGCTACGTTCGGGATCCTCACGGCCCTGCTTGAGATCTTCTCGCAATACGCTCGCTATGTTTCGGTGCTGAAGTGGCTTACGCTGTCGCTGCTCGCCTATGTCGCGGTGGCCTTCGTTGCGAAAGTGCCCTGGTCGACGGTCGGCTACAATCTGATTGTTCCACACATCAGCTTTCAAAACCAATACATCACCTCCGTCGTGGCCATCCTTGGGACTACGATTAGCCCCTACCTTTTCTTCTGGCAGGCCGGACAGGAAGTAGAGGAAGTCAAGGAGCGCGATGAAGCATCGCCGTTGAGGGTAGCGCCCGAGCAGGCACCGGAAGAACTCAAACGTATTCGCATCGATACCTATTTTGGAATGGCGATCTCGAACGCTGTCGCACTCTTCGTTATCGTGACGACGGCTGCAACGCTGCACGCCAGCGGCGTCACCGACATCGAGACTTCATCGCAGGCGGCGGAAGCTCTTCGCCCGATTGCAGGCAAGTTCGCTTTCCTCGTCTTTGCGATTGGAATTATCGGAACGGGACTGCTGGCCCTGCCGGTGCTCGCCGGCTCGTCCGCCTATGCGTTGGGCGAGACGCTTGGTTGGAATGTCGGATTGGCCAAAAAGCCGCATCGGGCCAAAGCCTTTTATACCACGATTGCAGCAGCGACGCTGATCGGCGCCGGCCTCAATTTCACTTCGATCGATCCCATAAAGGCGCTGTTCTGGAGCGCCGTCATCAACGGCGTGGTGGCTGTCCCGGTAATGGGCATGATGATGCATCTTTCGGGCAAGCGGGCGGCGATGGGCGATTTTCAGCTGCCAATAGGGCTCAAGATTATGGGCTGGGTGGCCACCGCGGTGATGGCGGCTGCTGCCGTGGCGCTGTTCGTAACATGGTAGAGACCCCAGGCTGTTGGAAGGCGTCGCCGAGGCCTGGTGGGCCGACGCCTGATCAGCGCGGAACCCACCTTAAGCATTGGGTTGGAGGTCTTGGAGCTTCGACGCTGGATCAGCCGCCCATCTTCTTTGCCATCGCACAGAAATTCTGCGTGCGACAACGCGAGAATCCCGCGCTGCCTCCTGCAGAGGAGGACGGACAAGTTGATTGTTCAACCTTTCCTGGCCAATGGCGTTCATGCTCGTATACCGAGCAAGGAACAATAGCATGTGGTTGTTTACAGCTGTCATTCTCGGGTTTGTCTTAGCCCTGTCGCTAGGTTGGGCGGTTGGCGGCTTTTCAAGGTAACATTGTTGACTCCCAACTGCGTAACCAACGGCGTGTTTCGTGCGGGTGTGCCGTGCTGTCCATGCGCGCCATCACGCGTCTGGCGACGGGGAAGGCTGTCCGAGCAGATCGGCGTGCCGAGAATGAAAAGGTCGGCCGCCAGGATTTACGTAGCGCCGGCCAGTCGTCGCCATTCCCATGTCGGAAAGCACTCCCGGCTTGACGTCGTGATCCAAGGCCTGCACATCGCGCCTGTCACCCAGGGCCCTTGAGTGCGGAGAGCAGATCGGCGGCGAGGACCTCTCCTGTCGTCGAAGGCTTTCAGCAATCGAGGAGAGGCGGTGGCACTTTTGAGCCCTCGAGGGTCCTCAACCCGAGCGCATTACACCAGGCTCTTCGGCGGGTGGATCGCTGGGATCCGATGGACCGTTCTCAAGCAGGTCGGAGAAATTCACAGCCGCGACCAGATAGCCGGCCTCATCGTAGACGTTGACGTGAGAGCCAGAGTGGTCGGCATCTGCTGGAGCGCTGCTCGCCGCCGCTCTTGCCAATTCCAAAGCTTTGGGACTGGCCAAGTCGACGCTCGCGAGATTCTGCACAGTAATGTGGGAGCGACCTGCAACAACAGTTTCAAAACGAAAATTGGGCATTGCAGCTTCTCTTAAAGGGCATCGGAAACGTTCCTTCGTTCCGAATACGCGTGGATTAGGGCTTGCAACGCCGTCGTCTGCTGCCCTTGGGACGTTCGGCTTCGACGTCATTCTTGGAAGCAACCTCTGATCAATCTGCCGGCATTGCGTTCCTCGTCTATTTCTGCGGCGCGGCTGGCTGAGTTGGCTGGACGCCTTGCTGATCGCCGCCCGTGCTCGATTTCGCCGTTGGATCCCTGTCGACTTGCGGATTCTGATCTGGCGGCTGGTTGCTCACCGAGTTCGTCTTCGAGCCGTCGACGCCATTGTCACTGCATCCGGCGATGAGGCCTGCGACCACTATCAAAGCCAATCGTCTCATCTGTGCGCTCCTTTAGCGCTGAACTAGCGACGCTGGTGAATGTTCCAAAAGGCTTGCGTTAAAGGTCCGGACGGCACCGGCTGCGCCAAGGGCTCCCTCACTATCGTTGTAAGGTCCGAACGGGGAAGGATGCCCCCAGTCGCCACGGCGATCAGCAGAACCGCCAAAGCGCGCAATGCCATTGGCGTCTTTCGAGAGGATTTGCGCCATGATCGCGCCGACCTGCATCGCCTTGAAGCCATCCTCGACCTTCGCCGAGGCGCCGCCCTTTGCGATGATCTTGCCGGCAAGGTCGAGATCCCTCATTGTGCGAGCCCGCAAGCGGACCGCCCTCCCCGGTCGCAGCCGGTGGCTATCTGGTGAAAGGGTCAGCGCAGCCGACGCTGGAGGTCGTGTCCGGAGTTGACATCACAATGCCAGGCGGCCTTACCCCCACTTCACGAAGGTCAAGTAGGACAACATATGTTTGGGGCGAGCCGAAGCGGTTGTTGAGATTCAATAGTTGATCCTCGCAATGTCGGAAAATGCCCCGCCCGGGTACCCGTCCCCTCGGAAACCAGTTGCCGCGCCGAGCGTTCAAGTTGGATGAACACAGGAGAGAATTTCATCCGGGCCATTGCTATCGAACGTACAGGGGGATGCCTCTGCCGAAAGATCCGCTATTGGGTCGCAGGCGACCCGCGCGTGCATTACTGCCATTGCGACATATGCCGAGGTGCGACCGGCAGCGCCTTTGCGGTGCTCGCGTGGCTGCCTCCTACCGGAGGTTCTTGGCAAAGCGAGGAACCTACCTGCCGCCGGTCATCACCCCTCGCCCAGCGCGGCTTCTGCCAAGCGTGCGGGACGCAGCTTACTCTTGCCTATGATGCCGCCGTCCAGGAAATCGCCCTGCCTGTCGGAACCTTCGACAATCCGGCGGAACTCGAGCTACAACACAATCACGGATCCGCGCAGCCGCTCAGCTGGGTTTGCTGCGGCATCGACCTGCCCCATCGCGATAGGGCAGAGCGATGGTAACGGCATCCGGCGTTGAGTTTCCCTTGCCCTTGAACACGCAGCCCATGGAAGCGCGCCAGGCGATGGCATTGCCGCGAGACGACGGTCCCTGGCAGTACGAACCGAAATGGGATGGCTTCCGCTGCCTCGCCTTCAAGGGCGGCAAGGCCGTCGACCTCAGGGCAAAATCCGGCAAACCGCTTGGCCGCTATTTTCCCGAACTGCTGGCGGCCTTGAGTGCGCACGAGGCGACAGATTTCGTCATCGACGGTGAAATCATAATCGAGATCGAGGGCCGTGCCTCTTTCGAGGCGCTGCAGATGCGGCTTCATCCAGCAGAGAGCCGCATCCGCAAGCTCAGTCGGGAAACTCCCGCACGCCTGGTCGTCTTCGATATGCTTGTGGCTCCGGGAGGTCGGCCGCTAATGGAACTGCCATTGCATGATCGGCGCACGGAAGCCGAGGACTTGGTGGCCAAGGCAACAACCAAGGCTTTGCGGCTTTCGCCGGCCGCCACCAGCCTGGCGACAGCCGACAAGTGGTTGAAGGGCGCCGGTAGCGGTTCCACCGACGGCGTCGTGGCCAAGCTGCTCAACGGTCCCTACAAGCCGGGCGAACGCGCGATGGTGAAGGTAAAGCGCCTGCGCACGGCCGACTGTGTGGTGGGCGGGTTCCGCTATCTGAACGGCAAACGACAGGTTGGATCGCTGCTGCTCGGTCTCTACAACAAAGATGGTCTGCTCGATCATGTCGGATTCACATCGACCATTGCCAATGACCGGCGTGCGGTGCTGACGGAAAAGCTCGAACGCCTGCGTGGCGGATCCGGCTTCACCGGCAAGGCGCCGGGCGGCCCGAGCCGCTGGAGCACCGAGCGTAGCGGCGAATGGGAGCCGATAATACCGGAACTGGTCGTCGAGGTTCGCTTTGACCATGTCACCGGCGACCGCTTCCGGCATGGAACAAAGCTCGTGCGCTGGCGTCCAGACAAGGCGCCGCGCCAATGTACTTTCGAGCAACTAGGCTAGTCCAAGACCTGCACCAATCGCCGCAATCAATGCTCTGAAAGCGAACAGTCCTATCCTTGACGTCGGCAGTCGTCGCCCTCGGCGAGCATAGCTTACCGGCCAATCTTGCAAACGTTGCTCAGCTTGAGGGCGAAAATGCCTCATGATCCTGGCGCCGCCGCCGTTACACGCCACACAGTGTTTCCTACATCATCCGCGATCAAGAGCGCCCCGGATTTGTCGACGGCCACGCCAACCGGCCGACCTCGCGCCTCGCCTTTGTCATTGAGGAAGCCGGTGACGACGTCCTGGGCTTTGCCGTTGGGACGTCCGCCGCTGAAGGGCACGAAGACCACCTTGTAACCGTTGAATCGGTCACGATCCCAGCTCCCGTGCTCGCCGACAAAGGCGCCGCCACGATATGAAGGCGGGAGGTTTCCAGCCGTATAGAAGGCGAGCCCGAGCGGCGCGACGTGCGAGCTCAGCGCATAGTCGGGCGGAATAGCTTTGGCTACCATATCCGGCCGCTGCGGCATGACACGCGGATCGACATGTTGGCCGTAATAGCTGTATGGCCAGCCATAGAAGGCCCCGTCCTTCACTGACGTCATGTAGTCGGGCACCAGGTTTGGCCCAAGCTCGTCGCGCTCGTTTACGACCGTCCACAGCGCCTTGCTTTGCGGTTCGAACGACAGGCCATTGGGATTGCGCAGCCCGCTGGCGAAGATGCGCGACCGGCCGGTGGCCCGGTCGACCTCCCAGATGGCGGCACGGTCTTTCTCGGCCTGAATGCCATTCTCGGTGATGTTACTGTTGGAACCGACCCCGACGTAGAGCAGGGAACCGTCCGGACTCGCCACCAGGCTCTTCGTCCAGTGGTGGTCGATTGGCCCGCCCGGCAACTCCGTGAGCACCTTGCCGGGTGCAGTGATCTTGGTGTCGCCTTGATTATAGGGATAGCGAACGATCGCGTCGGTGTTGGCCACATATAGATCGTTACCGACCAGTGCCACACCGAAGGGCGAATTCAGCTGATCAAGGAATACGCCCTGGTAATCCGGCTTGCCGTCGCCATTGGTGTCGCGCAGGAGGGTAATGCGGTTGCTCGGCCCGGTGTCGCCGCCGGACGTGACCCAGCCTTCGATCAACCCCATGACGACATCCTTTGGCCGCTTGGCTGACGCCTCAGGAGGCGCCTTGGATTCCACCACCAATATGTCGCCGTTGGGCAGCACGTAGAGCGAGCGCGGATGCTGCAGGCCCTTGGCAAGCGCTTGGATGCGAAGGCCCTGTGCGACAGTCGGAGTTTCATCATTCTTCCAGCCGACAACGGATGCCAGGTGCATCGGCGGGAAAAGATACTGGTTGATTTCTGGCAGTTTCGGATTTGGTCCAATCTGCTCGTTCGGATCAGTATTGTCATTGCTGCAGCCAGCAATGCCCAGCGCAGTCGAGCCGAGCAAAACCAAGGCTACCCATTTGCTGTCAAGTCGTTTCATCTGCCACTCCCACGTGATGGCGATAAACCAACGCCCAGCCCAGCCAACCGGTAAAGATCAGTATGACCACAACGAGCGCCGAGAGGATTAATCCTGTCGGCATCACCGACGTCCATGCGTCCCGAGTGTGCACCAGCATGTTGAAGAAGGCGAGAATGATCGCAAGGAGATTGCCAGCCATATGCACCCAAGCGATCGGTTGTTCGCGTATCCGGCGCCCCCAAAGGAAATCGATGAACCCGGCGATGGCAGCCAGGATTCCGACAATGACGCCAACAGTCAGCAGCCAAGCCGAGAAGTTTGCCCACATCATTTCTGCGGTCCGCCAATAGGCGATATCGGTCAATAATGCGCCAACGAAGCAGGCAATCGGGACGGTGACCAGCATTGGATGGATTGGATGGCCGGCGATTTGAGCCGTCGATTTCGGATTTTCCATGCTTTGCCCCCTGGGAGCGAAGTGAGCGCGCGTCTGAGATCAGACTAAAAATAACAGGAGGCAAAGCTGAAGGTTCCAAGCGATTTCGTGCAGGTCACTAGAAGGTGAAGGAGGCCATGGCCGCCGATCCCGCTCAAAAGCGACTCGGTTTCGGCTCGCCTCCCTCGAAATAAAAGGGCATGCCAGCCTGGGGCGGCTGCACCGAGTGCACCTTTGGTGTCCTAGCATACCCAGAAAGTCTGGAAGATTTGTGCGGTTGTTGGGCGGCTAGACCACAGTTCGGCGAAGAGGTACCGCTCCACGGCTGCGTCCGCAGATGGGCGTGACCGAGCCGCTGCCGTATTGGACGCGCAACAAGGGACCATGGCGCCTATTCGCGTTAGGGCGAGCGGGGCAATATCGTCCTCGGCGGCAGGGCCGAAAGGGTGCCGGTCGACCTCGATCCAGCCCATGCGGTCGCCGATCGCACGCGCCTTCCGTTGCAATTGCGCGCCATCGCGCGATTGCTGCCGGCAATTGCACCGGTCGCGGTTATCCGCACGTGGTCGGGCTGCGATGGCTATGTCCGGGACATGCTGCCTGTCATCGAATCCAGCTTGGGTCATAGGGTGTCGAACTGTTGGCGCCACGGGTACCTCCACCGGATGACGGACAAGGCGCGTTGTCCGATACCTCTAGAATTCCCCGGGGCTTTTCTGGACTGCAGAAGACGACCGATCCCAATAAATCTGTGAGTTAGCCACGCCGTAGATGAGGGGGTGCCGACAGCGCCCCTGGCCGACGCTGGTCAGGCCATTTTCCCAACAGCGGGGTGGTCCGGTTTTCACCAATTGCCGAAGTGCCGACGATTGGGATGAAGGATAGCTCGGCCGGTCTTCCCTTGGGTGTTTTCAGCGCCTCGATTTCATCATCTCGCCGCGCAATACGGCTTTCTAGATTGGCGATACGTTCGGTGAGGAAATAGCGACCCACGATGAACCCCCCGGTTCCAAAAAGGATAGCGAAAGTAAGGAAGGCCATGGGGTTGGCGATCACCAAAGCGGCATTGGTCTGGAAGAATTCGATTAAGTCGTGCATTCTCAAAATCCCTTTAGTTCCTTGGAAGTTTGTGGACTTCCAACCTCACCGGTCCGCCCCGTTCGCAACTCGTGCACAAGAGCGCCTGCTCCACCGAGCTGAACAGGGCTTCCTTGCCGTACCTTTTGATCAAGCTGGCGGGCTTCACTTCCGCATGATGCGAGCAGCTCTTGCACCACGCTCTTAGCGTGTGCCAGCTGCGGAGGTCGCCGAGAGCCACGTCCAGTCCGGCGTGAATGCTGCCATCGATGATCGTCTGGGGCGAGACCTTCACCTCGCCCGGCGTGATGATCTTCTCCATGACGTGGCGGCTGTTGTAGTGGATCAGAATCATGCCCGGCCGCCGCCGGATGGCGGCGTGCCAGGCCGCTTGGCTCACCACCGCGTCCGGCGATCGACAGATGGTTTCGAGATGCGTCTTCTCCTCTCGGTCCCATACTTCGATCCGGAAATTGTCTTCGGCGGTGTCGACCATCTAGGGGCGCGCCTTGTGCCAGCCGCGGGAAAAGCCATTCGAGACCGCCGCGCGAAACAAGGCGAGTTCCCGTTCCAGTTCGGAGTTCCTGGCCAGAGCGGTCAGCAAGGCGACCACAGCGTCGCTCCCAGCTGCAGCAATGGCTTGCAGGCCCGCCAATTCCAGTTCCGACATAGCTTCGCCGATCGGCGCGTTCTGACGCTTTCCCATGGCCTTTCCTGCTCAGATAGATCAGGAATAAGGAACATATTCCTGTCTGGTCAAGGGGCGCTTGACTCTTTTGTTCTCATTTCGTTCACTCAGCACAATAGCGGTGCAAGGTCTCGAACAAGCTCTCACCCCAGGCTACCCGGCCGGGCAGTCCTTATCGACATCGCCTGCGCCGCAGCTAAGACCGGCTCTACGCACTCGATATCTTCTGAAATCTCCTGCCGCAGCTTGGAACCTCGCGTTTCGAATGAAGTTGGAAACTCACCCACATGGGTTCATCAATACGGAGAAAACAGCAATGGCAGCTACGAAGAAGGCCACCGCCACCAATAAAGGCCTTGAGGACATGTTTCTCGGAGGCCTGAAGGATATCTACTATGCCGAGAAAAAGATCTTGAAGGCGTTGCCGAAGATGGCAAGGGGCGCGGACGACCAGCAGGTCACCGCCGCCTTTGAGAAGCATCGTGCCGAGACCGAAGGCCAAGTCGAGCGACTGGAAGAAGTATTTGAGATTCTCGGCATGCCGGCCCGAGGCAAAACCTGTCCGGCCATCGACGGCATTCTCGAGGAAGGTTCCGAGATCCTCGAGGAGTACAAAGGCTCGGTCTCGCTGGACGCCGGGCTGGTAGGCGCTGCGCAGGCGGTCGAACACTACGAAATCGCGCGCTATGGCACGTTGATTGCGTGGGCGACATCCCTTGGTAGAGATGATGTCGCGGAATTGCTCAACGCCAACCTGGAAGAAGAAAAAGCCACCGACGAAGCATTGACGTCGCTTGGCGAGGCGGGCGTGAACGACCGGGCTGCCGAACAGCAAGCCGCCTGACCGGCCGTTCGGGGGGGTCCCTTTGCCGGACCCCTCACCGCCGTTTGGTGCAAGCTCTTCCGCGTCGACGGATATCCGCGCCAGCCTGACAGACGATCCGGCGCGAGACGAAGCAGTTAGGCCAACGAGCATCTAAGTCGTCTGGCGATCGAACGCGACGCCCATTGCCACGGCGTTAGCCGTAATCCTCTCGTCGAGCGCCGGTAACAGCACACGCTCGCAGTGCGTCTCGATCGACTATTCACCCCGAAGCGCATGAACCCGCTACCGGGCCAGAAGGTCTGCGCACCTCGTTTTGGCGCCGTGAAAAGACCGGTAGAGAAAAGCCTGCGATATTCTCCGAGAGCCGGCAACGAGGATTGGTACGGACGCCTAAAGAAACTTACCCGCGGACACTACGTCCAAAGCCATGCGGCGTCTTGGTGGCGCCGCTGGCGCGCGGGGCTGTACGGCCGGCCTGCACTTGTACTGGGAGCGCGGGCCGCTCCCCGGCGCTGAACGCATGACTCGATTTGCGATTTCCTCGCGCTGACCGACGCGGGCTAGGCTACTCCCTCCCCTAAAACGCAGCACCCCCGTATGCCCAAAACCTTCCCCATCGAGACCATCTGACTGCGCGACCGGAACCTTTCATGAAGAGCGGGGTTCGTCGGTGGTGCCAACGGATATAGCGCCTTGAAGCTCGACAACGAAGTTCGCCATACCTCCGAGGAGCTGGATGATCGCGTACTGGCTGACGTCGTGACGGCATTCTGCAGGCGCGTCAACGTTAGCCATGACTTCGACATTCCATATATTGCCGGCTACAGCGACGACGCAAAGACCATTTACATCGACCGGCACCTGCCCCGGACACTAGCTTGGAAGGGACGGGACTTCAGGCTAGCGCCGTTCTTGGTCACCCATGAAATCGTCGAAAAGGCCCTGCTCGATGAGCTGCGGCTTCACTACCTGCACGCCCACCAGGTTGCCTTGCGCGCCGAGCGCGATGCCGTGCGAGGGGCGGGGTTGACATGGCGAGCCTACCAACGGGTGATGAAAGCCCATGAAAAGCCGATCGATGAGGAAAAGCTGAAACGCGTCCCGGTGGACTTGGATCTGACGCCATACGAGGATTTGGATGACTTCCAGATACTTGAACGGCTTGTCAGAGCTGCGCGGTAATGGATGCAAGCAGGTGTGCACCTAATCAGTATCGTTAGGGCCACGCACAGGGTGTTCCGCCAAGCGCAAGTACCCATTGGTTTGAACTCAACCTGCCCCTATATTTCGTTCTCTAGCTGCCCGCTGGCCAACAAATCGCCCGCGACCCGGTTGGTAGGAACCGGGTCGCGGAGCGCGCGTCCGTTCACAGGCCAAGCACCTCTAGTTCGCGATCATGCGT
Organism: Mesorhizobium sp. WSM4308; assembly: GCF_002294905.1. Classification (NCBI taxonomy): domain Bacteria; kingdom Pseudomonadati; phylum Pseudomonadota; class Alphaproteobacteria; order Hyphomicrobiales; family Phyllobacteriaceae; genus Mesorhizobium; species Mesorhizobium sp. WSM4308. The sequence goes on along the minus strand of NZ_NSFW01000014.1, from coordinate 50,449 downwards.
TGTTTGTCACGCGCGTTCGCGTAGGTGCCTTTTTCATAGGCCGGCTGCGCATTGAACTGCTCTTTTGTAAAGTTTGTATATAGATACCTATTTCCGGACTTGTCCGTCATGAACTTGAGGTTGTCCATACCAACGGCCACCTCCTTGGTCCCCATGCCAAGGAACCCGCCGACATCGATCAAGACTGCGTCGATTTTCTTGTCACCCGTCAGCACAACGTCGCCGATCTTTCCAACCTTGGCGTCGTTGGCGCCATAGACGGTGGTGCCGACCAGATCCTCGGCCCGAATCTTGTCGATCGGGACGGCGGTCAAAGCCGTCTTGTCAACGGCCCCCGTGGTGGTTGAGTCGGGCACCGCTGTCGTGGACGCGGGGGGTGTGTTGGAAGCCGTGGTTGGATCATAGGCCTTGGTGTCGAAGTTCGGCTGAGCCTGGAGATCTTCCTTGGTGGTCTTGATCACAAGCCAGCGCTTGCCGTCCTTTTCGGCCCACTGGGCCTTGTTGAAGTCGAAAGCGACATTCTTTTCGCCGATGCCGAGAAAGCCCCCTACGCCGATAATGAGAGATTGTGCCTTGCCGTCCTTCGCAAGCAGGACGTCATTGACCTTGCCGATCGTCTGGGCATTAGCGTCCGTTCCGTTGTAAACGGTAGCGCCGATAATTTTGGAAACAAGGCTACCATTTGGCGCGACCGCAGCAGTGGTCGCAGCATTGTTGTCCGCCGGCGCCGTTGTCACGACGTTCGCGGCAAAGGCTCCCGAGGCAATAAGGGTTGCAAGCGCGGTGGCGGCAGCCAGACTTTTGTAGCTCATCGTGGTTATCCTTTGTGTTGTCGTCGCTCGCCCTGCCCTTTTGGCAGACAGGACAGCAACTTGATGCATCACAACGGAATGCGTTGATCGAGGTTCCCACGGCACCAGCCCGCTGCGGCCAGCGGCCCACAGCCCAGCCCGCTCATACTTACCTTGCGGGCGGCCTGGCCGAGTTCGAGCGAGAAGGTGATCACCGTGCGTACCATTAGAAGGCCGCTAGAAGGCCGCAAACGGACTGTAGCGAGGTAGCGCATGGGCCGCCCCAGGGTGTCGGCAAGTCCCTCAGGACTCGAGCCAGTTGCTAGGCGCATATCGGGAACGTTCCTCGCCGGTTGTTTTTCACGACGTGAAGGGGCACTTGCCGCATGATATCTCACGTCGTGCTTGGTCTCCGGACTCAGTTCGACCGCGCGAACGCGCGCAATCATCAAAGATGGGTCCGTGCATCGGCCGACAGCAGGTCGACCACGCCTGGCGTCGTTCTTGCTGTCGCCCGAACCATCTGTCGCCCATGGGCCTCGCCGACATTGCCGCCGAGGCGCGGGCGATTGCCTCGGCCAAGCCCGCCGACGGCCGGTCAATCTCCAGGTCGAGGTTCTGAGGCGGGTAACTCGCCGCGCTAAAGCTCCGTCATGCGTAAATAGTTCAGGCTGTTTCTGGGCCAGTTCGTCAGCGTACGCACTAGGAGCTCGGATCCCATTACCTCGGCCAATGGACGCTTCACTTCCGATATGTAGGCAGCGACTTGGAACGATTGTTTAGGCGGCGCGTTGTGGCCCGTTTACATCGGGGACCCTCGAATGACTGAACTACCGCAGGCCGACGTTGTCGCCGTCAAGAAACCGGCAATGGTCCTAGGCGGCAACTTCGACTATCAGGACTTTTTCGAAAACGGTGCCATGGCGCTCCATCTGGTGAGCGCGGATGGCCTTATCTTGCATGCCAACAAGGCCGAGCTCGATCTCCTCGGCTATCCAGCAGAGGACTATGTCGGTCACCACATTGATGAGTTTTATCCCGACCGGGACGTGATAACCGACATTTTGAGCAGGCTCTCCCGTGGTGAGAAGATTGCAAGATATCCGGCGCGTTTGCGCGCCCGTGACGGGTCCATCAAGCACGTCGAACTCACGTCGAGCAGCCATTTCCGCGACGGTAAGCTAGTCCACACCAGATGCTTTACTGTCGATGTAACTGACCTTGAGCGAAAGCGGACAGAACTCAGGCAGCAGGACCACGCCTATCACCAGATTCTCGATGGCCTTCCGGTCGCCATCTACACGACTGACCAGTATGGCATCATTACCTATTACAATCGGGCCGCTGCCGATCTGGCAGGGCGGGAGCCTCAGGTCGGCAAGGATAAATGGTGCGTCACGTTCAAGCTGTTCACCACCGACGGCAAGGAACTGCCGCACGACGAATGCCCGATGGCAGTCGCCCTCAAGGAAAACCGGCCGGTCCGCAACCAGCAGGCCATAGCGCAGCGTCCGGACGGGTCTTTTTTCCCATTCATGCCCTACCCCACACCGCTGCGCGATGAGCAGGGCGACCTCGTTGGCGCGGTGAATATGCTGCTCGACCTGACGGACCGCCAGCGTGCCGAAGAAACCAGACAGCACCTGTCGGCGATCGTGGAATCCTCATTTGACGCTATTGTCAGCAAGGATCTCAACACGATCATCAAGAGCTGGAATCGAGGCGCCGAAAAGCTCTTTGGCTACACCGCCAGCGAGGCGATCGGCAGGTCGGTAACCATGCTGATCCCCGATGACCACCCGGACGAGGAACCTCGCATCCTTGAGCGAATCCGTCGTGGGGAGCGCGTCGATACCTATGAAACGATACGTCGACGCAAGGATGGCAGTCTAGTTCCGGTTTCGCTGACGATATCGCCAGTGCGTAACGCAACAGGGCAGATCGTCGGCGCTTCGAAGATTGCGCGGGATATCACATCGGCCAGGGAAAACGAACAGCGTATCCGCATGTTGATGCGCGAGGTCAATCACCGGGTGAAAAACCAGTATTCGGTTATCCTGTCGATGATCCGGGAGACCAACAAACGATCGGAGACGCCCATGCAGTTTGAGTCCCAGGTGCGCGAGCGCATCATGGCATTGTCGCGCTCCCAGGACCTGCTTGTTTCGGCCGACTGGCAGGGAGCTACCATCAGTGAACTTTTGGCCGCGCAGGCTCAGCCATTTCCACGCGGTGAGATGATCGAGATGTCAGGGCCGTCGTTCGTGCTTGGCCCCAATGCAGTCCAATATCTCGGGATTGCCTTCCACGAACTCGCGACCAACTCTGCGAAGTATGGCGTGCTCTCCGGCGATGACGGCCAAATTTCTGTCACATGGAACATCAGCGGTTCCGGAGCATCGCGGCTCTTCCGCCTGACCTGGGCCGAAACCGATGGGCCGCAAGTCACGACTATCGGACAGGGCGGCTTTGGAACCGTGGTCCTGAAACGGGTTGCACCTGAAGCCGTGGGCGGGCGGGGAAATCTTGAATATGGTTCGCATGGCATCAGATGGAATCTGGAGGCGCCGTTGGCCGGAGTGGACCGTTCTGCTGCCAATCAGGATTAGAAGCATAAAGTAGCCTTGCCGTTGCGAGGTCGGCGCATCGCCAAAGCCGATATTTAGCTGGTCAAGCAGAAACCGAGTCTCCGCCGCAATTTCTGTGTTTGGAACGACCCTAGCTCCGCAAGGTGTCGGCCGGGCGCCCAACGGCAATGCGCATCGATGATGCACATCCTCATAGGTCAGGCACTGAAAAAACAGTAGACGTACTCGGCTCCCGTACAAAGCCAGTTGGAATGGCATTCTTGCTGGTCTTTACTGGCCCCCGTCCCTACTCGGAGGTGCCCGATCGACGAACGCTTGGCTCTGCAGCGCCCGCCCCTGTCACGGTCGGCCTCTTGCGACAAACGTTGACACGCAAGTCCCCTCCTTCCCGGTTTCAAACCGAGACCACGTCGATGCCTGTCACTGTCCCGCGTCAACATCGCGGTTTTTCCGACACTATCGCGACCGGCGATCTAAAAGTTGGCTTCGCCGGTTCGTTGTCTTGCGGCGCAACTCCTTGTTTTCAATATCGATCCGGGATCTTTTTACTGCGGTAAACTCCGCAGGCCGCCCGTGCGATCGGCCGCGGTCTGGCATGCGTTAACCTTTTGTTAACCCAAAACTTCTTGCCGGTAAGTCCGAATCGGAGCTTAATGGCGCTTGTTGTGGGTATTGCTTACAAAAAGCGCCAATTCAGGTTTCGACGAGAATGAATATCTCCATGCGGCTGCCTCGTTTCGAGTTCGATGACAAAATCCTCGAACAGGGCGCCGAGATTTCCCGGCGGTTGAACCAGCTTCGGATGGAGAAATTTCCGCCCAATGCAACTAAGACGCTGCGCACATTCTCCATGGCGGAGGTCGCTCACTACCTTGGGGTCTCGCAGAACAATCTGAAGCGTCTCCATCTCGAAGGCAAGGGGCCGTTGCCTGACCAAAGTCCTTCCGGCCGTCGCACCTATACGGCTACCCAGATGCTCGAGCTCAGACATTTCCTGGACCAGCACGGCAGGACCGAAGTCAAGAAGTACGTTCCGCACCGCAAGCTTGGCGATAAACTCCAGGTGGTTGCGGTGGTCAATTTCAAAGGCGGCAGCGGCAAGACGACCACGGCTGCCCACCTCGCCCAGCACCTGGCGCTGACCGGTCATCGGGTTCTTGCGATCGATCTTGATCCGCAAGCTTCGCTGTCGGCACTGCACGGCTTCCAGCCCGAACTCGATCGCAACCTCTCGCTCTATGAAGCGATCAGGTATGACGACGAACGTAGATCGATTGCGGATGTGATCATACCGACAAATTTCCCGGGCCTTGATATCATTCCCGCCAATCTCGAGCTGCAGGAATACGAGTACGACACGCCGCTTGCCATGCAGGACAAAACCTCCAATGCCGGCCGCCAGTTCTTCACGCGCATGGCCAAAGCGCTGTCGGAGGTTGACGACCGGTACGATGTCGTCGTTGTCGATTGCCCTCCCCAGCTTGGCTATCTGACTTTGACGGCGATGTCGGCGGCGACATCGGTCCTCATTACGGTCCATCCGCAGATGCTCGACCTGATGTCGATGAGCCAGTTCCTGCTGATGCTTGGCGGCATCTTGAAGACCATCAAGGCCGCCGGCGCCGCGATCGAACTCGACTGGTTTCGCTACCTGATCACGCGCTACGAACCGACCGATATTCCGCAGGCGCAAATGGTGGGCTTCATGCAGTCCATGCTTGCCGGCCAGATCCTGGAGAATCCGATGTTGAAGTCGACGGCGATTTCCGATGCAGGCCTCACCAAGCAAACGCTTTACGAGGTGGAGAAATCGGCTTTCACCCGCTCGACATATGACCGCGCTTTGGAATCGCTCGACGCGGTGAACGCCGAGATCGTCACCCTCGTCCATCGCGCCTGGGGTCGGTCATGACGACGAACTTTACGGCAGTAAAAACCGGCTATTTTGCTCGTGGAATCAGATCGCTAGCCGCGCACGGAGGCGGTTGAATGGCCCGTAAGGATATTTTCGGCAGTGTGATGGGGCCCGTCGCTGCGGTGGCCGATAACAAGGATGTATCGGGGTATGCCGTTCGTGGTGCCTCCCGTTCGATCATGCAATCCTTCGAGGAGCTCTCCAAGAGTTCGGTCGTCGATCTCGATCCTGCCATGGTTGACACCTCTTTCGTCTCGGACCGCCTGGACGAAGACGATCAGGCGTATCAGGAGTTGCTGTCGGCAATTCGCGACAGAGGCCAAGATTCGCCGGTCCTGGTCAGACCGCATCCGGAGGTTTCGGGACGCTTCCAGACTGTATTCGGCCATCGCCGCGTCAAGGTTGCCCGCCAACTGGGAAGGCCGGTCCGCGCCGTCGTCAAGAAGATGGGCGACGAGGACCATGTTATCGCCCAGGGCCAGGAGAATGCCGCCAGGGCCAATCTGTCCTTCATCGAAAGGACCCTGTTTGCCGATCGCATTCTCAAGCGCGGCCACACGTCGGACACGGTGAAGTCCGCTTTGGCACTCGATGACACGACCTTCTCGAAGATGCGCTCCGTGACCGGCAATATTCCCGAGCCAGTCATTGTGGCGGTTGGCGCGGCCAAGGCCGTCGGGCGGGACAGATGGTGGCAACTGGCCAAGCTCATGGAGCATCCGGGGAACGCGGGCAGGGCGGGTGAGTATGTGAAGAGCGCCGATTTCGCGGCGCCAAGCAGTGACGCACGTTTTGCGCTTCTTTTCGACTTCCTGAGCGCGCCGGCGAAACGTTCGCCGGCTGCGACGAAGACACGAGACACGGCCTGGGCGCCGCGGGACAAGTCGGTGCGGGCCAAGATCACCGACACTGGAAAAGTGTTCACGCTTGCCCTGAAAGCGAGGGAAGCCTCGCCATTCGGTGCTTTCATCACCGAACGGCTTGACGAGCTTTTCGAAGCTTTCCGGCAATCGGAAATGTCAAAGAAAACGGGAGACTGAAACCGCAAAAGAAAAAGGCCCCCGAACGTCGCCGTCGCGGAAGCCCTTCTCGTCTGTAGCAAGCTGAGAATCGCACTTCCCCGAATCACTGTCAAGAGTCGTGGCGCCGTTTCGGTGAGCAGGTTTCTTTTGCCTTCGTGAAAGGTGAGGGAAATGGAGAGTGGGTTTGCGACGACGCCCTTTGGGCGGCGGCCGATGACGCTTGCCTTGGTGAAGGCCAACGCCGCGTCACGGCAGATTCCGGAGGGGGCCGCCGTTGAGAAATGGCAGGTCTACCGGTGGCTATGCGAGGGCAAGTCTATCGTTGGCGTTGGTGATCGTGCGCTGGCGGTGCTGAGCGGGCTCTTGACGTTCTATCCTGACGACCAGATCAGCGAGGAAAACGGTTTGATGGTCTTTCCGTCGAACGCACAGCTATCTTTGCGGGCGCACGGCATGGCCGATTCAACGCTGAGAAGGAACCTGGCCGAGCTCGTGAGTTGCGGCCTGATCATACGCCGCGATAGTCCGAACGGCAAAAGATTCGCTCGCAAGGGGCAGGGCGGTGCTGTCCTGGAGGTCTTCGGGTTCTCGTTGGCGCCTTTGCTGACACGGGCCTCGGAGTTTCAGCGCGCCGCCGAGCAGGTCCGCGCCGAATGTCTGGCGCTGAAATTGATGCGGGAGCGGATCACGCTGCATCGCAGGGACATCCAGAAGCTGGTCGAGGCGGCGGTCGAGGAAGGGGTTTCTGGCGACTGGGGCGGCGTCTGGAGGCGGTTTCGGTCCATCGTGGATGCAATTCCGCGCCGGGCAGGGCTGCCACAGCTGGAAGCGATCGTCGGCGAGATGACCGTGCTCCATGATGAAGTGGATAGGATGCTGGAAAGCTTCGCAAATTCCACGAATCCCGGCGGCAATGAGTCCCAAAGTGAGCGGCAGCAATCTGATTCAAACACAGACTCCATTTTTGTATTTGAACCGGCTTTCGAAAAAAGCAGGGCGGGCGTCGAGCCAAGACCGGCACCGGACGAGCGGTTGAAAAGCTATCCGATTGGACTGGTGCTGAAGGCCTGCCCGGAGATTGCGGAGTATGCGGCCAACGGCATCGCCAGCTGGCGTGATTTGATGCTCACCGCGGCCCAGGTGCGCGGCTACCTTGGTGTTTCACCGTCGGCCTATGAGGAGGCTTGCCATGTGATGGGTCAGGAAGTCGCCGCGATTGTGATTGCGTGTATTCTGCAACGGGCACAGCACATCAATTCGGCCGGTGGCTATCTGCGTGTGCTGACGGAAAAGGCTCGGGCAGGGCAGTTCTCGGTCGGACCGATGCTGATGGCCGCGCTCAAGGCCAATGGTCCGGCAACCAGGATGACGGGATGAGTGAGGTACAGGGTTCGGGGGCTCAGGGTTGATCGGCGCTGCTCAAGGGCACCTGAGTAGGTGACGGCATGCAGCCACCTACGGTCGGCGGGCTCCCGGGCTTGAAAGCTGTCCATAAATGCCATATCTTTTGCACAAGAAATATGACTCCTGATATGGTGGATGAACACTATGGGGCATGCACTCAAGACAGCCGAGCAGAATAGGCCGCTCGTCTTGTCCTATATGGATCGGAACGGGAAGATCGCGATCGAGCAGGTCGCGGATGGTTTTGGCATGTCCAAGGGTCAGTTGGCCCAGACCGCCGGTCTTGCGCGTGAGACACTCTATCGTTCAGAGCGCAGCGCTGCGACAAAGACCCAGGGGCGTCTGCGCGAAATGCTCGAGATCATCAGCCGCGTGACGGATTGGGCGGGCGGCAAGGAACAGGCAATGGCCTGGTATCGGGCTCAGCCGCTTGCGGCATTTGGCGGACGCACCGCCGAAGCGCTGGTGAAGGATGGCAAGGCCGCCGCGGTCCGTGATTATCTCGATCACATGGCCGTTGGCGGTTTTGCGTGAGGTTCGTCAGAACCTGTTACAGGGCGCACGATCCACGCTGGGCATTCAAGCCGACTTCCGGTGATGGAGCGGCGATCAGAGGCGCCCGGTTCAACCCTAAAGGCGTGCCGGCGCTTTATCTGGGGCTGACAATCATGACTGCGGTCAAGGAAGCCAACCAGGGCTTTGCGCACCGGATCGATCCCTGTGTCCTTTGCTCCTATGAGGTCGACTGCGACGACATCGTGGATCTGACAACCGAACAGGCCAGGGGAGAATTCGCCATCGCGCTCGAGGACATGGCCTGCGCCTGGGCGACGGCTCTAGGCGACGCAGAGCGCCCGGCGTCCTGGTCCATCTACGACCGGCTGCGGTCTCGCGATATTGCCGGAATTGTGGTCCCGAGCTTCGCGCCAAGTGCCCAGGACGAGGATCGTAACCTGGTCCTGTGGGAGTGGGGTCCGGACCTCCCGCATAAAGTAACTGTCTTCGATCCGAGCGGCCGGTTGCCGAAGGACCAGTTGTCTGGGTCATAGTAGGCTCATGGAAGGGCAGGGGAGGGGGCTTATACCGGCCTACAATCCGCTTGCCTTGGTGAGGTTGACACGAAAACGGTCACGCCGGCGCTGATAGCGGCGGGTCATCTCGGCGGATGCATGGCCAAGCTGCTTTTGCACGTATCTCTCGTCGACCTCGGCCGAGGAGGCCAGACCGGCGCGCAGCGAATGGCCTGAAAACTTCATTTCTCGCTCGCTTTCGGACAGATCGCCCCGCACGCCTGCGGCCATTGCCGCGCGCTTGACCAAGCGCGCCACTTCCTGGGCGTTCAGCCGTTCGGCGCCGACGGCCTTGCCTTGGCCGGTGACGCGCCGAAAAACAGGCCCGTGCGCGATACGCCCCATTTTCAGCCAGGTCTTCAAAGCAACCGCGGGGCAGGTGCTGTCGGCCGACCCAAAGCCGATCTCAACTTCGCGCCAACCAGTCTTGCCACGCAAGGTCACCAGAATGCCGTTGTCCAAAATCTCGATCCAACCGGACGAATCCTCAGTTTGGTCCCTGGCCACGTCGAGGCCGACGATTTCGGAGCGGCGCAGTCCGCCGGCAAAGCCGAGTAGCAGCATCGCCCTATCGCGCAGTCCGCGCAGGGTCCCGCGATCCAGTGTCTCCAGCATGGCGATCAGATCCTCCGGCAAAACCGCTTCCTTCTGCCGGGGTGGGGAAGCGTGTGTGTTGCGGATACCGGCCATGACGGTGGTGATATGGCGGTCTTTTCTGTCCAACGGCTGGCCGCGCTGCGCATAGTTCCACGTTAGGGAGGCGAGGCGCCGTTCAATCGTGGACACGGAGTTCGGCTTCTTGTCGCCCGTGACGGCACCCGACGCGCAGGCGGTGATATAAAGCCCGATGACCTGCGGATCAGGCGGAAACACCTCAATGCCTTGGCGGCGGCACCAGCTCGCAAAATGCTTCCAGTCGGTCGCATAGGCGCGCCGGGTGTTGGCCGAGCTTGCTGCCTCGACATAGTTCCGGGCGCGGTCGGCCAGGCGCTCCAGATGCGCCGAAACGCGCGGCTCCGGTCGGACGGCCGGAAGGGGAGGGGAGGGGGTGTCGGCTGCGGGATCCTCCGGCGCGCGGCCCATCTCCATGACGACGTCGACGATGTCGGGCATGTCGTCGTCGCCGAAAGCCGGTGATCCGTGACCGTTATCAGCCATCCTCATGCCGCCTTGATGTCCGTTCGGGAGAAATCATCGCCCTTGAAAAGCAGCGGTTCGCCGGTGAGTTTGGCCAGGGCATAAGAGAAGCAGTCGCCGTAATTGAGCGCCGCTGGATGCCGTCCCTTGCCAAAGCGGCGCCAGGCACGGCGAGCCTGGTCCGCGTGCTCCGCGGTCACGGCCACGATGCCGACCTCGGCTTTGTGAAGCCAAAGGTCAAAATCCGCTCCGCCTGCTTCCCCGAGGCGCGCCTCGATGACCATGGCTGCCTCAAGCACCGTCGCAGCCGAAATCAGGCGAACAGGATCGTCGGCGATTTTCTCATGGAGACCGCTGGCTTCCGGCTCATTGAACGCGATTGCGGCAATCACGGAAGTATCGATGACCATCAGGACGGAATTCCGTTCTCGTCATAGCCCATGATCTCATCGGGCGTTCGCTCGTCGAGAATCGGCAGCGCGTTCAAGCGCTTGCGAATTGCCTCCAGATCTTCCAGCAGCGCTGCCTTGCGCGCATCAGAGCCCGTTCTGCGCAGTCGCTCCTCAAGGGCGCGCTTGGTGGCAATGGTGATGGTCTCACCCGTGCGTTGGGCGAGCTTGCGGGCAAGAAGTTCCGTTTCCCGATCCTTGATGCTGAGGGCCATTTGAGGGTACCTTGGTTCCTAATTGTCTACCTTCATCCTATATACTCTACCCGACGCCGGAATGCACGACACCTGCGGCCCTTCTCTCTGATCGAGCGGAACGATACCCCAGCAGGGTTTTCGGGGCTTTGCGCGCTGAACGGCCATTTCTCACATAGAGACGAAAACGAACGATAATGCAAGATTATCGTTCGTTTTATCTCCAGGACATGCTGTGCGTTTTGGTGCAAAATTCATGGCACAAAGCGCACAAGCGCTTTACCCTCCACAATCATGATTCGCCTTGATCCCGCGACCGCCAGCTCCTCTGCGCCGCCCTCCGTTCCGGCCTGGGCGATTGCAGGCGCCGGCGCGCCGCGCGACGGCGAGGCCGCCTTTCGGGCTGGCGCCGCGCTGGGTGTCCTCGATACGCTGGCCCGCGCGCAGCCTGCCTGGGCCGGCGCGTGGCGGCAGCGGCTGGCGCTCGATTGCGCCGCCTCCGGCATGCGGCTCGCCGGCCGCGCCGAGGACGCGGCCGCCTTGCGCGACGCCTGGTATCTGCGCCAGGCCGGGGCTGACCCTGGACCCGCCGGCACCATCTTTGGCGCCTGGCGGCAGTTGGCCGGGCAGCCGCCGGTCGCTACGCCTGACCGGCTCGGGAAGATAGTCGACCAGCTTGGCCTCCATTGGGATGTCGAGGCGCTGGCCGCGCTTTGTGAACACATCGACGACCTGGCGCGCTCGCGGCGGCTGGCGCCGTTCGCCGCCGCGGCGATCGCCGTCCGCGTCGTCACCATGCGCCCCGATGCCGAGCTTTTGGCTTGGTGGCTCGCCGACCTGGTGCTGGCGCAATGCCTGCGCTGGCCGCGGCCGCTGCCGCTCCTGATGGCGCAGGCCTTTGGCCCGTCTTTCCGCGCAGAGGCCGTCGGCGCCAAGCGCATCCGACCCGCGGAGAAAGATTTTGAGCGCGCGGTCTGCGCGGCGCTCGTTCAAGCGGCGGCGCAGGCCTGCCGGCTGGCTGACGAGTTGTCGCGCCGCGCCGCAAAACTCCTGGCGGTGACGCCGAAACTGCGCGCCAAGGGTGCCGGCGAGGTGATCTTCCTGCTGCTCAACGAAGACGCCGTCTCTGGATCGCTGACGACGAAGGATCTGTCGCGCTTTGCATCGCGGCGGCTGTTCGAACGGCTGCAGCAACTGGAGGCCGTGCGCGAGCTTTCCGGCCGTCCCACCTTCCGGCTGTTTGGACTCTAGCGATGAGCGAAGCCTCTGCCCGCCACAAGCCGAACGATCAGCCGGCGCTGCTTGATACCGAGCTCGATCACCTGCCGCCAGAACTGCGCTGGCGTGAATGGATGGGCCGGGTGGAGGCGGTGATTTTTTCCGCCAGCGAACCGGTGACGCGAAGTGTCCTAGCGCGCGTGGTGGGGAAGAACTGCAAACTCGAGCTGATCATCGACGACATCCGCGCCGAGCTCGAAGGCCGCCCCTACGAGCTGGTGTCAGTCGCCGGCGGCTGGCAGCACCGGACGAAAAAGGTCTTTGGCGACATCATCCACGCCGCCTTTGGCACGGCCGGGAAGGGGACAAAAGAACTGTCGCAGTCGGAGGCGCTCGTGCTAATGTGCATTGCCTATTTCCAGCCGATCACGCGTGGCGAGCTGTCTTCCTTCTTCGGCAAGGAGGTCTCGCGCGATCTGATCGGCGTGCTACGGGGACAGGAGCTGATCGCCTCGGGGCCGCGCAGCCCGCAGCCGGGGGCGCCCTACACCTATGTGACGACGAAGACTTTTCTGTCGCAGTTCGGGCTCGACACGCTGCGCCAGCTGCCGGATTTCGAAGCGCTCGAGGACGCAGGGCTGCTGTCGAAAGAAAAGCTGCTGGCTGGCGACGTCATGTCGGAACTGATCGGCGACCAAGAGGGGCCTGATTAAACAATGGGGCGAATAGTTTTCGATCGAGGTTTCGCTTAGCGAACCGGACTTCCCGCGCCTATTTGGGCGACCTCGCGTGATCTTGTAGGCAGCAATGGTGCTGGCGGGGTAATGCTCACCCTCGCTTGTATTCTTCCAACGCGCCGTCCGACAGTATGTCTTGGGTGGATTAGCAACTGCCGCCTTTAGCCAGGAAAGCGACAATGGTCGATACGGTTCCTGCTCCGCGGCTGCCCGGGGAGGCGTTTTTCCGGGCCAAGAGTGACCGCCGAGATCGTCGGCTGAGCCACGGTGGCCGCGCGCGGGCTGGCCAGCTTCTCAGACAGGCCGAGGAGGCTGCTTGAACCCTGGATCATGCGACGGCGTTAAGCCACCGATCAGGCCGGATCCCTCGCATCGCAGATATCTGACCCGGACTTGCTGACATTCGTAGATACATATGTACCAATCTTGTGGGTTTGCGACCAAACCATCGATTGGAAATCCTTCTGTCTTCCCAGCACTAGTGGGTCCAGCTCAACATCAGTTTCCGAAGCATTGAGATAATTCGGCAACTTTCTGACTTGGTACGCTACTAGCACGGCCATCTTGGTCTTCAGCGAGAATTCGTCTCGCTTGTTCATAGGTCGCCCTGGAAATACAATCCATACGCTATTCAAAAGTATCAAGGCGCTCGCGGACAATCTCGCGCATCTGCGCTGCCCGTTCAGCGCCGACTGAACCATCTGTCAGCGGCAGCGGCAGCACAAGGTCGTCCAGCCCGCGTGCGAGTGATGCAATCAGTTCATCGATGGCCGTGTCCGCCGCCGCCGCCGCAATACCCGCGGTCGCCGAGAAACGCCGGAAGTCCGCTCTCTTCAGCCGTTCGTCCTTGCCGGTGATTTTAAGCGCCATGTGGTCATGCTGCAGGTTTGGAAACATCCGCGTCGACACCGCGTCGTAGAGCGGCGCCAGGCGAACCGAACTGAAATCTCCTCTGCCAGGTTCAGCAATTTTCAGCACTGCCATGTTCTTCAGATGCATGTCGCCATCTGCGATCAGCCACGCAAACAGCGCCCGCCTCAAAAGCAGCAGAAGGTCCGCGTCTGCGTCGGTCGAGAGGAGGCGAAGTGCGCCAGCGATCCGTTCCATGGTGCCAGTGTATTTATCTTCCGTACGCACGCCCAGGACCGACGCCATGTCCTCGAGCGCCAGGCGGCGTACGTCATCAAGGCTGGTGCGGATATCGAACCTTTCAACCGCCAGGGCGTGCGGCATGCCATCGGGCATAGCAACGAGTGCAATCGCCGGAACGGTGAAGCCAGCCGCGCGGCCGAGTACCATGGATTGCCATTCGATTGCGGGCAACGCCTCGAATCCCGACGTGCCGGACGGCTTCAAAATATGCGTGAACGGCTTGTTCGTACTCGGCATCAGCGTGCCGTCAGCATCGAGGAACATTGGCGCCTTGATCTGCACGCCCGAGAGGCGCGGTGTCGCGCCTGTTGCGAACATCCTCGCCAGGTTCTGCTCAAACGTATCGTGGATGTCGCCGCGACCGGGACCGGCATAGATCCCTGTGAACATATGCTTCGTCGTGAAGGTGTTCAGCCGCGTCAGCAAAACCTCTGCCGGCAGGACCGTCAGCTCGCTTACCCGCTCCACGATCGCGATATTCGACATATAGCGCTTGCCGGTGCGCAGCTCTGCCCGTTTGTCCGGGTAATTCAGCACACGGCCTAACCAGCCTTCCGGCAGCAGCGATTCAATGAAGGGTGGCAGTCTGCCGGGTGTAGTCTGCCGCACGAGCGGCGGCCCGTCCGGATCGGCTCCATGCCATCGCCATTCGAAGCCATCGTGGACCAGCTTGCCGATCGGCGCCCCGTGCCAGGCCACAATCAGGTCGAGCACGGCCAGGTTGGCGACGGCGACCGCCGCGACCGGCTTGCGTTTGAGGAAGCGTTCGGCAGCACTCCCTTCATCAATCCAGTCGTTGTCACGGGCGAGCTTGAACACGGCGTCGGCGGCGCTGTCTGGACTGCCGTATTCTTCGATTAGACGCGCGGCGATTCCTTCTTTGATCGGTTCGTCGAACGAGGCCGCATGTTCGCTACGGATGCGGAAGGCTTCCAGAAAACGCTGCCGTAGCGAAGACACGTCCACGCGCAGTTCGCCCATCTCGTCGCCCACAATCGCCTGCGCGACAGACGGATGGGCTGGCGCTTTGTTTTGGATGATTTCGAGCGTGCGGATACGCTGCCTGTGCACGCGGCGGCCGGTCAGGAACAGGCGGCCATCGCGCGTCGGGCCGAGCAGTACGGCGCTGGCGGCCGACAGGTAGCTGTTCGGATGGAGGTATTTGGCGAGGCGTACCGCGTAGGTCCGCACCATCTGGTCTATGTCGTCGTCGGCATCGACGTAGATACCGCGCATTAGCTGGACGAGTTTGCCAGCCACCGCCTGACGGTGACCACGCATTTTATCGATGTTTTCGCCGACGAGATGGAGAGGCATCGATGTAACTTTCCCGTATCTCAGATACGGGAAAGTTACTCGTTTTCTCTCAAATTTCAAGCTCCATGAAACTATCCCGCATTTCAGATACGCGATAGTTTCAGCAGCGGCATTGCCAAGCATCCCCACTTAATTCGTAAGTCACTGATTCTTAGACGAATTCCATCTTCGATTCCCATAATTCCAAGCAGAAGGGAGAAACACGCGCTCCAGCAAATGCCCGGACTAACCAGCTAACCTTGTCGCCGCCAACAATATGCCGCCACGCGCTGGTTGACATGACGGCAGTGCTGCCCAAGCGCGGAAAGAAGAGGCGCACCGCCGCAAAACCTTGCCGAAAGGCGAGGATTCGCCGCGGTCAGACCCGCAATAGGCTGGCACCTCGACTAGATGCAGCCCGTCAGGCTTTGGCAGGTGCCTTGCGGACTTTCTCCGGGGTGACTTGAATGAGCAGTCGTCGTCGCGGCCACCGCACGGGCAGCCCGTTTTGGTTTTTCTGCCGCAGCGGGTGTAGGCGCAGCCGCCTTGCGCCCGAGCCCTATTGATTTCGCCAGGGCCGATGCAAGGCGCGCGATGTGTTCATCATCGCGGCCAAGGGCAAAGATCTTGCTGAGCCAAGTTGTGATAACCCAGGCAAAAGTCCGGACGGACTGGAAGAGACGATCGTTCATTGTGGGCCTCCTAATCGAGATAGTTGGTCCCACCCATGATCCGGCAGAAAGCGTATGGCGCTTGAGCAGATCCACCGCGTCAGGCGATGTCGTGCAGCGAACGTCTCGAGAGTTGGGCGGATCTCCCTCGAACAGGATCCGAACCGGCGCCTCCCGACGGTGCTCCAAACCGAGTATCCGCTGTTAGAGCACGCGCGGTTAACCGCCGCGACAGCTCGCCGATCACAGTCGCTTTCGAGGATCTCTGTCCTCCGTGCCGCCGGTCCGGGACACCGGCAATGGATTATTCCGGTGGCTGATCGGACGCTCCATGGAAGAAAGTTTGAATTTCTTCCATGTCGATATTGCCATCGCCGTTGTTGTCGACAGCGTTAAATATCCGCCCAACCAAATCTTGAACCTCGTTCTGCGACAGCGCGCCATCGCCGTTGGCGTCCATTATCGCAAACATCATGCGCATCGCTGCGCCATGCATCATCCGGGCTCCCATACCATGGCGGCCCTCCCTCATGCTGCGTCCTTCAGGCGGACCCTCTCGGAAGTCGCGGTGCCATCGGCCGCCGCCGCCCCGTTCTGCTTGGGGGTTGCGGTCCTCTTGCATTCTTTCCTGCATCATTTCACGCATCATCTGACGCATCATTTCACGCATGGAGCCCTGGGTCTGGGCGTTTCCCGGAGATTGTTCGGCTCCCTGCTGCTGTGCCGGTGATGCTGGTGTGGGTGTCCCGCCCATCTGCGCCAGCGCTGGCGAGGCCAACAGTGTCATCATCACGGTAGCCGCCATAGTTGCGGTTGCTGGTCTCATTATGTCCTCCTTTGGACGATGGACGCCGAACGTGTCGGCATCAAACCAAAACCCGCTGCTCTTCTCATGGTTCCTCTCAGGTCAGCCGATGACTGTTGCGAAAGCGCGCCGCCGCGAAGCCGGGCGCGGAACGGACCATTTCCAGTGAGCGACCTCTTGAATCGTCGCTTATCTGTTTCGGCTGGCCCGCCATTGGGCGGGAAGCCGCGACACGCTGATGATGCGGAGCCGCCGCTGATATCGAGTAGCGTAGCCGTGCTGTTGCGAATATTGAAGCTGGAGTGCGATCTTTGCTTTTGGCGGAACGAGGGCTCTCAGGAGAGAGTCACTGTCTTGGGCTATCGGATGACGGGATCAAGCCCGCGCTAGCCAAAAACGTGCGAACCGCCGTGCGAACCTCCTGCGTCTGTCCAACCAAAAGATGTCCGCCAGTGTTGTAGATGATCAGCTTGGCACCGGGAATCTTGCCTGCTGCGAACTCAGCTGCCGGCAGCGTGTTAACCGCTGATCTTACACAATAGGAGACGGTCGTTTTCCGGCCCCATTGACGGCCTTTCCGCCTCGATGATCGCGCGCCGTTTAATCAGCCATATGTCAGCATGGATCGCCCGCCGGCAATGGGTCGCCGTTTGACGCGGATCCGTTCAGTTTCGCGCGCGGAAGGAACGGCGGCTTTGCTGCCAAAAGCTATCACTGCCGCGGCAACCATGCCGGGCTCGAAGCCCCCCAAATTCTTCCAGCGGGAGCTCCAGTTCCGATAGAAATCGGGGTCTACAGCATTTCCTTGTCATCTGAGTTAGTATTGCAGCTGAGGAACCGGAATTCAGCCTTGGGAGAGGTGGTGTGGACGTTGCCGCTTGGTTGCGAGGCCTCGGACTCCAGCAATACGAGCAGGCCTTTCGCGACAACGCGATCGACGCGGAAGTCCTGCCGGAACTGACCGATGCCGACCTCGAGAAGCTCGGTATGCTCCTCGGTCATCGCAAGCGATTCCGCAAGGCGGTAGTGAGGCTGCCGTCGTCAAGCCATCCCGACGCGAGCATCGATGACATCGCGGCTCAGAGCCGCACCCGGGAGCTAAGCGTGGAGCGTCGACAGCTGACCGTCATGTTTATGGATCTCGTCGGCTCGACGGCGCTGGCGACGCGTCTGGATCCCGAGGACCTGCGTGAGATCATCGGAGCGTATCACCGGTGTGTTGCCGATACGGTCGCCCACTTCGGCGGCTTTGTCGCCAAATATATGGGCGACGGAGTTTTGGTGTATTTCGGCTACCCGCAGGCGCACGAGAACGCCGCCGAGCAGGCGGTGCGCGCTGGTCTTGCTCTCGTCGATGCCGTCAGGCGAATTGCAGAGCCCGAGCCGTTGCGGGCTCGCATAGGTATCGGCACCGGGCAGGTCGTCGTTGGCGATCTGATCACCGCCGGCGAAGGGCAAGAGCGCGGCGTCGTGGGCGAGACGCCGAACCTCGCCGCCCGCCTACAAGCTCTCGCAGAACCCGGAGCGGTCGTGATCGGGCCGCAAACGCGGCAGCTGGTCGGCGATCTTTTCGAATATCGCGATCTTGGCGCCCTCGAGGTGAAAGGCTTTCCGGAGCCGATTCATCCCTATCAAGTGGTTCGTGAGAGCGCTGTCGAAAGCCGGTTCGAGGCAATGCATGGGACGACGCCGACGCCGCTGGTCGGGCGTGAGGAGGAGGTCGACCTGCTTCAGCGCCACTGGCAGCGCGCGAAAAGTGGTGAAGGTCGTGTGGTGCTGCTCTCAGGCGAGCCCGGCATCGGAAAGTCGCGCCTCTCCCTCACCTTGCAGGAGCGGATCCAGAATGAGCCACACACTCGCTTGCGCTATTTCTGTTCGCCGCACCGTCAAGACAGCGCGCTCCACCCGACCATTGCGCAGCTAGAACGCGCCGCCGGGTTGGAGCGCGACGACCCGCCTGAGAGAAAGCTGGATAAGCTTGGCGCCCTGCTTGCCCCGGCCTCGTCGGAGGACGGTGCGCTGCTGGCTGAGCTGCTGTCGTTGCCGACCGACGGCCGTTTCCCGCCTCTCCAACTGGCGCCGCAGCGTAAGAAAGAGAAAACCTTCGATGCGCTGCTCAGGCAGCTCGAAGATCTGGCGCGACAAGGTCCGGTGCTGATGCTCTTCGAGGATGTGCACTGGATCGACCCCAGCTCGCGCGAGCTGCTCGACCTAGTCATCGAGCGGGTGCCGCGCCTGCCGGTTCTGCTTCTCCTCACCTTCCGCCCCGAGTTTCAACCACCGTGGATCGGGCAGTCGCACGTCACGGTTATGGTCCTCAATCGGCTCGATCGTCGTGAAGGTGCCGCGTTGGTCCAGCGGGTCGTCGGCACCGGAGAGCTGCCGAGCGACGTGGTCGCGGAGATCATCGCGCGCACGGATGGGGTGCCACTGTTCGTCGAGGAGCTGACCAAGGCGGTGTTGGAGGGCGGGAACGCCACGGCAGTGCTCTCAAGAGCTGGTGCGACGGCGTTGAACGTTCCCGCCACGCTGCATGCCTCGTTGATGGCGCGGCTCGATCGCCTCGGCTCAGCCGTTAAGGAGGTCGCGCAGGTCGGCGCGGTTCTCGGTCGGGAGTTCTCCTACGAATTGCTGGCAGCAGTCGCACAGCGAAATGCCGCTGAGCTAAACGGCACACTGGATCAACTCGTCGGCGCCGGTCTGGTGTTCTGCCGGGGGACGCGGCCACTGGCCACTTACCTCTTCAAGCATGCGCTCGTTCAGGACGCAGCCTATGGGACGCTGCTGCGTGCTAAACGCCAGGAGCTGCATAAGCGGGTCGCAGATGTGTTGGAGGAGAAGTGGACCGAAATCACTGAAGCGCAACCCGAGCTCCTCGCGCACCACCTTCAGCAAGCTGGGGATTGGGCGGGCGCGCTCGATCACTGGCAAAGCGCGGCAGGGGCAGCCGTAGCCCGAGCTGCCACTCGGGAAGCCGTGTCGCACTTTGCCAGTGCTATCGATTGCAGCAAAAGACTTGGCGATGTGTCCGGCGGCGCCGAACGGATGACACGTCTCCACCTTGCGATGGCCAACGCCTTGATGCAGGCCGAGGGGTATCGGTCTGAACGCCTTGAGAAGACGCTTGAAGATGCTCGTCTTGCTGCCGCGAAAACTGCCTCGGTCGAATTGCAATGTGACGTTGCGCTTTCACTCGCTCCATTATTTTATGCCACTGGGCGCAATCAAGCTTACCTGACCCTGGCCGATGAGCAGCTCGCAAACTGTGCCGATCTCCTTCCAGCGGCCCATCTGGGTAGTCTTTGGGCTACCAAGGGGATGGCTCATTCCAATCGGGGAGAGCAGCCGCAGGCAGCGGAAGCTTTGCGCAAGGCCTTGGATTTGCTTGATCATGTTGACCCAAGTCCTGGTATCTTGTTCGCCGGTGCGGATCAACCCCGTGTCTCTTCCCAGGAATATTTCAGCGAAACGCTGATCACATTGGGTTTATTTGATGCTGCAGTCGAAGAGAAAGAGCGCCTAATTCGAAATTTTAACCAGGTCGATAAGCCTTTCGACCTCGCGTGGTGTCTTCTCGCCCAGTGCGAATTGTGCGCGCTACTTGGGCAATACAAGGAACTCCTTGAGAACGCTACGAAGATCGTCGAGATTTGCGAACTGCATGGCTATACGGCGCGTCGAAGCAGCGGCGTCAGGTGGCGTGGCCATGCCCGCTCGCATTTAGGTGAACTGGATGCCGGCATCAATGACGTCTGGGAGAGTTTGGTTATCTGGCGTGCGCAGGGCGTCGTATTTCATACCCCTGAGAAAGCATGCGAACTTTGTGATCTTCTCCTGCGGGCCGGTCGCATAGAAGACGCATCGCAAATGCTTGATGATGTCGATACCCTCATTTTCCACACGGACGAGGCGAGCTATCTAGCAGAATGTATACGCCTTCGTGGCCAGATTGCCGCGGATAGAAGTGACCTGACGGGTGCCGCGCACCTATTCGAAACAGCAATTGCCACTGCCCGTCGTCAGCAAGCGAGGCTTTTCGAGCTTCGCGCCGCAACGCAACTGGCACCAGTTCTGGCACGGCAAGGTCGTGTGCATGAGGCGGCGACGCGTCTGCAAGCGGTGGTCCACAGATTTAACACTAGGTATCCGATCGTCGACCTCATCGCGGCACAAAGGGCGCTGGACGCCCTGAGCCGTTGAGGTCGGCGTCGGTTCCGACAACTAGTTTGCATTGATGCAAGCTTGGCTCATGCGCAACCGAGACGCGCGTTCGTTCGTTTGGACTGGAATGTAGCGGAAGTTGAGATGAGACGTTCACGCTTGTCCCCGCGTAAGCGCGAACATGGCGCGAGCGCGACTTCAGCATGGTCGGCTGCGATATCTGCTTTCGGGCGGAGGCAAAATCGGCCTCTGCGGCCGAAATAGGACGCGTTGCCGTCGTTCGCGAGAGGCGGCGGAGGGGGCTTCATTAAATCCTTGGGCCATGAACATGTGACCATAGAGAAACGTTAGACGGATGTGGATTCCGGCGCTAGTGGCATCCAAGGACCTTATCCAAGTTGCGGGCTGTGGCCAGCCAGTCCACCGCGGTCGACTTGCCGTTTGCTAAATTTGGGCTTCCTGAGAGCAGACGTCGTCGGCAGCTTCACTGAAGTTCAAGCAGGCAACTATTGGCAATAATGCGGGGAGAGCGCAGGATTGTCCAAAGGGCCTCCGCCTGCGACAGGACATTGGCGCGATGGGTCAATTTGGTAGCGAACCAGTTCGTGATCCTGCGAACCTCGGCTTCGACAAGGCGCGGCTGGCGCGACTGAAACGGTGGATGCAGCGCTACGCCGACACCGGGCGCTGGCCTGGTGGTGCGGTGCTCATCGCGCGCCATGGAAAGCTCGCCTTCTTCGACTGCGCCGGGCATGCCGACGTCGGAGCCAAGCGGCCTTGGCAGCGCGACCTCATCGCCCGCATCTACTCGATGACCAAGCCTGTCACGGCCGTCGCACTATTGATGCTGTACGAGGAGGCGCGCGTGCATCTCGACGATCCGGTCGAGGCATACCTGCCGGAATTCAAAGACGTGCAGCTTCTGATACCGGGCGCAACGTCGCTCGACCAAACCGTGCCCGTCAAGGCGAAGATGACGATCCACCATCTGCTCACCCACACATCTGGCCTGAGCCTTTTTACGAACCCCCGCCTGCTCGGCGAGGCTTATGCCAAAGAAACACTTGGCCTCGCCTTGGCCTACGGTGGGCTCGACAAGATGGTCCGCAGGATCGCCGAGCTGCCATTGGAATGGGAGCCGGGCACGAGGTGGCAATATAGCGTCGGGTCCGATGTCATCGGCCGCATCGTGGAAGTCGTCTCCGGAATGACGCTCGACAAGTACTTTACGACGCGAATCTTCGAGCCCCTCGGAATGACCGACACGGGCTTCTCTGTGCCGGACTCCGGGATCAGCCGTTTTCCCCCGCTCTATGAGGCTACGGCTGGTGGGATGGCGTTGCACGAGGCGCCGGAGGTTTCGGCATGGCGGCAAGGCAAGGTTGATACGTTCTGCGGTGGAGGCGGGCTCGTCGGAACCATCGACGATTATTGGCGGTTCGCCGAAATGCTGCGCGCTGGGGGTGAAGTCAGCGGCGAACGCATCCTCAGTCCCCGCACCTTGAGATTGGCGGCGTGCAATCACCTATCGGGAGATCTTGCCTCGATGGCAACCGAAGTTTGGGCCGAAACCCAGTTTGACGGCGTCGGGTTCGGCCTGCTGGGCTCCGTCGTCCTCGCTCCGGCGAAGGCACAAATTTCGGCGCAGGTGGGCGACTATGGCTGGGGCGGGGCGGCAGGCACCTTCTTCTGGGTAAGCCCGGTCGACGACATGGTTGTCATTTTCTTCACGCAACTGCTGCCTTCAAGCGCCATTCCGGTGCGCAAAGAGCTGCGCGCGCTCGTCCATGGTGCGCTGACAGGGGCCTGAGACTCGTCAACAGAAACTGCGCGGAGCAACTTGCGCACACATTACGACGTCATTGCCATTGCATGAACATTTCGTAAGGTTGGTGAATAATCTATCCAGGCGTTCCCTTGAGATGATCGCAAACTGACGACTGCCACGAAGGTCGGAATCTTCCATTGCTGAGTTGCTTCCAGTGCTCGAATCTGAATAGCAACGGAAGTGCTGCGATCATGCCGTGGCCGCGTTTGCCGCATGGCTGCGTTGGAATCCAGCCCGGTGTGTTGTCGACGAGCACTACATCCTTGCAGCGACCCTCGTGTTGAAACCAGCCAGGATCTGCTCGGCCAAACGGGCATAGTTGCCATCAAAGTAATAGTCGCCGCTTGTCTTGATCACCTCGACACCTCTCGAGGAGAGCCCGTGGCAGAATGTGTCTGTCTCCTCATCCCGTAGAAACATTGCACCAACTTTGAAGGCACCTGCTCGATCGCTGTTGCGATCGGAACGGCTTCCGAACTGGGCGCAGCGCCAAGCCACCCTTTGACCTGAGTCGCCCAGTCGGCTGCATTCGCGAACTCAAGCAGCGAAATCTGCGCGACATGGGATTTCACCCCAGTGGCGAGGTCGTTGTAAACGGAGGGGAGGACGTCAGCGCCAAAGGAGTAGCCGACCAGTGCGACGTCTTTGGCGTGCCATTTTTCACCGTATGTCTGAATCACCGCAGTCAGGCCGCCGCCGTCTGTTCGGGCTCGATCAGGGAAGCGCCGAGATACCGCTAACGTCGCCGAGATTGAAATGCGGTTGGACAATTGAGGTCACTGCATCACTAGCGATACTGCCGACAGACTGAACACTCATCGGCATGCCTGCACGTTGGAGCGAGGCAAAATAGGTGCGCGCTTCTTTCGACTTGGCGGGCGTAAAACCAAGATCCCAAAAGCCCTGCAGGACCTCGGATGGTCCGTACGCGAAGCCGCCAAGCTGAGGACACGAGGGCGCCTCCGCGCAAAGCAGACGCTCGCTGGGAAGAACCGCGCTCGGATCCACAGAAACAGCCACGACCACCGTGTGGACGGGAGCTTGCGCCAGAATGGCCCCTGACAGCGTTCCACCGGCATTGACACCAACCAGAATGGGAAAATGGTACTGGCGGTTCGGCGATTCCGTGAGTTTCCGTGAGACGCCGAACCGCTCTTAGGCCCTGGCCACACGCTTTCTCTTTGCTTCGGCGCAGCGGGCCCGGAACTCGTCGACCTCGGCCTCCGTGAGGTGCTCGATACCGATGAAGTCGTTCTTGGCTCTACCCGAACGGATCAGCTCGTCGAGCTTGGCCTGAATGGCCGCCCCGTCGCGGTTCTGGGTGTTCTGGATCAGGAACACCATCAGGAACGTGATGATCGTGGTGCCGGTGTTGATGACGAGCTGCCAGGTTTCGGAATAATGAAAGACCGGTCCGGTTCCTGCCCAGACCAGAATCGAGACCAGGCAAAGGGCGAAAGCCCAGGGCCTGCCGGTGGCGTGCGCGACGGCCTGCGCCATACGGTTGAATGCTTTTTCCATGCCATGATCTCGATTGCAGGCGTAAGCTCCAAGGATGGGCTCGGGGAAGACAGTGTTGAGGGAGGAAGACTCAGCCTCCGCCCTAGGCCGCTTCGGCGGCGACGTTGACGGCGGATTCGGCAAGCTCGGTGAGCGCGGCGTCCGTCTCTTTCTCCTCGCCCAGCGTCTTGTCGAGAAGATTGACTGCCTCGGTAAGACCGAGCTCCGAAGCCCAGGTTCTGAGCGTGCCATAGCGCGAGATTTCATAGTGCTCCACCGCTTGCGCCGCCGCCAGCAAGCCGGCATCGAGCGACGGCGAGCTCTTGTACTCTTCCATGATCTCGGCGCCTTCCTCTGTAATGCCCACGATGGCGGCGCACGTCTTGCCGACCGGCTTCTTCTCGATCACCTCGAACACCTCCTCGAGGCGCGCGACATGCTCCTCGGTCTGGCCGCGATGCTTTTCAAAGGCAGCCTTTAGGTCATTGCTCTGCGCCGCCTTGACCATCTTGGGAAGCGTCGCCAGTATCTTCTTCTCAGCGAAATAGATGTCCTTCAACGTGTCATGAAAAAGTTCATTCAGGCCTTTCTGCGAGGCTGTTTTCGTGGTCGCCATGTCTCGGATCTCCTGGTGGTGGGGTTGGTCCGCCTCAACTCGATGCGAGACGACTTGTTCCTAAAAGAATTCAGCCACGGCAAGGCCGAAAACTATCATTTGTTATTGACTACCATCGACCGTTATTTCGGCTGAGGTCTGGCACGTCCGGGGAGGGAATACTGCTGGCGTTCGTCGAAGTGTTCATCCAGTTCCGAAAGCCGATTCATCGGAAGTGCGACGCCATTTTCCGACGGGGGACGCTCTCGGTCAGGGGCGGCGTTTGGTCGGATGCTTTTTCGTCCCCACGGTCTCGATATCTGGCAGCGCCACAAGGCTTCCGACGCCTTCGCACTGACCACACGCGGCCAGTACACAGGCTTGACGTCCCAGCCGGCAAAGGGTGGCGAGGTCCTCATCGCGACAAAGCGGGAGGCCAATCGAAGGTCGCGGATGCTTTTCGAAGGGCGCGCGTTTTCAGCTCTACCTGGCACTACTCCTCGCCGGATATTAGGAGTTTGCCAAGCTCAGGCCGGATTTTCCGTTCGTCGCCGACGACCTCATGGGGCCGTTCGACCATCTCCGGTTGGAGGAAGTTTTCCGCCTCTTCGGCGAAATGGCTAGCGTGGGCCAAGTCTTGGCGCGTATCTATCGGCCCACCCGTTAGATCATGACTTCGGCGCGGGTTGCGTGCTGGCGCTGGCGCAGACGCGATGGTCTCGCCAAGCTGACAGGTGCTGGACCCACCGGAGCATTTTTCGAGACAGTCGGGCGTCTCACGAGGTGGTGCCGGATTGCATGCACTCTCCTTCCCGGGAAGGGAACCACAATGCATTCCGGTAGTTAAATAGGTGGATGAGCCGATTGGCAGCCTGTCGAGGCAAGGCATCATGCGCGAGCATCAATCAGACGTCTTCGATCTGTTTTCGGAGATTTATTCCAACGCGGCCCAGGAAGAGATCAGCCTCCAGCAATACCTGTTAGCCTGCCGAGAGGACAAGTCCATGTACGCCTCGGCCCCGGAACGCATGGTCGAGGCAATCGGCGAGCCAAACCTGGTCGATACCAGCAAGGACGAGCGACTCGGCCGCATTTTCTCCAACCGCACCGTCAAAGTGTATCCCTCCTTTTCCGACTTCTACGGAATGGAAGACACGATCGAGCGCATTGCCGGATATTTCCGCTACGCCTCGCAAGGCCTCGAGGAGCGCAAGCAGATCCTCTATCTCCTGGGTCCGGTCGGCGGCGGCAAATCCTCGCTCGCCGAACGGCTGAAGAAGCTAATGGAGCAGCGCCCGATCTACACGCTCAAGGTCGGCAACCAGATCAGCCCGGTCTTCGAATCGCCGCTCGGCCTTTTCCATCCCGACCGCATGAGCGATCTGCTGGAAGACAAATACGGCATAGCTCGCCGCCGCCTGAACGGACTGATCTCGCCCTGGGCGGCCAAGCGCCTGGACGAACTGTCCGGCGACATCTCCAAATTCAGCGTCGTCAAGCTGTTGCCGTCACGGCTGCGCCAGATTTCCATAGCCAAGACGGAGCCCGGCGACGAAAACAATCAGGACGTCTCGGCCCTGGTCGGCAAGGTCGACATCAGGCAGTTGGAGAACTTCAGCCAGTCCGATCCGGATGCCTATTCCTACAGCGGCGGCCTGAACCGGACGACGCAGGGCCTGCTCGAATTCGTCGAGATGTTCAAGGCGCCCATCAAGGTGCTGCACCCGCTGCTGACGGCGACGCAGGAAGGCAGCTACAACGGCACCGAGAATTTCGGCGCCTTCCCCTACCAGGGCATCGTCGTTGCCCATTCCAACGAATCGGAATGGCAGCAATTCAAGAACAACAAGAACAATGAGGCCTTCCTCGACCGCATTCTCGTGGTCAAGGTTCCCTATTGCCTTCGCGTCACCGAAGAAAGGCAGATTTACGAGAAGCTGCTGCGCGAAAGCGAACTGGCGAACAGCCCCTGCGCGCCCGAGGTGCTGGACATTCTCAGCCGCTTCACCGTCTCGACCCGGCTTGCCGAGCACGACAATTCGCCGCTCTACACCAAGATGCGCGCCTATGATGGCGAGAACCTCAAGGAGATCGACCCGAAGGCGAAGTCGGTCCAGGAATATCGCGACGCCGCCGGCGTCGACGAGGGCATGACCGGCGTCAGCACGCGCTTCGCCTTCAAGATCCTGTCACAGACCTTCAACTACGACACCAAGGAGGTCGCCGCCGACCCCGTGCACCTGATGTACATCCTCGAGGAGGCGATCAAGCGAGAGCAATTCCCGAAGGAGACGGAAGCCGCCTATCTCGAGTTCATCAAGTCGGAACTCGCAACGCGCTATGCCGAGTTCATCGGTCATGAGATCCAGAAAGCCTATCTGGAGTCCTATAGCGAATACGGTCAGAACCTTTTTGACCGCTACATCGCCTACGCCGATGCCTGGATCGAGGATCAGGACTACAAGGATCCCGACACGGGGCAGATCCTCAATCGCGAGGTCCTAGACAAGGAATTGTCGCAGGTCGAGAAACCCGCCGGCATCGCCAATCCCAAGGACTTCCGCAACGAAGTGGTCAAATTCGCCTTGCGCGCCCGCGCGCGCAACCATGACCGCAACCCGTCCTGGACGAGTTATGAAAAGCTTCGCGAGGTCATCGAGAAGCGCATGTTCGGCCAAGTCCAGGACCTTCTGCCGGTGATAAGCTTCGGCTCCAAGCAGGACAGTGTCACGGAGAAGCGGCACAACGAATTCGTGCAGCGGATGGTGGAGCGCGGATATACCCAGCGGCAGGTCCGCCGGCTGGTCGACTGGTACATGCGCGTGAACAAGGCGGGTTGAGAGACGCCCGAACGGTGCCATGCCGATCCTCATCGACCGCCGCCTGAATCCGAAGGACAAGAGCCTTGGCAATCGCCAGCGCTTTCTCAGACGCGCGCGCGAAGAGCTCAAGCGCAGCATCCGCGACAAACTCCGCACCGGCGGCATCGCCGAACTCGACCGCGAGCATGCGGTGCCGATCCCTCGCAAAGGCACCGGCGAACCGACCTTCGGCGACGACAAGGAAAGCGGCCGGCGTCAGCACATCCTGCCCGGCAACCGGACATTCAGCTCTGGTGATCTTATCGCCAGGCCGGGCGGCGGCGGCGGAGGCTACGGATCGGCGCCCGGTACCGTCGAATCCGAAGACGACTTTCGTTTCGTGCTGTCGCGCGAGGAAGTGCTCGACCTTTTCTTCGAGGATCTCGAGCTTCCGGATCTGGTCAAGCTCAACCTCAAGCAGGTACTGAGCTTCAGGCCGAGACGGGCAGGTTTCACGGCAAGCGGGGCGCCGACCAACATAAATGTCGGGCGCACAATGCGAAACAGCCACGGGCGGCGCATCGCGCTCAGACGCCCCAAACAGGCGGAGCTCGACGCGATCGTCCACCACATTGCCGAGCTGGAAGCCAAGCCGGCAAGCGCCCTGGTGCGCGAACGCATCGCCGCCCTGCGCGAGGCGCTAGACCGGCTCGAGCGCCGGCGCAAGCGAATTGCCTATGTCGATCCGGTCGACATCCGTTTCAATCGCTTCGATCCCCAGCCTGTGCCCAATGCGAACGCCGTCATGTTCTGCCTGATGGACGTGTCGGGATCGATGGGAGAGCGCGAGAAGGATCTGGCCAAACGCTTCTTTGTGCTACTGCACCTTTTCCTGACACGGCGCTATGAACGCACCGACATTGTCTTCATTCGCCACACCCACGAGGCTCAGGAGGTGGACGAACATACCTTCTTCTACCACACTGAAAGCGGCGGGACCGTCGTCTCCACCGCCCTTGAGGAAATGCACCGCATCATCGAGCAGCGATATCCGGTCGCCGAATGGAACATCTATGCCGCCCAGGCCTCCGACGGAGACAACTTCGCCGCCGACTCCGAGCGCTGCATAGAGCTGCTCGACCGCAAGCTCATGCGGCTTTGCCAATATTTCGCCTATGTGGAAATCATCGACGAGCGGGAAAGCCACATTTTCGGCGCGACCGAGAACGGGACATCGCTCTGGCGCGCCTATAACGCCGTCGACGGCAAATGGCCGAACTTCCAGATGAGGCGCATTGCCTCCCCGGCCGACATTTATCCGGTTTTCCGCCAACTCTTCGCCAGGCAGCCTGATCTACGCAAGAGCGCGTGAGGGACTTGGGCAATGGTCAGTCAGGCGCGTAAGTCCGAACTACTGTTTTCCGGGTCGGACTGGAATTTTGCGAAACTGGCGCGAGTCTACGATGAGATCGAGGCGCTCGGCCTTGAAGAGCTTGGTCTCGATATCTATCCGGTGCAGATGGAGGTCATCTCTTCCGAGCAGATGCTCGACGCCTATTCATCGGTGGGCATGCCGCTGATGTATCGGCATTGGTCGTTCGGCAAACGTTTCCTCTACGACGAACTTCTCTACCGCAAGGGCGCTCGCGGCTTGGCCTACGAACTGGTCATCAATTCCAATCCCTGCATCGTCTACCTGATGGAAGAGAACACCATGGCCCTGCAGGCCCTGGTGACCGCGCACGCGGCGCTGGGCCACAACCATTTCTTCAAGAACAATCATCTCTTCCGTCAATGGACAGATGCCGGCGGCATCCTGAGCTATCTCGATTTTGCCAAGAGCTACATAGCCCGATGTGAGGAACGGCATGGCCTGACCGCAGTGGAGGCGATCCTGGATTCCGCCCACGCGCTGATGGAGCAAGGCGTCTTCCGTTACCGGCGGCCACCGAAGCTGTCATCGGAACAGCAGCGCGAAGGGCTGCGCGAGCGCCTCGAATACGAGGAGCGTTCCTTCAACGATCTCTGGCGAACGCTGCCGCCCTCGCCGGGTAAGAGCAAGCCGGAAGCCGACGAAATTCTTGCAGAGCGGAAGAAATCGCTCAAACTTCCGGAGGAAAACCTGCTCTATTTCCTCGAGAAGAACAGCCTCGTCCTTGAGCCCTGGCAGCGCGAGATCATCCGGATCGTGCGCATCATCGCGCAATATTTTTATCCGCAGCGGCAAACCCAGGTGATGAACGAAGGCTGCGCCACTTTCGTGCACTACACGCTCATGAACACGCTTTTCGACCGTTGCCGCATCAGCGAAGGAGCCATGCTCGAGATCTTGCGCAACCACTCGAACGTCGTCTTCCAGCCGGCCTATGACGATCCGCGCTATTCGGGCATCAATCCCTATGCGCTGGGTCTGGACATGATGCAGGATATTCAGCGCATCTCCACCTCGCCGACTGCAGAGGACCGCGACTGGTTCCCAGACATCGCCGGCCGCGGCGACTGGCGCGATACCTTGCTCGATGCCTGGGCCACCCACCGCGACGAATCCTTCGTCCGCCAATATCTGAGCCCGACGCTAATCCGGAAGTGGCGGCTATTCATGCTGGCCGACAGCGCCGACGAGCCGCACTACGAAGTCGCCTCGATCCACAACGAGCGTGGCTATGCCAAGATACGGTCAGCGCTCGCTCAAAGCTACGACGTGGGGGCGAGCCGGCCCGACATCCAGGTGATTGACGTCGATCTCCTAGGGGACAGGCGTCTGAGGCTTCAACACACGGTGAAGAATGGCATCATGCTCGAGGGCGGAAGCCGCGACGCGACCTTGCGCCATATCCGAAACCTTTGGGGCTACGAGGTCAGCATGGTGGCACTGGATGCTGAAACCGGTGCGATGCTCAGCGAACGCTCGACAAAGGAAATGTGAGATCGGAGGCCATCCCCTGAATATCCGAACATATTAGAATAGAATATGTGACGACGAAGACTTTTCTGTTGAAGTTAGGCACAACACGCTACGCCAGCTGCCGGATTTCGAAGTCCTCGAGAACGCCGGACTGCTTTCGAAGGAGAAGCTGCTGGCCGGGGACATTCCGGCTGGGCTGGCCAACAGTAGGGCGAGGTTGATGTCGTTGAGGAGCAGGTGTCCTGAGCGGGCGTTGGCGCGTTGCGACCACGGATGGTCGATACCTGAGGGTCAGGACGAATAGGGGAGCCGGTCAGTCTCGGCTTCCGGCTCCAGCGGCTCATGCAGGTCCTCTATACTCCCGACTTCCGTCGATTCAGCGTGTCGCGGTCGATAACCCAGATGCCACGCGCTCGCTTGCGCTTGAGAAAACAACGAAGGCGAATATCAGCACGGCGGCAGCCACGATCAGTGAACCAACGGCGACGACGGGCTCAATTACCGTATAGCCTTGGTGCAGCATAAGATACAGAGCTGGCAGCATTACCACCAATCCGACGTTGTAGAGGCCGTAGTGGACCATTGCGGTTCTCCGCGCCGCCTTTGCCGGATTAAGAGCGTAGTAGCCGCCAAAGATTGCGCTTGTGACCCACCCGAGCAGATTGATGTGTGCATGGGCAGGAAATGCACCGTGGTCGCCCGAGATTGCCATCTGCAAGCCGGCGCCGATCCCCAGAATGAGCCATACGACAGCTGTTTTAAAGAAAAGATCTGAAACCCTAGGCATGACACTTTCCTCCCGAGAATGCCGATTTCAACAGGCTGATATTAGGTGTTACTGAAAAAGCAATGCAATCCAAATCAAGGACCCTTCCACAAAAGCGCCATGTGTCCTTCTTCTGCTTCAGCAGCGGCAGCAAGGCCTCGAGTGTTTCGGCTGCATAGCCCACGAGACTGACGTCCATCGGATAGCGCAGTGACATCATGCCTGGTGCGAGATCGATCTGGACGCCTTTGGCCTGGCCTTCCTTTGGCAGAAACTCGGCGCAGGCAAAGCCCGAGCCGATCACCAGCAACGTGGCGCAGTCGCGCATGAGGTTCCAGGAAGGCTCGGTGCCCAGCAGTCCAATCGATCCGGTTACCCATGGCAGGGAATCGGGCAAGACCGCCTTGCCCAGCAATGCCTTGGCGGCACCGGCGCCCAGCCGGTCTGCAAACTCGATCACCTGCTGCCTTGCGCCGAGAGCGCCAGCGCCAACCAACATAGCTATCCGCTTCCCGGCGTTGAGAACATCCGCTGCTGTCTTCAGGTCATGGGCCTGCGCTCTACCGTTGGGGGTCGATAGCCTACTCCGGAATGTACGGTGCCGTGGGCCCGCGGTGGCTCTTCATAGCCCATCTCCTGGAGATCATTCGGCAAGATAAGCGCGGCGACGGCGCCATGCAGATGAATGACATGGCGGAGCTGATTACTGTCGCGAAATATTGGAAGAACTGGGAGGACAGCCGGTTGGTCATCTGCGTTTTCAACAACCAGGATCTCAACCAGGTGACATGGGAACAGCGTGTCATGGAAGGCGACCCTAAATTCGAGGCCTCGCAGCAAATTCCCACGTGCCCTATCATCGCTTCGCGGACCTGATCGGGCTGAAGGGGCTGTTCGTGGATCGCCTCGAAGCACCTGGCGGAGCCTGGGACGAAGCCCTCGCGTCCGATCGCCCGGTCATCCTCGAGGTCAAACCGATCCAGGAGTGCCGCCGCTCCCCCCGTACTTTCACTTTCGACCAGATCAGGAACCTGCCTCGTCCCTCGCCAAGGGCGACCCCGAAGAGATGGGCGTCATCCGTGGAACCGTCCGACAGGTGCTAAGTTCTATATTGCCGGGGCAAGACTGAATGGTCGGCGATTGAACGTTCGGCACGTCAACGAATGAGGTCGTGACGCGCCAGTGAAGCGAGACCGAAAGCGGCGTCGGCTACGCGAGCGAGGCGGAAATGACATCAAAGACACGGTCCCCAACCATCCAACCATATAAGGGACCCGCTGGTGGCTGGGGGTCGGCGAAATCCGTCGCAATGATTAACGCGAGAGAACGTGTCCTCTTACGGGACCCAAAGCTCCTTTCGAGCCAAAACAAGCCTGAAGGATATATGTGCGTCAGCTGCGCCTGGGCAAAGCCGGCTCAGCCACATCCGCTTGAGTTCTGTGAAAATGGCGCCAAGGCTACTGCGTGGGAGACGACGTCGCGTCGAGCGGGTCCGGCATTTTTTGCCAACCACACGTTGGGCGAGCTGGAGACCTGGTCGGATCACGACCTGGAAGAACAAGGTCGCTTGACGCATCCCATGCGCTGGGATGCAGCGAGCGACAAATACGTTCCGGTCGCCTGGTCCGATGCCTTTGATGAGATTGGGAGAGAGTTGCGTTCTCTCGATCCTCATCAGGTTGATCTCTACACGTCCGGGCGTGCCTCGCTTGAAACCAGTTACATGTACCAGCTGTTCGCACGCATGTATGGCAGCAACAATTTGCCTGACAGCTCCAACATGTGTCACGAGAGTTCCTCTGTGGCGCTCCCGGAAAGCATCGGTTCATCCGTCGGGACGGCGATCCTGTCCGATTTCGAGAACACCGACTGCATTTTCTACATCGCGCAGAACGTTGGAACATCGTCGCCTCGGATGCTTCATGATCTCCAGGACGCCGTCAACCGGGGCGTCAAGATCGTCACCTTCAACCTGCTGCGCGAACGGGGGCTGGAGCGCTTTGTCAATCCGCAATCGGCACAGATGCTGACCGGGAAAGAGACAAAGATCTCGTCGGAATATTATCAGGTCAGGAATGGCGGCGATATCGCGGCACTGTTCGGGGTATGCAAGGCGCTGATTGAAGCTGACGACGCCCTCAAGGCATCAGGCGCAAGCCGCGTGGCGGGGCAGGACGGGAAGCCGAAGGACCAGGAGAATGCCGCGATGGTCGCCTTTGCGGCCTCGATGGCCTCGGCAGACAAGAAGCACGTGCTCGATCACGATTTTATCCAGGAACACACCAGCGGTTTTGAGGAATTTGCTCAGGCTGCGCGAGCCCATCAGTGGGAGGAACTCGAACGCGTGTCGGGTCTCAGCCGCTCAGAGATGATGCAGGCTGCTAAAACTTACGCGAACGCCAGCGCCGTCATGATGATTTATGGCATGGGCCTGACGCAGCACCTCATGGGTGTCGAGAACGTTCACATGGTCTGCAACCTGGCGCTGCTGCGCGGCAATATCGGCAAGCCCGGAGCAAATATCTGCGCCGTGCGGGGCCATTCCAACGTGCAGGGCCAGCGCACCGTCGGGATCACCGAGAAACCTGGGCTGGCGCCGCTGGACAAGCTTTCCGAGCTCTACGGCTTTGAGCCACCGACATGGACGGGCCGCTCGACGGTCGAGACCTGCGAAGCGATCATCAACGGCCAGTGCCGCGCGTTCGTCAGCCTGGGCGGAAACTTCCTGAAAGCGATACCCGACACGGCCGCCATGGAAGAGGGATGGCGCAAGCTGCGTTTGAGCGTGCAGATCGCGACAAAGCTCAACCGCAGCCATGTGCTGCATGGAGAGGTCGCTTATCTGCTGCCGTGCCTGGGGCGCATTGAAGTCGACCAGCAGGCAAGCGGTCCGCAGGCGGTGTCAATTGAAAGTTCCATAGCTCATTTTCATGGCTCTCGCGGCAAGGCGAAACCGGCCAGCTCCGAGCTTCTCTCCGAACCTGCCATCGTTGCGGGCATCGCGAAGGCTACCCTCGGACAAACGAAGGTTCCGTGGGACGCCTGGGTCGGGAACTATGCGCAGATACGAGACGCCATCGAGCGCACTTACCCGGAGACGTTCAAGGATTTCAACAAGCGGCTTTTTCAACCTGGCGGATTTGCCAGGCCGTTGCCCGCGCGAGAACGCAAGTGGGTGACGAAAACGGGAAAGGCCAACTTCATCACGCCGCACAGATTGTTTCCGGAGTTCTCCACATCGGGGAGGGCCGACGTCCTGCATCTTTCGACACTGCGATCCAACGACCAATTCAACACCACGATCTACGGCTACAGCGATCGATTCCGTGGCGTTGAAGGCACTCGCCGGGTCGTGTTCATGAACGGCGAGGATATTAGCCGGCTGGGCTTCGTCGATGGCGAGCACATCGATGTGACGACGGCGATCGACGATAATAACATTCGTAAGATCACTGGCCTGAGGATCGTTCAGTACAACATTCCGAAGGGATGCTGTGCGGCGTATTACCCCGAGGCAAACCCGCTTTTCCCTTTGGCTCATCATGATCCGAAGGCAAAAACACCTTCCTATAAACTTCTACCTGTGCGCCTTACCAGATCGAGCCTTAATCCGGACGGCTAATTCTTTTATGGGCTGAGGGCCCCTTGATAGACACAAGAAACCCAAACTGGGCATTCATGGCGGCAGCGTTTCTGCTGATCGGTGTCGGTGCCTGGTTGGGCTGGTTTCGCCAGGCCAGGGAGCTTCGTGTGGATCCCCCCGTTGCGGCCGATCTCGATCAATTCCGGCTCATGCCCAATGCGATCAGCGGAACACCGCCAGAGAGTTATTTTGCGCAGGGCAAGCTTTATGAAACGGATGCCTACAATCTGAGCCAAGGCAAGCGCCTTTACGCCTGGTTCGGGTGCTCGACATGCCATGGAGACGGACGCGGCGGTGTCGGCCCCTCCTTCCTTGACGGCTGGTGGCTGTATGGTCCTGAAGTGGTCTCCATCGTCGCCTCGATCCGTGATGGCCGCCCGCACGGCATGCCCGCCTTTCACGACCGCATGACTATCGAGCAGATCTGGCAGCTCGCGGGTTATGTCCAGACGATCGGCTCGTATACGCCGAAGACAGCGGCGCCTAGCCGCAACGATGACAAGCAGACCCGCCCGGCCGAGAACCGAGGCCCCGCGAAGATTCTCTTCGATGAGGGCCCGGTGGGTGTCCATCCAGATCAGGGACCTTCGCCGTGAGAGCCCCTTGCATGGGCCTGTTGTCGACGGGTGCTCTGGTGTCAGGCTGCAATGGCAGCCAGTCTGCGCTTAACCCCTACGGGGCTCCCGCCATTCATCTCGAGTATCTGATCATCGGGATAGTTGCCCTGTCCGCGATGATCTGGTTGCTGGTGATGGTCATGCTCGTCCTGGCGCTCAGGCGGGGGCGTCGGGCCGAGACGGAAGGCCGGACATCGGAAGGTCGGCTCACAATGACGGTCTCGGCCGCGGTCGCGGTGACGGTGGCCATTATCGCCGGCATGACAATCGCCAGCTTCTTCACCACCCGCAGCATCGGGGTCCCGCAAAGTGCTGCCGTGACCATCACCGTGAGAGCACAGCAATGGTGGTGGCAGGTCATCTACGCCGGGTCCGATGGCACTCCCACCTTCCAGACCGCCAACGAAATCCATATCCCTGTCGGTCAAGATGTCCGGCTTCAGCTTGAAAGCGCCGACGTCGTCCATTCGTTCTGGGTTCCCAGCCTGGCCGGGAAGCAGGATCTCGTTCCGGGTCGCTCAAACGATTTGCTGCTTCGGGCGGAAAAGCCTGGCATCTATCGCGGGCAATGCGCCGAATTCTGCGGCCTGCAGCATAGCCATATGGCGGTTATCGTCGTCGCAGAGGCTCCGTCCGATTATGCGCGCTGGATCACAGCACAGCACGCCGATGCGATGATGCCGGCCGATCCCGATGCCGCCTCGGGGCAGGTGGCCTTTCTGGCAAAGCCCTGTGCGGCCTGCCATACCATCCGCGGAACGCATGCTACCGGTACGACAGGACCCGACCTGACGCACATCGGCAGTCGCCAGACAATCGCCGCCGGATTGCTGGAGACCACGCGCGGTTCGCTGGCGGCCTGGATTGCCGATCCGCAGACGCTGAAGCCGGGGAACAATATGCCGATGGTTCCGCTGACTAGCATCGAGCTCCAGAATATCTCCGCCTATATGGAAAGTCTCAAATGAGCGCAGCAGCGGATCGCGAAGGCGTTCGGGACACCGGGATGGAAGCCGGCGAACTCGATCGTCGACTTGCCGCGACCTGGTCAACGCTCCCTGGCCTATGGGGTGCCCTATCGACTGTCGATCATAAGATTATCGGCCGCCGCTATATCGTCACGGCATTTGTCTTTCTGGCACTCGGCGGAGTGCTGGCTTTGCTGATGCGGCTTCAGCTGGCGCAACCCGAAGCCCGGTTCCTCGGGCCCGATCGCTACAACCAGATTTTCACCACGCATGGCTCGAATATGATGTTCCTGTTCGCCGTGCCCGTCATGCAGGCGATGGCCATCTACCTGGTGCCCTTGATGGTGGGAACGCGAAACATCTCATTCCCCCGCCTCAACGCGTTTTCCTACTGGATGTACCTTGCCGGCGGTCTGCTGTTGTGGATTGCGTTCGCCGTCGATACCGGTCCGGACGTTGGATGGTTCGCCTACGTACCGCTGTCGGGGCCTCAATATGCCGCCGGGAAGCGGGCCGACATCTGGGCCCAGATGATCACCTTTACCGAGGTTTCCGCTCTCGCCATCGCCGTCGAAATCGTCGTCACCGTATTCAAGCAACGCGCGCCGGGAATGTCACTGGACAGGATTCCGCTGTTCGTCTGGTCGATGCTGGTCACGTCCTTCCTGGTCATCCTCGCCATGCCGGCGATCATGATCGCCAGCACCAGCCTGATCCTCGATCGGCTCGTCGGGACGCATTTCTTCAACCCGGCCGAAGGCGGTGACGTGCTGCTGTGGCAGCATCTGTTCTGGTTCTTCGGCCACCCTGAGGTCTATATCATCTTCCTGCCCGCGGTGGGCATGGTCTCCAGCATCGTCGCTACATTCACACAGCGGCCGGTGTTTGGATATCTGGCCATGGTGATGGCCTTGATCGCGACGGGCGTTCTGGCCTTCGGGCTGTGGGTGCATCATATGTTCGTGGCCGGCCTTCCGCGGCTGGGCGAAAGTTTCTTCACCGCCTCAAGCATGGCGATCGCCGTTCCGGCAGGCCTGCAGATCTTTTGCTGGCTGGCGACGATTTGGGCGGGACGGCCAATCTTCAAGACGCCGTTTTTGTTCGTCATCGGGTTCATTGTCGTGTTTGTCATTGGTGGGCTGACCGGCGTGATGGTGGCATCGGTTCCGTTCGATACACAGGTTCACGACACCTATTTCGTCGTCGCGCATTTCCATTACGTCTTGGTGGGTGGCGCCGTGTTTCCCTTGCTGGGCGCCGTCTATTACTGGTTTCCGAAACTGACAGGCCGAATGATGAGCGAGACGCTTGGCCGCTGGTCGTTTGGCCTCATCTTCTCGGGTTTCAATCTGACTTTCTTCCCCATGCACATTCTCGGCCTGCAAGGCATGCCCCGGCGCATCTATACCTATCAGCCGGAGATGCCGTGGTCCGGCCTGAACATGTTCATCAGTCTCAGCGGGATCGTGCTGGCCGCCGGTTTCCTGCTGTTCTTCATTGACGCCATACGCAGCGCCAGATCAGGTCCCGTCGCACCAGCCAATCCGTGGGGCGCCTCAACGCTGGAGTGGGCGACGTCTTCGCCACCGCCGTCCTATAATTTCGCGCGGCTGCCTGTCGTCGAAAGCCTAGAGCCCTTGTCGGACAGATCGGACCCACTTGGTATCGTCGAGGGTCTGTACACGGACAGGCGCGAACTGCTTATCACCAGTGTCGTGGAAGCGCGTGCGCAAGCGCGTGAATCTTCGGTCGGGAATTCGATTTGGCCGCTCCTTGCGGCGCTCGCTACGTCAGCAATGCTGATTTGGTCGATCTTTACCCCTTGGGCCGTGGTCTGGGGCTCCATACCGATTGCAATCGCACTCATTGGCTGGTTCTGGCCAAAGGGCGACCCGGAGGACGAGACATGAAGCACGATGTCGTCCTTGACGTGACGGAGCTTCCCGCGCATGGCCTTGGCACTGCCAGCCTGTCCTGGTGGGGAACGCTCGCCTTCATGCTCATCGAAGGCACCGGTTTTGTCCTTTCGATCGTGATTTATCTCTATCTGATGAGCGTGGCACCACGGTGGCCGCTGGATACCGCGCCGCCTGATCTGCTTGCAGGCACGACCCTGACGGTCGTGCTGCTTGTAAGCCTCATACCCAATGTCTTTGTTACACGCTGGGCGCGTAGCCAAGACCTACGAAAGGTCCGAATTGGCCTCATTGTCATGTCGCTGGTCGGCGTCTTGCCGCTTATCTTGCGTGTTTTCGAGTTTCCCGCCATGCACATCAAGTGGGACCAAAACGCCTATGGATCGATTGTATGGGTGATGCTCGGCCTCCATACGACACACATCTTGACCGATCTGGGTGAGACTGTCGTGCTGACCAGCCTGATGTTCACGCGCCATGGCGACAATGCACGACGGTTTGGCGATGTGGCCGACAATGCGATGTACTGGAACTTTGTGGTGCTGACGTGGTTGCCGATGTACGTGTGCCTCTATTGGGTTCCACGACTTTGAGCAGACGCTGGTTGCGATACACGGGATTGGTCGTGCCGCCTGCCGCTTGGGCGGTCACCACCCAGCTTGGACAAATCACGCCCTACGTGGATTGCCGACGGAATTTTCCCTGGACGGCCGCCCTTTGTGCCGCGCTCCTAGCGGCGTCGATCGCTGGTGTCGTGGCATCACGTACGGGCTCCGCCGGATTGGCCAGATCCGAGCGATTTATCACCGATGCGGGTTTCCTGATCGCACTGGCATTTGTGTTGGCGCTGTCATTGCAGGGGGCGGCTACGATGCTGCTGGATCCATGCCAACGCTGATCCGCACACTGGTCGCCTTGATCATCGCCAGCCCGGCTATGGCGCATGGGAACGAGACACACGGTTCGGCATACCCTTGGACGTTTGACCCGTGGATCGTCGTGCCGCTAGCTGTACTTACCATACTGTACGGCGTTGGCGTCATAAGGTTGACTTGGCGGATCAGGAGACCGGGCATCATGTTGATCCGGGTCTTGCCTTACTGCGGCGGCACGCTGGCGTTGGCAGGTGCACTGCTTTCGCCGCTTCATTGGCTTGGCGAACACCTCTTTACCTTCCATATGATCGAGCACGAGATTGTCATGGCCGTATCGGCGCCCTTGATCGTGCTGGCTCGGCCAGTGGGTCTCCTGCTTTGGGGATTGCCCCGAACAACGCGCCACGCCGCTGGCTCGGCGATGCGTATGGCCGTTGTCCGCAGAGCATGGGACTGGTGTATTGGCGCCACCAACGCGACCATCATTCACGGCGTTGCCATCTGGGCCTGGCACGTGCCCGTCCTGTTCGACGCCGCCGTGACCGACACGCTCCTTCACCGCCTCCAGCATCTGAGCTTCTTCGCGACGGCGATACTGTTCTGGTGGGCAATTGTCTGGCGAAGTGATTATGGCGCCTCGGCATGGCATTTGTTCCTGACCATGATCCACACCAGCATCCTGGGCGTCTTGATGGCGCTTGCCCCGCGCGTGCTCTATGTCGCGCAGACCCAAACCGCGATGGACTGGGGACTAACGCCGCTGGAGGACCAGCAATTGGCGGGCATGATCATGTGGGTGCCGGCAGGAACGGTCTATGCGGCCGCGGCAATGACCATGTTGGCGCTCTGGATCCGGCACTCGAGCGGAAGAAAGGCGCAAAATGCCTAGCTTGCTGTTGTCTGTTCCCGGTCGAGCAGCCTTAATGGCCGGCGGCCTTATCGTGGCTTCAGCTGCGTTCGTCACGGCCAACATTGCGCGTGACAATCATACCCGAGCCGCCACCGCGAAAACGATGACCGGTGGCGATCCCGATCGCGCTCCGGCAATCTTTCGGCGGTATGGTTGCTCCGGATGTCACACGATTCGCGGGATCCCGGGGGCGGACGGTCAGACGGCCGCTCCGCTTACGGGACTATCGAGGCGCGTCTACATCGCTGGCGTTCTGGAAAACCGCTCCGACAATCTCGTTGCCTGGATCGTTTCGCCGCGCAGTTTTTCCCCGCGGACGGCGATGCCGATGACGGGTATTTCCGAACAGGAAGCCCAGGATCTCGCCGCCTACCTCTATGCCGAATGAGCCTATGGACCAGGCGTTGCAATCGCAGGAAGCGCCTTGACGTAGCGCGCGATCGCCTGGCGGTCGCTATCAGGCAGCATCGCAGAGTTCGTTACCACATCGGCCATGGATGATCCCACGCGTCCATGATTGGGCGTCTCGCCAGTCTTGAGCATCGTTGCGATATCCGCCTCGCCCCAGCTGCGCAATCTCTGTTGAGTTATGTTGGGCACAAAACCCGTCCCTTGCGGATCGATGCCACCGGCAAAAAGGGTGCCGGACTTGATTGCTCCGAATGCGTTGCGGCTCGAGTGGCACTCCGCGCAGTGCGATACGGTTTCAACGAGATAAGCCCCGCGATCACGTGTCGATATCCCGCTCGTGTCTGCGGCCGATCGACCTTCGCGAAAGAAGAGAAGTTTCCAGAACCCGATTGACCGGCGGACCATAAACAGAATTTTGGGATCGTGGGGCGGCGCACGACCCGAAACCTTCGGAAGCGTCCGCAGGTAAGCATAC
The DNA here is from genome assembly GCF_002294905.1 of Mesorhizobium sp. WSM4308. Lineage (NCBI taxonomy): Bacteria > Pseudomonadati > Pseudomonadota > Alphaproteobacteria > Hyphomicrobiales > Phyllobacteriaceae > Mesorhizobium > Mesorhizobium sp. WSM4308. The sequence continues at coordinate 9,629 of NZ_NSFW01000014.1, read as the reverse complement.
AAATCCTTGATGTCCGCAACCGTCATTGCCGTAAAGCTCGTGTAGGGAAAGGAGGGATAGTAGTGCTCGCGGCTTGGCGAGACGCCTCCGACAAGGGCATTCGCCAGGTCGGCCGCGGTCCACGTGCCTATACCGTCGACCGGATCGGGAGAAATGTTTGGTGGCCGGAAAGTCCCAAATGGCGAGCCAAGTGCCATCCCGCCGCCGAGCTTAAGCCGGTCCGATTGCCCTGGCGTCGCATGACAGGACGCGCAATCGCCGGCCGCGAAGACGAGTTTGCCTCGCGGGGCATCGCCGCCGTCAAATTGCGCATCGTTTTGAGAGAATGGCGGGCGCGCTGCCGTCACGTACCACGCTATCGCCGCGGCGGCGCATGCAATCAGTAGCGCAACAAGGGCAACACGGACAGCGCGCCGTGTCGCGTTGCCATGCGAAGGATGTGTGCCGCCATGCATCACTGTTGATCGTTATCGGGCTCCTTACTCCGGCCGATCATGCGAGCCAACTCGGAGAAGGAGGGATCTCGGTTTCGCCTTGCGCGTGGTTGGCCATCTGCCGAACCCTGATTGGGAAGCAGGCCACATCACGGTTGGCGCGCGACATGTCTTCGAACAGGCGCTCATCGCCAGCCAAATTAAGCTCGGCAGTTCGCAGCGTCAGATCGATGTCGTCGATGTTGAGAATGCCTTTAGGTGCGACGGCATTGTTAATCGAGGCAACCGCCAGAAGTGGGCCCTGGAGCTGGAGGTTTGCGACGTTCATTGGAAGGTTACGTCCTGGCGTAGACTACGGTCTCACGGTGCTGGTCGATGTGCATGGCATGCTCCTGCGCCCTATCTTTGAGTCAACATCCAAGATGACGTCGAGTTCCACAGTACGGCCCTTTCCTCGCGGCCGGCTCGTTAAGCCGTGCCCTTCACGACTGGAGGCGATCGTCTCGACGGGCTTTCCCCTTTTTCGTTGATCGGGATCAGCCGATGAGCCTGCACCGCATCGACGGGCCCAGGAAGGTCGGCTTAAGTCCAAGGAAAGGGCCAAACAAAGGGAAGAATGTCCTTTGCCGAGAGCTTTGGCTCGGACGAGGCCGGGCTCAAGGGCTTCCGTTGAAATGTGACGCCTCGGGTCCGCCGGCGGCGTTTGGCGATCCGAGCGCGCATGTGACGAGGCCAGGGGAACAGGCAGGGACGTTGATCAAAAAAATAGGATCTGCCCTCTTGAACCGGATTTCGGGTTTTCCCAAATCGTTCTGCGTCGGGGCTTCGGCCCGACGGATTGGGCGTCGCAGAGACGCTGCGGCGCTGCTTGTAACCCATGTTGCTTTACGGAGGATATGGCTATGAGAAGCTTCGATTATACCCCTCTCTACCGCTCGACGGTCGGCTTCGACCGTCTCTTCGACATGCTCGACAATGGCGTGCGTTCGGAGTGGCCGCCCTACAACATCGAAAAGCTCGGCCCGGACGACTACCGCATTACGATGGCGATCGCCGGGTTCAGTGCGGAGGAAGTCGAGCTCACCCAGCACGGCCCCGAGCTGATCGTCACCGGCCAGAAAAAGCCGGAGGAGGCCAACCGACAGATTCTCCACCAGGGATTGGCCATCGGCAATTTCAGGCAGGCTTTTAAGCTGGCCGACCACGTCAAGGTAGCACGTGCGGCGCTCGAAAATGGCCTGCTTTCGGTTGATTTGGTGCGCGAGATTCCTGAGGAGCTGAAGCCTCGCCGCATTGCCATCGGCTCGACCGGCAGCGCCGCGTCAGGGGATGAGACAGCGACTAAGAAGCAGATTAGCCAGGATACGGATCGGCAGCGCGACGCCGCCTGAGTTCCGCGCGAACATCAAATGCTGCGATTTGCCTCGCGGCAGCGTCCGGGAGGCACGAATTGCGGAGAAACGGAGATGACAGGTTTTACTCCAGACACAAACAATCGGGATGCCGATCGACGCCCGATATTCCAGCGTCCCGATGAAATCCTCAACGATCCGGCAATGAGCCGCGAGGAGAAGCGGGCGCTGCTGGCTTCCTGGGCATCCGACGCCCGCGCGGTTCCAGGCCGGCCCTCGATACGTCAGCTGGACGACGGCTCCTGCATCGAAGTGGATGAGATTCTCCAAGCGCTCAAGGCGCTGGATGCAGACATTTGCGCGAGCACCAGCCAGCAAACACCAGGACTGTCGCGAAGACCGGCGCAGCGTCGCGGACGATTGTCCTTCTCACATTGGGCGCGCATTGTGCGCCATCGTCGGCGCGACGACGATGACGTCCCACCGCCTTGTCCTGTATTTGCGGCCGTTCCGCCCAGCACTGGCGGTGGCGGTGCCTTTGCTTATCCCAAGCCCGCGCTGGCATAACGCCAGCGCGGGCGCGACGCCCGGGGGGGAACATGTTTGCCACTCTGAACATTCCTGCTTGTAGGCCGATTGGTCCGTGGTCCGAGGGCATCGAATGGCGAGCGACAAGCTAACAACATACAAGGCCAAGCGCGATTTCAAGAAGACGCAGGAGCCGAGCGGTCAAGGGTCGGTCAAGCCTTCGAGCCGCCGCCGTTTCGTCATTCAGAAACATGACGCGACGCGACTGCATTACGATCTGCGACTTGAGCTCGGCGGCGTTTTCAAATCCTGGGCCGTGACGCGCGGTCCCTCTCTCGATCCTCATGACAAGAGGCTCGCCGTCGAGGTGGAAGATCATCCGCTCGACTACGGGGATTTCGAAGGGACGATTCCAAAAGGCCAGTATGGCGGCGGCACGGTCATGCTGTGGGACCGCGGCTATTGGGAGCCCGAGGGAAAGAAGAGCCCCGAGCAGGCGCTGGCCAAGGGCGATTTCAAGTTCACGCTCGAAGGAGAGCGGCTGCATGGCAGTTTCGTGCTGGTGCGGATGGCCAACGACCGCGAAGGCGGCAAGCGCACCAACTGGCTGCTGATCAAACATCGCGATGAATATTCCGTAGAGACAAACGGCGCCGCCATCCTCGACAAGAATGACACCTCTGTCGCGTCCGGACGCAAGATGGAGGCAATTGCTGCCGGCAAGGGCCGCAGCCCGAAACCCTTCATGCTGCAAGGCGGCAAGGCCGAGGCCGATGCTGTGTGGGACAGTCGTACAGGCTTGGCGGCGCAGGAACGGAAAACAAACGTTCGCGGAAAAAGGAACAAGCACGGGACAGTCATTCACGCCGATCTTCCCGACTTCATTGCCCCACAGCTCTGCCAGACGCTGGCACGGCCGCCCTCCGAGAGCGGATGGCTGCACGAGATCAAGTTCGACGGCTATCGCATCCAGATGCGCGTTCTGGGCGGCGAAGCGATCTTGAAGACCCGCAAGGGTCTCGACTGGACGGTCAAATATCCCGCCATCGCCCGAGCCGCCGGCAATCTGCCCGATGCGATCATCGATGGCGAGATCTGCGCGCTCGACGAAAACGGCGCCCCGGACTTTGCCGCCCTTCAGGCAGCGCTGGCCGAGGGCAAGACCGATGCGCTTGTCTACTTCGCCTTCGACCTGCTGTTCGAAGGCGCTGAGGATTTGCGTGTCTTGCCGCTGAGTGAGCGCAAGGCGCGATTGCGTCAGTTTCTGACCGACACGGGTGAGGATGATCGAATCCGCTTCGTTGAGCATTTCGAAACTGGCGGCGAGGCAGTGCTTCGCTCGGCCTGCCGGCTGTCCCTGGAAGGCATCGTGTCGAAGCGCGCGGATGCGCCCTACGTTTCCGGCCGCACCGAGACGTGGGCGAAGTCAAAGTGTCGTGCGGGCCATGAGGTCGTCATCGGCGCCTATGCCACAACCAATGGCAAGTTCCGGTCGCTTCTGGTCGGCGTCAACCGCGGCGATCACTTCGTCTATGTCGGCCGCGTGGGCACCGGCTATGGCGCAGCCAAGGTCAGGGACCTGCTGCCGAAGCTGAAAGCTGCCGCGACTGGGAAATCACCCTTCACCGGCATCGGCGCGCCGAAGAACGAACCCGGCGTCGTCTGGCTGAAGCCGGAGCTGGTGGCCGAGATCGAATTCGCCGGCTGGACGTCCGACGGGCTCGTGCGCCAAGCCGCCTTCAAAGGTTTGCGTGAGGACAAACCGGCCGAGGAGATCGAAGCCGATAGACCTGCCTCGCCGGAGAAGACCAAGGTGCCCCAGCCGCGGAAGCCGACCTCAGCGAAGCCTTCCCGCAGTAGCGGCAAGGTCGATGTCATGGGTGTGCTGATCTCGAACCCGGACAAGCCGCTGTGGCCGGATGCCAATGATGGCACCCCGGTAACCAAGGAAGATCTCGCCCGCTATTACGAAGCGGTGGGTCCCTGGCTGATAGAGCACATCCGCGGGCGGCCCTGCTCAATCATCCGCGCGCCGGATGGAATCGGCGGCGAGCAGTTCTTCCAGCGTCATGCGATGCCGGGAACCTCAAATCTTCTTGAACTGGTGAAAGTGTTCGGCGACAAGAAGCCCTACCTGCAGATCGACCGTATGGAGGGCCTCGCCGCCGTCGGCCAGATCGGTGCGCTGGAACTGCATCCCTGGAATTGCGAGCCACAGCAGCCGGAGGTGCCGGGCCGGCTCGTCTTCGATCTTGATCCAGGTCCCGACGTTCCGTTCAAAACGGTTGTCGAAGCGGCCAAGGAAATGCGCGCCCGCCTCGACGATCTTGGGCTCGTCAGCTTCTGCAAGACGACTGGCGGTAAAGGGCTGCACGTCGTCACGCCCTTAGCGGTCACCAAGCGCAGCAAGCTCACCTGGCCGGAGGCCAAAAGTTTTGCTCATGATGTCTGCCTGCAGATGGCGCGGGACAATCCAGCCCTCTACCTGACCAAGATGGCGAAGAACCAGCGCATCGGCCGCATCTTCCTCGACTATCTGCGCAACGATCGCATGGCGACCGCCGTGGCTCCGCTGTCGCCGCGGGCCAGACCCGGCGCGACAGTCTCCATGCCGCTCACCTGGGCACAGGTCAAAATCGATCTCGATCCGAAGCGCTTCACCCTGCGCACGGTGCCCGGGCTCCTGGCAAAGAGCACGGCCTGGAAAGACTATGGCGATGGCCATCGCCCCCTGGAAGCATCCCTCAAGCGACTGGCAAGATCGATGCGGCGGGCGGCCTGACGCGCGACGGGAGTTTCCTACCATACGAAGTCACCGAGAATGTGAGCTTGCAGGGCATGATCGCCTGCCCCCGGACATGGCCCACGAGGTGGCCTGGGAGACCGGGGCAGCCCGACCCTTGAAACGGCTCTATCTCGACGTCTAGCGCTTGCCGGGACGATTCTGAGCTTCGACGGACTTGCGCAGGGCATCCATGATATTGATGACGTTGTTTGGCGTCGCCTTCGGCTCGGAGGCCTTCGCCTTGGCCGGACGCTTTGTCTTCTTGCGCTTAGCCTCGATGATGTCCAGGAGCTTGTCCTGCACGGGATCGGAGACCAGCTTGCTGTCCCAATGGCGGGTCTGCTTCTTGATAAATTGCTGGATGAGGGGCATCATCTCGGGATCGGACTTGTTCGCGTCGATCCCCTCGAAATAGGCGTCCTCGTCCCTGACCTCGTCGCCATAGCGCAGGGTCCACAGTACGATGCCCTTGCCGCGGGGTTCTAGCATCACCGCGCGCTCGCGCCGCGAGATCACCAGCCTGGAGATACCGACCATGTCTTCTGCTGCCATTGCGTCGCGGATGACCGCGAAGGCCTCCTGGCCGACCGGGTCGTTTGGCGACAGGTAATAGGGGGTGTCGAGCCAGATCCATTCGATGGAATCGCGCGGCGAGAACACATCGATATCGATAGTCCTGGTGCTGTCCAGGGCGACGTCCTCCAGTTCCTCGTCTTCGAGAATGATGTAATCGTTCTCCCCACGCTGATACCCCTTGACCTCGTCCTCCTCCTTGACTTCCTTGCCCGTGACGGCATCGACGTAGTGGCTGACCACGCGGTTGTTCGTCTCGCGGTTGAGCGTATGGAAACGGACCTTTTCGCTCTCCGACGTTGCCGGCATCATCTGCACCGGGCAAGTGACCAACGAGAGCTTCAGATATCCTTTCCAATAGGGTCGAACGGCCATGATGGTCTCCGATCAGGCCGCGCGTCTGGAGCCGGCGGCCCGCTTGGGCTGCTTTCGGTTGCGGTCGGTCTTGGCGACAGCAGCGCGTTTCGGCTTCTGGGTAGGTACCAGCCCCGCGCTCCGGCGCAAGGTCTCCAGAAGATCGCTAGGCTTCGACGGTGGCGGCGTCTTCTTCTTCGGCAGTGGCTTACCTTCGATCTTTGCCTTGACGAGCTCGGCGACCGCTGCGTCGTAGCGGTCGTTGAAGGTCTTGGCGTCAAACGAGCCTTTCTTCGTATTGATGATGTGTTTGGCGAGATCGAGCATTTCACCCTCGATCTTGATCTCGGGAATATCCGTGAACGCTTCCTTAGCCGAGCGCACCTCATAGTCGAAGTTCAGCGTGGTGCCGATCAGGCCGCTGCCATGCGGGCGGATCAGCACCGTGCGCAGCCGCCGGAATAGGACCGTACGCGCCAGGGCGGCGACTTTCGCCTGTCGCATGCCGTCGCGCAGCAGCTTGAACGCGTCGGCGCCCATCCGGTCCGGTGCGAGATAATACGGCTTGTCGAAATAGACGTCGTCAATCTCGTCGCAGGGCACGAACGCCTCGATCTTAAGCGTCTTGTCGCTCTCCGGGACGGCGGCAGCGACTTCCTCGGGTTCGAGCACGACGTAGTCGCCGTTCTCCATCTCGTACCCCTTTACTTGATCGTCGCGCTCGACCGAATCGCCAGTCTCGCTATCGATAAACTCGCGGCGGACGCGGTTACCAGTGGCGCGGTTGAGCGTGTTGAAGGCGATGCGCTCGGACGACGACGCGGCGCTATAGAGCGCCACCGCGCAGGAAACCTCGCCGAATTTGATGTAACCCTTCCAATTCGCTCGCGCTGCAACCATGACACTCCACTCCGGCACAACCTTTGCGAGTCAATAAGCCGCAGGCCGCCGATATGGTTCCAGAGTCAAAAAGAATCGGAATTCAACGAGTTGGCGGCGTCGGTCGATAGGATCGAGACGCGTCATCCGGCAGGCGATCGACAAGCGCATGTCGACGGCGTCCGCTCGGTCGCGGAGGCGTTTCGGTCCGGCTGATTTGGCGGGAAGCGGAATGAACTAGAGGCGAGGCCGCTGACTTGAGCAATGTCTCGATTGCTTGAGCTGAGACCGGTTTGCTGTAGTGGTAGCCTTGCATTTCATCACAGTTGTTTTTGAGCGGAAGGCCACCTGGCCGTCGGTTTCGACGCTCTCGGCGATAACCCTCATATTCAGCTTTTGAGCTAAGGAACAACATAGCCTCGCCGTCGCTTTGCGCGCTCAAGCCGAACCAACGCGCAAGCGACATCTTGTGGCTCATCAAAGGTCTCGATTTTGATACGGCCCTTCGTCCCGATCCGCCCCCAGTTGCGGATGAGTGATGCGCCACCGAACAGGGTCGGCTGAATAGTCAGCGAATAGAACCTGGCCATGTTGCGGGCGTCGTCAATGCGGTGCAGATGAGCTGGTCGTATCTCTGGGGTACACATGCTGCGGAGTCTCGCTCCAGAGCGCCGAAACGTCCAACGAGTTCGATGAATCGATCACACCCAATCGATTCACAATGCTGATGTATTGAACCGGAGCCGCTTCCCAAAGGCCGCCGCCGAGCATGCCGACTGGGAAGCGGAGGGGCTGAGCGCGCAATCCAAACTGCGCCGAAGAGAAGCCCCGGAGCTTCAATTGAAAGAAAAGTCCTGAGCGATGGGCCATGTCATTCTTCTTCTTCGGTTCGAACCTGTTAGCGCCCGCGATTGTGATCATCTCCATGCGCCGGAAATAGATCGCGCACCCACAACGCGGAGGCGGATTGCCAGCGGTGAAGACGATCTGTTCGTCGGGGCGCATTTGCACGCCAAAAGCGCGGCCCGGAAGCTGATAGGCGGCCGGCGACGTTCCTTTTGAGGCCAGTCAGATGCTCAATCCCAGCGCACCATGAGCAACACTTACTTTTCGTCTTTGTAGGACTTGGCGGCTTCTTCTATCCTGCGCCAATCGTCGCCATATCGGCGCAGAAGTTCCCGCGCCTGGTCGGGCGAGAGGGTATGGGTCTCCACAATATGCCTCACCTCCGAGTCCTCGCCTTTTAGCGGGCGTGAACGGGGCTTCTTTGGCCGTAGGTCTGCTGTAGCCATTTCCTGTCGTCTCGGCATGGATTCGCCTTTCAGATCAGAGTTAATCACCGGGGGACGAGAAGGTTTCACGGCCACAGGGATGCGTAGATGGGCTTGTCGCGCTCCCTTACGTCAAGTTGACCTGTGCATTGTGGATCAATGCTCGTGAACCTAAAGGCTGGGGAGGCGTTCATGGCAAGGAAACGCCCACAATCAGCACGATGGAACACTCGGACGCTCATCACGTGCCAGGGAAGGGCAATGCTCCCGGCGCCGAAGCTCGCTTTGCGTTCGATAGAATGGCTGTCGAGCGATTTCGGCGCGCCTTTCCCCGAGCAAGCTGGAATGACGAGTGCAAGAGTTGGTTCGTCCCCCGAAAGACGGCCACGCGCCGGATCGACCGCTGGTTGACACAAGAGGCAGAGATGTTCGCTCTCCACGGCGACAGCAAGGGTCGTGATGCCTTCGTCTTCGATTCGATATCCAGCTCATATCTGGAGGTTTCCGACGACCTACGTGTTCGCACGCCTTATTCGAAGACCGTCCTCGAGGAACTGCGGGCAATTCCGTGGGCAAGTTGGGACGACGAGCTGCGAGCCTGGCGGGTGCCGTTCCGTTCGTTTGAGGAGCTTCGGCGCCGATGGCCGAACATAGAAATGGCTGCCCGACATGCCGAGCCGGCAGAAAGGAGGCGACGACGAGAGGCCGCCAGAGACACTGAAGCTTACAAGGCCTCGAAAATGCGGAATGCCGAACGTCGGCGTCATCGCTATCCACTGCCAGCCGAAGGTTTACCGCCTCTTGGCCGGCCGGTTGCGACAGCGCAATACGGTATCGTCGTTTTCAACCAAGCATCGGGTGAACCTGTTGAGCCGTCGGCCTTGATGGCTTCATATCCAAACGCAACACGTAAAGATGTCGACTGCGTTTGGGGTAGGTGGCGTTCGGCTACGCTCGCCGAGTTGGTCAGGACATGGCCCGCACGCAATCCGCCAGGAGCGGACGAACTTTTGCGCGGCTGGTGGCAACCGACGCTTGCCGAACTGAGAGTCGCCCGTCGAGATGCCCGGAGCCTAGAACGGAAAGAATTAAGTCGTAAGCTAAGACGGCTAGCTGACTTGCAGTCTGAATGAGACGGATCAACATGACAGCAAACATACTGGGCTCTTCGGTAAGCGGCGGGTTACCTGCCGGGGTCACATATGGCGAGGTAGGAACACCAGGTCTTGGAGCCAGAGATTGCGCACAGCGGTGGGCCACACATGAACTTGTTCGCGTGCTTATGAGAGTGCTCGCCGTTCGCCTAGCATGCTTGTGCCACTGAGGCTACCCGCCGCCTGCGTTCGCCATCTCGTCCTTGAAGCTGACTTTCGTGCCTTTTTGCACCATGGAGGCGAGGTCCTCGGCATCCCAGTTGGTCAGCCTGATGCAGCCATGCGAGAAGGTCGCGCCG
>NZ_NSFW01000013.1:0-212914 GCF_002294905.1 Mesorhizobium sp. WSM4308 | reverse complement strand
AGCAGGCTTTCCAGATGCGCGACGTCATTGTGCCGGAAGATCTTCTTCTCGGCGCCGGAGCGCCTAACACCTTCGATCATCGAGGCGTGGTTCAGCTCGTCCGAGATGATCAGGCAGTTGGGCAACAACCGGGCGATGGTCGAGATCGAGGCTTCGTTGGAGACGAAGCCGGAGGTGAAGACCAGGGCCGCGTCCTTGCCGTGCAGGTCGGCAAGCTCATGCTCGAGCTCGACCAGCGGGTTGGACGTGCCGGAAATGTTGCGGGTGCCGCCGGCGCCCGAGCCCATCTTGCCGGCCGCGTCCTGGAACGCGGCGACGACGTCGGGGTGCTGGCCCATGCCGAGATAATCGTTGGAGCACCAGACGGTGATTTCCTCGGCGCGGCCATTGGAGCGCCAGATGGCACGCGGAAACTTGCCCGCGATGCGCTCGAGGTCGGCGAAGACACGATAGCGCCGCTCCGCGTGGAGCTGGCCGATCGCTTCTTCGAAGAACCGCTGGTAGTTCATGTCCGAACTCCTTTTCTGTGGAACGATCGCAGGTGTCGCCGCACCGGTTCCTCGCTCATTTGGCGGGGCTAGACGTAACCCCTTGCGGGAAGGGGCGACCTTGATTCAGGTCAACTTCAGGGGCGAAGGTGTTTTTGCTCAGTTCGATATGAATCGATGCAGCGATCCGCTGCGCAGCACAGAATGCGTCACGCCGCCAAAGGCCATTTCACGGACACGGCTGTGGCCGTAACCGCCCGCAATGATCAGATCAGCCGTAAATCTGTCGACCAATCTGAAGGGCTGCCCACCCGGCAAAGGTCAAAGGGCTTGATCCTGATCAACGACCCCGAGGCGAATGGCATTAGCGTTGCGGCATCTCGCAACGGAGCAGCCGATCATGCACAGCTATCCAGGACCGCCGCGATCCGGCACGCAGCTGCTGCCAATGGCGGAAAATGGCCAGAAGGCGGTTCTTGCCGCCGTGTCACTCCAGGCGCACGCCTTCAAGGCGATGATGCGTTATCAGATCGAAACGCTTGCCTTTCTGAGGCATCGTTGCGAGCAGGATATCAAGCTGGCGGACGATCTCATCGGTGGTCCTGAATTCAATGATGCCTTCGAGGTCGTCTCCACCTTCCTGCAGAATGCAGCCTCGGACTATGTCACCGAAGCCGGCAAGGTTGCGACACTGACGTCCAAGCTTGCATCGGAATCGGCCGGGCTGGTGCGCAAGGAAGCCAGAACCGCGATTGAAGACATAGCGGCGAGGACAGTCGCTTGAGCGGAAATGCGGAGGCTGGCAGCCATGAACACCCGTATGGACAATAGCAGCCGCAGATATTGCGCGTGGATTTCCGTGTTGGTGGCGGTTTGGCTTGGCTGCGCACCGCCAGCCTTGGCAAATAGCACGGTCGAACGCGGCAAGGCATTGGTTGAGTTCAATTGCGCCGGATGCCACGCGGTTGGCAGAACCGACAAGAGCAGCCATCCGGATGCGCCCGCCTTTCGCACCTTGTCGAAGCGCTATCCTATCGCGGATCTCGAGGAAGCTCTCGCGGAAGGCATCTCGACGGGACATCCGGACATGCCCGAGTGGGTTGCGAGCCCTGACCAGATCGAGGCGATCATCGCCTATATCAGCAGCCTGCAGCAACCGTGATCGAGACACCAGCAGAGTAGGCAGAGCTGGGGTGGATCCGATCAGGAGCGGCAAGAACGACCTCATTCCGACGGCGATCGGGGCGATTCCAGAAAATGATGCAGATCAAAGCGCGGCCCATCGTTTACGGACATCTTGATACGATGTGGAAGCCAATCCTAAACGCTCCGTTTGGTCGCGATCTCGAACTTGCCGTCCTTGACGAGGACGGCGCGCACGCGCTTGTATTTCCCTGCCAAAGGGTGGGGGAGGGTTGGAAGAACGTGACCACCGGCGCGCGTGTCGATATCCGACCGACCCATTGGCGCGACTGGGCGATGGAGAAAACGCTCAACGAGGAAGACGGACTTCAGCCTGGCCGATAAGTCTAGGATTTGGTCTCCACGATAAGTGCCATGCGCACGAGGTGTGACAGGCTGCCTGCCGCCATCTTGCTCATGACATTGGCCCGGTGGATTTCGACGGTGCGCGGGCTGATGCCCAGATCATATGCGATCGTCTTGTTCGGCAGGCCGGACACCAGCCCATCCAGCACCTGGCGCTCGCGCTCCGACAAGGTGGACAGGCGATCGCGGATATCCGCCGACCTGGGATGCGCCGCATGCGCCTGGTTGCGGTTGGCCAATGCGGAACGGATCGATTCGATCAGCATCTCGTCATCGAACGGCTTCTCGATGAAGTCGGCGGCTCCCTCCTTCATCGCCTGGACGGCGAGCGCCACATCGGCATGGCCTGTCATGACAATAACCGGAATCGTATGGCCGCCGGCTCTGAGCTGCCGCAGGAACTCGATACCGTCTATACCCGGCATGCGTACGTCGGTGACGATGCAGCCCTCGAGCCTGCCCGTTGCCGTTGACAGAAAAGCGGTGGCCGATTCGTACAAGCGCACCGCAAAATCCGCTGTCGCCAGAAGAAAACCGAGCGACTTGCGAACATCCACATCGTCGTCGACCACATGCACCAGATCACTATCGGCCATTTGAGACCTCTTCCTTCTCCACGATGCGCAAGGTGAACCGGAAAGCCGTCCCGCCGGTCGGCATTGCCTCGGCCCATATGTGACCGCCATGCGATTCAACGATGGTGCGGCAAATCGAAAGCCCGACGCCCATGCCGTGCTTCTTGGTGGTCACAAAGGGCTGGAAGAGTTGCGCCGAGACCTCCGGGGCAAGGCCTGGGCCAGTATCGATCACGCTCACTTCGGCCATTCCATCATCGCGGGCGACAGTTGTGACCTTCAATTCGCGGCGCGGCGAGCCTTGCATTGCCTCTACGGCATTGCGCATCAGGTTGAGCAGAACCTGCTGGATCTGGATGCGATCGGTCAACACCAGTTCGGCGGCACGGTCGAGCTTGTAGCTGACGAGGACGTTTATCTCCCGTGCTCCGACCAGTGCCAGGGACGAAGCTTCCTCGATCAGCGTCGGCAGTCGTTCGACCTGGCGCTCGCTTTCGCCTCTTGCAACGAAATCCCTCAGATGCCTGATGACGTTTCCCGCCCTCAGGGCCTGTTCGGCGGCTTTATCCACGGCATCCCGCAGCATTGGCGCATTTTCTTCCTTGCTGTTCTCGAGAAGTCGCCGGCTGCCTTTCAAATAGTTCGTGATCGCCGTAAGCGGCTGGTTGATCTCATGGGCCAAGGTCGAAGCCATTTCGCCGAGAGCGGTAAACCGCGCCATATGGAGAAGCTCCTGCTGCTGCTCCTGGATTCTCGCTTCCGCCCGGTGGCGTTCGGTCAGGTCGCGGCAGAAGCCCGTGAAGAAGCGTCCGGTTCCCGGGTGCATCTCGCCGACGGAAAGCTCCATCGGGAAAGTCGTGCCGTCCTTGCGTGCCCCGGTAACGGTGCGGCCAAGCCCGATGATCCGACGCTCTCCTGTCGTCAAATAGCGAAGCAGATAGGCATCATGCTCGTCGCGATAGGGCGAGGGCATCAGCAGATTGACGTTTTGCCCGATGACCTCGCTTGACTGGTAGCCGAACAGCGTTTCGGCAGCGGTGCTGAAGGACTGGATCCGCCCCTGTTCGTCGATGACGACCATGGCGTCGGGCACAGTGGCCAGGATCGAACGCAAATGATCCTCACGCAACCGAAGGGCGGCGTTGGCAAAGGAGAGTTCGCTGACATCCGTGCCTTCAATGAAGATCGCGGTGATCCGCCCGTCATCGCCCTTGATCGGCTGATAGACGAAATCAAGGATGCGCTCTTCGATCGGCCCGTCTTCATGGTTGCGGAGGCCGACCTTCACACCTTGTCCCCTGTAGGGCACGCCGGTCTTGTGCACCTGATCCAGATGTTCGAAAAATTCGTGTCCCTCGAGTTCCGGAAAGGCATCGCGGATGGACTTTCCAATGACTTGCCGGTCTCCGATAAGCCTTTGGTAGGCCGCATTGGTCAGTTCGAAGACATGGTCTGGTCCTTGCAGCAGCGCCATGAAGCCCGGGGCCTGCTCGAACATCTGCGACAAGACGGATTTCAGCATCGTCCCGTCGGCCGACAAAATAAGCGCTTCGTCTTGGCTCACCTGCTGACGCCCCTGGATTCGAAAGACTTGCCGAAGGCGTAGTTATCACTTCTCGCCACACACGCAAAACGGATCGGGGCTTCCGCGTGGAATGCCAGCGTCGGGCCATTTGATGCGCATCAAGGTGCCGGGCGCCCGCGAATGCAATTCATCGCGCATTCCTGCGTTTCAGAAAAGAGGCCGGCAATGTGCTACAAGTCGATCATCGTAAACCTTGCGGTGGATGCACCTCCCGCACCGATCGTAAACGTTGGGGTCGAACTGGCGGAACGGTTTGGAGCCCGTCTCATCGGTCTGGCGGCAGCGGATGTTCCGCCCCTGGTCGCGACTGGCCAGGGCATGGTCTACGAAGGCGAGATCATGCAGATCCAACGGACGGAAATCGAAAAGCGGCTTGCAGAACTGCGAGCCGAGGCTGGTTCCGGCTTCGATCTTCAGCGAATGGGGGCAAGCTGTTTGCAGCCCGACCCGGTTCCTCTGTGTTTCCGCCAGAGCGGCCGACCTCGTCGTTACCGGCCAGGCAGGAGACAATGTGTTTCGCGCCGTGGATGTCGGCAGCCTGACACTGGGCACCGGGCGTCCGGTCCTGGTCGCCGCAACCAACGTCGAGCACGTCCTTGCAAAAACCGTTCTTGTCGCGTGGAAGGACACCAGGGAGGCGCGGCGGGCGATGGCTGATGCGTTGCCTTTCCTGGCCAAAGCCAGCGAAGTCGTGATTGCCACGATTGACACCGACCGCGACGAAAGCATTCGCGACAGCCTCGCCGATGTCGCGGTCTTTCTCGAGCACCATGGCATCAAGGCGCGAACCGAGCTGATCGCCGGTGAGGCTGATGGCGACCGGTTGCTGACATTCGCACGCTCGATCCATACGGACCTCATCGTCTCGGGCGCCTATGGCCATAGTCGCTTGCGGGAATGGGCGTTCGGCGGCGTTACCCGCACGCTGATCGAAGAGAGCGGCATCAACCGCTTCATGTCGTATTGATGATAGGCGAGGCTGACCAGCAATCCGTCTCACCAGAGGACGGTGCCTATTGGTCGATCGAGACCAATGACCTCCTGCTACGCCTTGAGACCTCAGTCTCGGGGCTTGCTTCGTCCGAGGCGGCATCGAGGCTCGCAAAATTCGGCCGAAACACACCCGCGTCGACGTCAAGCGCGTCGGCCATGGCAGTGTTTGCCCGCCAGTTCCGCAGCCCGCTGGTCCTAATCCTCATTTTCGCGGCCTGCGTATCGGCCTTCGTCGGGGATGGCCAGGAGGCTGCGATCATCGGCGCGATCGTGCTGGCAAGCTGCGTCCTGAGCTTCACCCAAGAGTACGGTGCGTCGCGGGCGACCGAAGCACTGAAACGGCGTATTTCGCGCAAGGCTATTGTGTTGCGCGACGGCGCCGAGTGCTCGGTCGCCGCCGACGACATCGTGCCGGGCGACGTGATCCGGCTTTCGGCCGGAAACCTCATCCCAGTCGACGGTATCATTCTGGAAGCGCGCGATTTCAATGTCAGCGAGGCCGTGCTGACCGGCGAGACCTTTCCCGCCGTGAAGACACCGGGACGCTCGGCGCCGGATGCCGCGCTCACGCTGCGCACCAACGCGGTCTTTACGGGAACATCCGTCCGTAGCGGCACCGCAACCGTGCTTGCAGCAGCAACCGGCCCCCGCACGGAATTTGCGTCGATCGCCGCGGCCCTGGAGCGACAAATCCCCGAAACAGGGTTTGCCCGGGGCATCAGGCTGTTCGGCTATCTGATGACTGAGATCATGCTGGCGATTGTCATTCTGGTGTTCTTCGCCAACCTGATGCTGCATCGGCCGCTCATTGAATCGCTGCTGTTTTCGCTGGCACTGGCGGTTGGTCTTACGCCCGAACTTCTCCCGGCCATCATCAGCGTGACGCTGGCTCGAGGGGCTCGCGCGATGGCAGTCAATGGCGTCATCGTGCGCCGTCTCGATGCCATCGAGAACCTGGGCAGCATGGATTTGTTGTGCACCGACAAAACGGGGACGCTGACTGAAGGCGTTATCCATCTGGATGGATGGCTCGATGTCGACGGCAATCCATCAACCGATATCCTGCTCTGGGGACGTCTCAACGCGACCCTGCAGACCGGACTGAAGAATCCACTGGACGAAGCAATCGCCGGTGCGCCAGGCGAGGGCGCATCATTGGCGGCCTTCACGAAAGTCGACGAAATCCCCTACGATTTCATTCGCAAGCGACTATCGGTCGTGGTGCGGAACAAGGACGCCCAGGATCTTCTGATTACCAAAGGTGCCGTACAAAATGTCCTCGAAACCTGCAGCTTCGTCCGAACAGCCAAGGGGCTGGAACCTCTCAATGAAATGGACCGGGCGGCAATCGAGGAAAAATTCCGACGCTGGAGCGCGGACGGCTACCGCGTTCTGGGCTTGGCAATCCGTCGGTTTGAGCGCCAGAAAACGTTCAGCAGGAAAGACGAGATCGATCTCGCCTTCGCGGGCTTCCTGCTTTTCCTCGACCCGCCAAAGAGAGGCGTCAAGGAGACGCTTGCCGAACTCGCCCAGCGCGGCATCGCGGTAAAGGTCATTTCTGGCGACAACCGTTACGTTGCCGCGCATCTCGCCCAGGCCATCGGCTTGCGGGCCGACAGGATCATGACCGGCGAGGAGCTTTCGAAATTGACGAAGAGCGCGCTCTTCGCAGGCGTGCAGCACACCGACCTCTTCGTCGAGATCGACCCCAACCAGAAGGAGCGCATCGTTCAGGCTTTGCGGAGCAGGGGCCGTGTCGTTGGTTACCTGGGCGACGGCATCAATGATGCGCCCGCCCTTCATGAGGCAGACATAGGCATCTCGGTCGATAGCGCCGTCGATGTCGCGCGCGAGGCGGCCGATATCATCCTTCTCAAGCAGGATCTCGGCGTGCTGGTGCGCGGCGTCGACGATGGCCGCAAGACCTTCGCGAACACGATGAAGTACATTTCCATCACCACCAGCGCCAATTTCGGCAACATGATCAGCATGGCTGTCGCCTCGCTGTTCCTGCCTTTCCTGCCGCTTCTGGCCAAGCAGATACTGCTCAACAATTTCCTTTCCGACGTTCCATCACTCGCCATTGCAAGTGACAACGTCGATCCCGACCAACTGCACAGACCTCGCCACTGGGATATCCGTTTTGTGCGGCGGTTCATGATCAGCTTTGGCTTGGTCAGTTCGCTGTTCGACTTCGCGACCTTCGCATTCCTTCTGTTCTTCGCGCATGCCACGGAGGCCGCATTCGAGACCGCCTGGTTTGTCGAGTCGTTGCTGACGGAGCTTGCCATCGTGCTCATTGTGCGCACGCACAGGGCTTTCTGGGCGAGCCGTCCAAGCCCGTTGCTTGCCTGGCTTACATTGGCTGTCGGGATTATCGCGATCATGATCCCCTATCTGCCGTTTGCGGCCTGGTTCGGCTTCGTGCCCTTGCCTCTGCCCGTACTTGCCGGACTTGTCGCAATTACCGCGCTCTATCTACTCGCCTCGGAGGCGACCAAGCGCTGGTTTTTCGGACAAGAGAGCCGGGCCCGCAAGAAGTTGCTTGCCCGTCAGCGGTCCTTTCTCGATCGCCTTGTGGCCAAGGTTTAGCGCCATGCTCCCTGTTGGGGGCTCAGGGATCGGCAACAATGCCGCCTGTTGATCGAGATCAACGCCGCCTGCCGCCAACATGCCAATGATGGCCACTAGGCAGGAGTGATCACCATGACCTTTCTCGATTACCTGATTTCAATTGATGCCAGAACCACCTTGATGGACCGCATGATGCGGAAGCTGGGCGTCGACAGACAATTGAAGGTCGTGGCAGACCATACCGCCGTCACCAACCGGGCGGTGGACCGCTGCCAATCCTGCGGGCACCAGGACGAATGCTCGGTTTGGCTCGACGAACATCAGCAAGCCGATAACCCGCCAGACTATTGCCGCAACAGCGACCTGATCGCTCGGTTGCGGCATGCGGCCGGTCAACGGTAATCATTCGAATACTCAGCCTGGACGATGTCGTGCTGTCCGTGTTTTTGACGAGAGTCAACGCAAGCCACGTGTTGCAGTTGATAGGTTTACGTTCCACCGGGTGTGGCTTTTGCTGGGGCGGCGATTCTGCGGAGGCAAAACACTGGCAGAAAAAGTTGCGGGCGCGGCGCTTGTTGCCTTTGCCCTATTACTCCTTCGATCATTGATACCCATGGTCGCGCCCTAGGCGCGGCGAAGCCTTGGGCGAGGACTGGCAACACAGAGAGGCAATGGTGCCTTGCTGCGGATCAATGTCAGCTCCGCTACGAAACAAGGACGACCGACACGGGATCGGCGCAGAAGAGATTGTCCTTGACTGCATTGACGCCGGCGACGTTTTCGGCGGCGACTATCGCTGCCTGGCGCTCGCGTTCGTCGAAGATGGCGCCGCTCAGTGTCACCACGCCCTTGTCCACGATCACGTTGATCAAATCGTTGCCAGCCCATTTCTGCCTCGCAAGCTCGGTAGCGATGTTCTGCCGAATCTGTTCGTCATCGATGACCGTAGCGCCTCCATCCGGAAGGACGCCGAGCAATGCCCGCAGAAGATCAGAGCGGGTGATGATGCCAACGACTTTCCCAGCTTCGACGACGGGAATGCGTTTGACATGGTGACGCGTCATGAGCTCGACGACTTTCGCGAGTGATGCCGCAGGGGATGCCGTCACGACATCCTGCGACATCACCTCTTCAACCCGTCGACCATTGGCGCGGACATATTCGTCGGCGGCCTTTCCTGGGCTGACGAGAAATTCCAGCCAGCGCGAGCGCTTGCGCTCCGTGCCCAGTTCCCCGCGTCGCAGGAAATCGCCCTCGCTGACGATCCCCACCAGCCTGCCGTCGTTGCGAATGACGGGGAGGCCGCTGAGCTTTTTGGAGAGCATCAACCCGGCGGCCTCGGCGATCGATGCTGACGGGTCTATGCCGACGACTGGCTTGCTCATTATGGCTTCGGCTTGCATGTTCGCTCTCCGGAGTTTCTCCAACGTCCGGCTTCTTTAGCTTTCACATGCACGAAGCGCCTTGATCTGAATCATTTGTCGGTGGAGGCAAATGGTCCAAAGGCTGGAGCCGTGAATGACAGGGCGCGAACCGGTAGACCAGCTATCGCGGTCTTGGCGACGTTCACGCCAAGTTCGTAGACAAGCAGTCCACCGTGGTAGGCCGTCGCAGTGACCAGAAATGCACCGCAAATTTCGATCAGAGGAATGGCGATCGTTACAACCCGCGTGTCACGGTTCCGCGTCCAAAGCCAAGGCGCACAACCAGGCCGCGCTTGTGGCATTGCTGCGATCAAAGCCGGCCGGCACGTGGTTCACATCCCAAAGCGTGCTGCTTGGTCTTTGGAGATTGTGGACTCGATCTTCGACACGAAGTCCTCCACCAGAAGCGAATTGGCATAGGCCGTGACATGATCGCCGTCGAAGAACAACGGGTGTCCGTTCCTGAATGCCGAACATGTAACTTGTGGGCACAGCGTAGGCAAAGGGTCCCAGACGTGAACATTCGGCACAGCCGCTGATATCTCAGCGTAGCCCTTCAAAATTGGTGATCGAAGATTTTCTATCAGCTTTCGATCGATGTCGAATCCGTTGGTACAGGACGGGTTCATTGAATTGAACCAATCACTGCATCGAAAGGCCGGGGCCCTGAAGATTGGCTTTGGGCCTTCGAAAACAATCGACAGTCCCGCCTTGGAGAGGGGGGTAAGTTGATCGATAGCGTTCTTGACGGCTTGTTCCCTCTGCTGCTCGCTGCTCTGCGGGCTGCTGTCGGGGCCAGAAGCCCATTGAAGGCTAAGTCGAGTCAGCCGGAGCGAGGGCAGGAACAGCAGGTCGCGAGGCTTGGCAAGCTTGGCTATGTAGGCCGCACCGGCAGCCGTGGCATGAGCGCACGTCGGCTCAGTGTCGTGGCGAAGATCCAAGCTGACAAACGGGCAACCGGCGGTCGACACCACCACTGTTCGGATACCGGTTTCGAGCGTGAAGCGCTTCAGGAGAGGAATGTAGGCTCCCGCGTGAGAGTCGCCCAGCACGAACATGGTCTCGCTACGCCCTTCGGCCGGGCACCCACCTTTGGTGAAGAACAGCGCTTCTTCCACAGTTTCCGTGACGACGGCGCAACCAGGTGACTGGGGAGAGGTGTCTGGTGCGGTCGCATACCATTCGCCTCGATTCCTCATGACCGTGCTCAAGGCGATTTCATATCGATTGTCGCGCATCAGTTTGAAGCTAAAAAATGCAGCAACGATGACAGCCAGAAAGAGGGCGACAACGGCTATGTCGGGGGCGGTTCTCAGAAGCCGCATTCGAGGCGTCGGTGTTTCGATCCAGAAATACGAGCCGAGGCTGAACGCCACGGCGACCAGCAACGCCGCCAATTTTGTGGCGGTGGTTTCGGTGCCCATCGTCCATCTTGCGATCACGAAGACTGGCCAATGCCACAGGTAGAGAGAATAAGAGATCCATCCGACGAACCTGACGGGCTTTATTTCCAACACCGCAAAGTGTGGCGCACGGTCGCTTCCCAGGTAGTAGAGGCATCCGATCAAGACTGTTGTGCAGGCAACCGCAGCGATGTTCTCAAGCCCTTCGGAGCCCTAGCCAAAGTCGAGCGCGAACGTCGCCACGAGTCCTATCAGCGCGGTCGTGGCTGCAAGATTGCAATGCCTTTCGAGGCCCGTCCGTTCCCCTATCCGGCTGACAAGCTGAAAGCACAATATGCCGCATGCCAACTGCCAAAAGCGAGAATGGGGCATATAGAAGGCCTGAAGCGGATTCGCATCCAGTAGATGAAGCCATATCGCCACCGACGCGACGGCGAGCGCACCGTATACAAGCGCCGAGAATCTCTTCCCGCGCGGTCCCATGACCCAAGGAAAGAACAGCAGCGGGAAGACGACGTAGAATTGTTCCTCAACCCCAAGAGACCAAGTGTGGGTGAATGGGTTAAACTCGGTCACGGGTGAAAAATAGTCGGTTCCCTTGGCCAGGAAGATGTTGCTCAGGCCGACGAAGGCCGAAGAAGCGGTTTTGCTGATTGATGTGCTCAGCCATGCGTCCGGAACAAACAGAAAGGTGGCGAGTGCACTGACCAATAAGCACAGCAACAGGGCCGGCATGATTCTTGTGAATCGGCGCGCATAGAATTCCAAGACAAAATGAAAAGCGGACTGGCCGCGGTAGCGCCTCGACACGGTATAGCTGACGACGAAACCAGAAA
This sequence comes from Mesorhizobium sp. WSM4308, assembly GCF_002294905.1. NCBI lineage: Bacteria > Pseudomonadati > Pseudomonadota > Alphaproteobacteria > Hyphomicrobiales > Phyllobacteriaceae > Mesorhizobium > Mesorhizobium sp. WSM4308. The sequence goes on along the minus strand of NZ_NSFW01000013.1, from coordinate 201,488 downwards.
TTACGAAGAAAACATCAACCCCTAAAAAACCATTGGGGAAGCGGTCGCCATACAGATGGTAGAACACTACTGACAGGATCGCGATGGCCCGGAGCCCGTCAAGGAAAGCCAGGTAGTCCTTCGACGAGCGTTCCGACGTCGAACCAAAATTATCGGCCATTGGACGAAACACACGTTCTTGCAGGTAAGAAATCCGATCGGATAACGTTCCGGTTAAGGCTAGCCAGCCTCCAGTTGAAGCGCGGCAGCCTGAACCTGCGGGCAATTACAGGATGTGCCGATCATGGGAAAGGCCGGACACAGGATTTGTTTCGTTCGAGGGCGTTGTGGGGCCGGTCCGTGGCTTTCGGCTGCAACCGAATGTCGCGAGGGAGGACATTCGCCTCGCTCGCAGGCCTCCGCAGCGCGTTGCGACCGACCGTTCAGCCGTTCCGCGACAAATGCACGTCCAGGACGGCAGCCTTCTTGGCGATCAGGCCTTCCAGATCCGCGTCCGATCGCTTGGTGCCGGTTCGTTCGCGCAGCAACGAGATCACTGCGCTCATTGAAAGCGGAGTAATTTGGGAAAGCGGGGTGTTTTGGGAAATCGGGGCGGTCTGGGTGGCCAGAATGGCATCCACCGCGCCGGCAACATCGGGAGTCTCCCTTGGTGCTCGCATGGTCGGTTCCTTTCTGCTCAGGTCGGCCACGGTGCCATCGGTCGGTGCTCTGACGCCACGATCGAAGACGACCGCAAGGCCGTTCTTGACGGCGACGGCGGCGACCATATCGTCGAGCTTATGGTCGGAGAGGGCTGGGTCCGCGGGTTTCAGGATCTTGCGGATCACCCTGGCGGCCAGATCCGTCGACACGAAGTCATAACTCCGTTTTCTGGCCTCGACATATTGTTCGATGATCATCCTCAGGCGGCGGGCTGCAATGTCCCTGGGTTCCTGCACATCCTTGGGTTCCACCGGAGCCTCCCTGGCCTGCCGTGCGCGCAAATTCGGCGGCCAAAAGGAAATAGGGCGGCTTGATCGGACATCAAACGTCCTTCGATCATTTCGTCGCACCCGCCAATGGGCCGGAACGATCCTGCGGCTGAAGCATTTCGTTCCATGACCAGCGCATTGAGGGAAGGCCGGGCCATGAAGATCGCTCATGTCGCGCCGCTGTACGAATCCGTTCCGCCAAGGCTCTATGGCGGCACCGAGCGCATCATCTCCTACCTGACCGAAGCCCTCGTCGACCTCGGCCACGACGTGACGCTGTTCGCCAGCGGCGACACGAAGACCTCCGCCAAACTCGTGCCATGCCGCGAGCGGGCGCTTCGTCTCGATCCGCGCCCGCTGAAGTCCGAGATCGCGGCGCATCTGTCGATGCTCGACGAGGTGAGGAAACGCGCCGACGATTTTGACGTAATTCATTTCCACCTCAGCCATTTCCTGCATTTCCCGTTTTTCCGCGACATGCCGCAGCGCACGGTGACGACGCCGCATGGCAGGCTGGATTACGCGGATCTCGCGCAGGCCTATGACCGGTTCCCACGCTTCCCGATGGTTTCCATATCGCGCAGCCAGCGGGCGCGGTTTGCGTCCGCCAACTGGCTTGCCACGATCCATCACGGCCTGCCCGTCGATCTCTACCAACCCGATTTCGAGGCAGGTTCGGGTGGCGGCTATCTTGCCTTTCTCGGCAGGATGTCGCGCGACAAGCGGCCGGACCGGGCGATCGACATCGCCCGCCGCACCGGGCTGAAACTCAAGCTAGCGGCCAAGATCGGCGATGGCGACCGCGCCTATTTCGAGGAAGTCGTGCAACCGATGATCGATGGCGACCGGGTCGAATATGTCGGCGAAATCGGCGAGGACCAGAAGAGCAGGTTTCTTGGCAATGCTGCCGCCCTGCTGTTTCCGATCGATTGGCCCGAACCCTTCGGCCTTGCCGTGATCGAAGCCATGGCCTGTGGAACTCCGGTCATGGCCTGGAGTTGCGGCGCCATGCCCGAAATCGTCGACTATGGGGTTACCGGCTTCGTCGTCGAGACCATCGAGGATGCGGTCGCCACGATGCCGGCTCTCCTGCAGCTCGACAGGCGGCGCATAAGGGCGGTGTTCGAAAGGCGGTTTTCAGCCGACAGAATGGCCAGGGACTACGTCGAGGCTTATTCCCGGCTGCGCAACGGCCATGAGCAAAGCAGAGCTTCGTAGGCCTTCACCCGTCCGAAAAACCCAGCACGGGACAATCCTGTTGACCATCACCCAACTCGACGAGCGCAAGCTTGATCCTGCCATAGCTCTGGCTTCCCTGGACGAAACCGCGCCGAGGGAGCCGCATCGGCTGTTCGCCCTCAAGCATGGCGATTGCTTTGCCGTAGCCGATGCCTATGGCGACATACGCGGTGTCGGCGATGGGTTCTTCCGCGACGACACGCGCGTGCTCTCCGAATTTCGCCTCACCGTCGGCGGGCGGTCGACGTCGTTGCTGGGCGCGTCGCTCAGCCAGGACAACGTGCTCTTCACCACCAACCTCACCAATCTGCCGATCGAGAGCGCCTCTGGCCGCCAGATTCCGCAAGGCGCTATGCATATCGAGCGCGTGCGGCTGTTGTGGGAGGAAAGGCTGTATGAGCGCATAACACTGTCCAACTACAGCCGCGAGCATTCGACGATCCTGCTATCGCTGCGTTTTGCCGCCGATTTCCGCGACATGTTCGAGGTCCGCGGTTCGACCCGCTCGAAGCGTGGAACCGCCCATACGGCCGAGATCACAGGGAATGCGGTCGTGCTTCGCTACGAAGGCCTGGACAAGGTCGTGCGGACATCGGCGATTTCCTTCTCACAGACGCCCGATCAACTGACTTCCGAGCGCGCCGATTTCGTCATCGCCGTCACCAAGCGCAGCAGCCAGACGCTTTATGTGGAAGTGGGCAACGCGACGGACGATCGCCCCGAAAGCCGCCGGTTTCGCGCGGCTGCCGCCCGCGCTCGCTTCGGCATGCGCGCCAAGCGCCGGCATGGCGCGACGCTGCACAGTTCCGGCCGCGTCTTCAACGACTGGATGGAGCGGGCGCGCGCCGATGTCGCGCTGCTCACCACGGAACTGGCGACCGGGCCCTATCCCTATGCCGGCATTCCCTGGTTCTCCACAGCCTTCGGCCGGGATGGCGTGATCTCCGCCTTGCAGATGCTTTGGCTCAATCCCGGCCTGGCGCGCGGCGTCCTGGCGTTTCTCGCTCAGCACCAGGCGACCGAAACCTCTCCGTTCAGCGATTCCGAACCTGGCAAGATCATGCACGAGACCCGCAAGGGCGAGATGGTGGCGCTGAGCGAGTTGCCGTTCGGCCGCTATTATGGCGGCGTCGACACGACGCCGCTCTATATCCATCTTGCCTGCGCCTATGCTGACCGCACGGGCGACACGGCCTTCCTTGATACGCTGTGGCCCTCACTGTGCGCCGCGGCCGAATGGATCGAAACGGCGAGCCGTTCGACTGGATTCCTCACCTACCAGCGCGCCGCGGAATCCGGCCTTGCCAACCAGGGATGGAAGGACAGTTTCGATTCCGTCTTCCACGCCGATGGCCGCATCCCGAAGGGGCCGATCGCGCTGGTCGAGGTGCAGGGCTACGTCTTCGCAGCGTTCCAGGGGTTGGCGAAGCTGGCACGGCTGCGTGGCGAGGCGGAACGCGCCGAGAGCTGGGAAATACGCGCCGACGCCATTCGCCAAGCAGTCGAGCGCCATTTCTGGATGGAAGACCTCGGCTACTATGCGCTCGCGCTGGACGGCGATGGTCAACCTTGCAAGGTGCGCACGTCCAATGCCGGTCACCTGCTCTATGTCGGCCTTCCCGACCCGGATCGCGCGCGCATGGTCGCCGACCAGCTGCTGTCGGCCTCGTTTCATTCCGGCTGGGGGCTGCGGACGCTGGCGGACGATGCGATCTTCTTCAATCCGATGTCCTATCACAACGGCTCCATCTGGCCGCACGATACAGCGATCTGCGCTGCCGGACTGGCGCGGTACGGCAGCCGCGACAGCGTCGTGCGGCTGATGAGCGGCACCTTCGAATCCGCCGTCCATTTCAACATGCGGTTGCCCGAACTGTTTTGCGGTTTCACGCGCGCGGCCGGCGAAGCGCCGATCGCCTATCCGGTGGCTTGCCTGCCGCAAGCCTGGTCCGCCGGCTCGGCCTTCATGCTCATGCAATCGTGCCTCGGCCTGCAGATCGACGGCTGGACAGGCGAAATCCATGTGGCCCGGCCGCGTCTGCCGATCGGCATCGACAACCTCGTCATCCGTCATCTTTCGGTGGGGCAGGCGGCAGTGGATCTGACGTTCCAGCGCGTGGGAGATCGCGTCGGCGCCTTCCTTGCCGAACCGCATGAGGGGCTGGTGCCACTCGTGGTCAGGAGCTGAAAAATCGGAACCATCCTGCACCGTGAGCGTTGGACCACCACGCCATGGGATGCCGAAACTCCAGTCCATAAAGCCGCAGCAGTATCCCATTGAAAGGTAATCGATTTCAATGCCCGACAACAGTTCGTATCTAGTCGTTCCCGTATTCGCATTGTGGCTCTTTGTTGTTGCAGCCCTCGGCGTCCTGGTTATTGTGCTGGTGACGATGGTGTTGCGGGCGCGCAAGGGCGGCAGGTTGGCCGCTGCGGAGGTTGACCCTGCTCGCGGCCCATTGCCGGAATTCGCGAAGAACGGGCAGTCGGCGGCCGCGGCACTGGTACAGTGGTCGCCCGAAACGCTGCGTCACATCCTGGCGACCGAACTTCCCGATGCCCAGGTGATCGTCGTCTCAAACCGTGAGCCGTATATCCACAACCGCGAGGGCGACGACATCCAACTGGTCGTACCCGCGAGCGGGCTCGTCTCGGCCCTGGAGCCGATCACGCGCGCCTGTGCGGGCACGTGGATCGCCTATGGCGGCGGTTCGGCCGACAAGCTGGTGGTCGACAAGAACGATCGGATCGAGGTGCCGCCGGACAATCCTTCCTACACGCTGCGCCGTGTCTGGCTGAGCGAGGAAGAACAGCAAGGCTATTATCTCGGCTTTGCCAATGAAGGACTCTGGCCGCTGTGCCATATCGCCTTCACCCGGCCGATATTCCGCGCCTCGGATTGGGAGGCCTACGAGGCGGTCAACCGCAAATTCGCCGACACCGTCATCGCGGAGGCCCGCAACGAGCGGCCGATCGTGCTGGTCCAGGATTATCATTTCGCGCTGCTGCCGCGAATGATCCGTGAGCGTCTGCCGGAGGCGATCATCATCACCTTCTGGCATATCCCGTGGCCGAATTCCGAAGTGTTCAGCATCTGCCCATGGCGCGAGAGGATTCTCGAGGGCCTGCTCGGCAGTTCGATCGTCGGTTTCCACACCCAGTTCCATTGCAACAACTTTATCGACAGCGTCGACCGTTTCCTGGAAAGCCGGATCGAGCGCGAGGATTCGGCCATTTCCTATGGTGGCCAGATCAGCCTGGTCCATGCCTATCCTATCTCAATCGAATGGCCGCCGGCGCAACTGGGCAAACTGCCTGACGTGGCGCAGTGCCGCCGGCAGGTTCAGGAGAAATTCGGCCTGGCCGAAGATGTCAAACTGTGCGTGGGCGTTGAACGTCTCGACTACACCAAAGGCATCCTCGATCGCTTCAATGCACTTGATGAACTGCTGACGCTTCATCCCGAATGGATCGGCAAGGTGGCGTTCCTGCAGATCGCCGCGCCCAGCCGGGGCACCTTGCCAGCCTATCAGCAACTCTACGAGGAGTGCCTGCGCCATGCCGAGGATCTCAACCGGCGCTATGGTCGCGACGGCTACACACCCATCCTGATGATAACGGAACATCACTCGCAGCAGCAGGTCTACGAAATCTACCGTGCCGCCGACGTTTGCATGGTCACCAGCCTGCATGACGGCATGAACTTGGTCGCCAAGGAGTTTGTCGCGGCGCGCGAGGACGAACAGGGCGTGCTGCTGCTCAGCATGTTCGCCGGCGCTTCCAAGGAGCTTCTGGACGCACTGATCGTCAATCCCTATGACGCGGCGATGATGGGCGATGCCTTGCTGCAGGCCTTGACCATGTCGCCGGAAGAGCAAAGCCAGCGCATGCGACGCATGCGCGAAATCGTGCGCGACAACAATGTCTATCGGTGGGCGGGCAGCATGCTTCTCGATGCGGCGCGCTTGCGCAAGCGCGACGCCGTCGATCGCGCCGTTGCCACCGCTCCAACGGCCCCAGGCAATGTGATATCGCTGCTCGATCGCAGACGCGTGGCGGCGCTATGATGTCGATCTCGCCGAACCTCGCCGTGCCTGTCGTTCCGCAAGGGCCATGGAGCCTGTTCCTCGATATCGATGGCACGCTTCTCGAACATGCCGCGCATCCCGATGCGGTGGTCGTCGGTGACGAATTGCGCACGCTGCTGGTGCGGCTCGAAGCGCAATTGGATGGAGCGCTGGCGTTCATCACGGGACGGTCGATCGCTGCCGTCGACCATCTCTTCCAGCCTCTCAGATTGCGCGCCGCGGGGCTTTATGGCCTCGAGCACAGGCTGGCGCGCGATGGTCCGGTCGAGGCGGCCGACGAACCGGCTGATATTGCCGCGCTCGCCAACGAAATCGCTACGGAACTGGACAATGCGGATGTCTATATCGAGCGCAAGGGACCAATCCTGGCCATTCATACGCGCGCGGCACCGCATCTGCTGCAGCGGGCGACCGAGTTGGTCGAACAGGCACTGGACAGATTGCCTGCGGGATATCGGATCCTGGCCGGAAATGCCGGTGTGGAACTGATGCCGCTGGAGGCGGCGAAGGGAGCGGCCATCCGGCGCTTCCTGCAAGTTCCGGCCTTCAGGGGACGGCGCCCGGTGTTCCTTGGGGACGATACATCCGACGAGAACGGGTTCGAGACCGTCAACGAATTGGACGGCATTTCGGTTCGCATAAAGCCGCAGGGATCGACAGCGGCGCCTTTTTCGCTGGCTGGCGTGGATGCGGCCCTGGCCTGGCTGGACGAGATGAGCAGACGCGAGACCGCGAAAGCAGCGACGCTTGCCGCAACGTCCAAATGAACCGGACTGCCCTAATTGCCGGTTCACGCGCATGGAAGAAGTTGCAATGACCCAACTGACCAGCCTCATCGAGGAAATCATGCCCGTCTGGCTCCGGCGGCAATCCAAGACGAACAGCCGAGATCGCCAGGCGACAGCTGAGCCGCTGCGTCCCGAAGATGCGGACGCAGTCTGGCGCAAGGCCGTCGAAAACGATCTGTTTGGAGCCAACACGCCGGATTATGCCGAGACCGGGGAGAAGGAACCCAACCGTCATTGATGGCCGCGCTCAGCCATCCCCGAAAATCAGCGAAACATTACCGCCGGCATGGCGTTCGAGCCGGCCGGCGAGGTCGAGTTCCAGCAGAACCATGAAGACCTGGGCCGGGTGAAGGCCGGTGTGGCGGATGATCTCGTCGACCGGCACCGGTGTCGGGCCTAGCGCTTCGATGACCTTGGCGCGGTCGCTCTCGCCGGGTGGCGGTGTGGCCGAAAAGTCGGGCGGGTCCTCGAACGGTGGCACAGCAGGCGCCCGCATGCCGGTCAGCGGCGCGATCGCCCTGGAAATGTCCGATGCCTCGGTGACCAGCGTGGCGCCGTCCTTGAGCAGGCCGTTGGTGCCGGCGGCGCGCGGATCGAGCGGGGAGCCCGGCACGGCAAAAACCAGCCGGCCCATTTCGCCGGCAAGCCTGGCGCTGATCAGCGAGCCCGAACGCTGGGCGGCCTCGACCACCACCAGCCCGAGAGCCACGCCCGCGACAAGACGGTTGCGGCGTGGAAAATCCTGGGCGCGCGGCTGCCAGCCGAATGGCATTTCGGAGATGATGGCGCCACGCTCGGCGATTTCCGCGCACAGGCCGGCATTTTCGGGCGGGTAGGGAAGGTCGAGGCCTCCGGCCAGCACACCGACTGTGCCGGTTTGCAGGCTGCCCTGATGCGCCGCCGTGTCGATGCCGCGCGCCAACCCCGAGATAATGCCATAGCCGTCGCCGCCAAGCTCGGCCGCCAACATGCGCGCCATCTTGATGCCGGCAAGCGATGCGTTGCGGGCACCGACGATGGCGACCCCAGGTAGCCGGAACACAGCGGCATTGCCCTTGACCGCCAGAAGGGGCGGAGGATTGTCCATGCTTCTCAGCAGCGGGGGATAGTCGGGCTCGCCGATGCCGACAAAACGCGCGCCTACCCGGCGGGCCGCCTCGAGTTCGGACTCGGCCTCGGCGATTGACGGAATGCGGGCGATCCGGCTGGCGCCGCCCGAAATCATCAGTTCCGGCAGGATTTCCAGCGCCACTTCGGCCGACCCGAAGCGGTTGATCAGGTCGCGAAAGGAGGCGGGGCCGACATTCTGGGTGCGGATCAGCCGCAGCCAGCTCAGCCGCTGCCGGTCGCTGAGGCGCGGCCCGGCGGCCGACTCGCTCATCCCTTGGCTCCGATCTTGCCCTCTGTGCCGGCAAGCAGCCGCGAAATGTTCGCCCTGTGCTTGATAAAGACGATGATGCTCATCACCACGAACAGAACGGCAATCTGCGGTGCGCTCATAAAGTAGAGGGCTATCGGCACGACGACGGCCGCTGCAAGTGCCGCAAGCGACGAGTAACGGAACAGGAATGCCATCGCCAGCCAGATGACGGCGAAGATCAGCGCCACCTGCCAGGCAAGGCCGATCAGCACCCCGAGATAGGTCGCGACGCCCTTGCCGCCCTTGAAGCCAAGCCAGACCGGGAAGAGATGCCCGAGAAAGGCGCCGAGGCCGGCCCAGACCGCCGTTTCCGGCGCGAAATGGCCTGATATCACCACGGCGGCGGTGCCCTTCAGCGCATCGAGCAGCAAGGTCGCGGCGGCCAGGCCCTTGTTGCCGGTGCGCAGCACGTTGGTGGCGCCGATATTGCCGGAGCCGATCTTGCGCACATCACCAAGGCCGGCGGCGCGGGTCAGCAGCAGCCCGAAGGGAATCGAGCCTAAGAGGTAGCCGAATACCAGCGCCAGGATCAGGCCGTAAGTCATTGTTTCCCCCGCATTTCCCCCAACTAAACCCGATCGGGCGCGACGCCCGTTGCCGGTCTATGCCGAGAACACTGTGCGGCCCGCCACCAGCGTTTGCAAGACCTTGCCTTGCAGGCGCGCGCCTTCGAAGCAGGTGTTCTTCGAGCGCGAGCGGATGCCGCCTTCACTGACGATCCAGGGTTCGTCGAGATCGACGAGCGCGAGGTCGGCGACTGAGCCCGGCTTCAGCGCGCCGCCGGGCAGTCCGAACAGCCTTGCCGGCGCGGTGGACAGCGCTTCGACCAGCCGCAGCAAGGGCACGTCGCCATTGTGGTAGAGCCGCAAGGCGGCACCCAGCAGCGTCTCCAGCCCGATCGCGCCGGCCGCGGCATCGGCGAAGGGCAGGCGCTTGGTGTCGACATCCTGCGGATCGTGCGAGGAGACAATGATGTCGACCGTGCCGTCCCTGACCGCCTCGATCATCGCCAGCCGGTCTTCCTCGGCGCGCAATGGCGGCGTCAGGCGGAAGAAGGTGCGGTACTCACCGACATCGTTTTCATTGAGCGACAGGTTGTGGATCGACACGCCCGATGTCACATCAGCGCCATCGGCTTTGGCGCGCGTCACGGCGTTTGCGGCCATCGCCGTCGAAATCTTAGCCGCGTGATAGGAGCCGCGCGTCAGTCGCGCCAAAGCCAGATCGCGCTCGAGCGGGATCGATTCGGCTTCACGCGGAATGCCGGAAAGGCCGAGCCAACTGGCGTAGAGACCTTCATTCATCACGCCGGACGAACCGAGATCTGCATCCTGCGTCTCGTGCACGATGGTGGCGCCGAAATCGCGGGCATAGGTGAGCGCCCGGCGCATCACCAGCGAACTGGCGATGGTGTGGCGGCCATCGGTGAAGGCGACGGCGCCGGCCTCGCGCAGCAGGCCGAACTCGGTCATCTCGCGGCCGTCGAGCCCCTTGGTGATCGCCGCCGCCGGGAAGATGTTGACGATCGCCGTGTCCTTGGCGGTGCGCAGCACGAACTCGACCAGCGCGACATTGTCGATCACCGGATCGGTGTCAGGCATCATGACGACGGAAGTCACGCCGCCGGCGGCTGCGGCGACGCTTGCCGAGGCGATGGTTTCGCGATGTTCGCCGCCCGGCTCGCCGATAAAGACGCGGCCATCGATCAGTCCGGGAATGATCGCCTTGCCGGCGCAATCGATTGTCGTGGCGCCATCGGGCGCGCCCTGGTTCAACGCCGCTTTGCCGGCGGCAACGATCTTGCGGCCCTCGACGATGACGGAGCCGACTTCGTCGAGGCCGCGCGAGGGGTCGACGATGCGGGCGCGTTCAAAGACTGTCGTGCTCATGCGCCGCGACCCTCTTGATTGCGGCCCTCTTGGTTGCGACGGGGGTCGAGCAGTGCTTCCATCACCGCCATGCGCACGGCGACGCCCATCTCCACCTGCTCCTGGATCACGCTTTGCGGGCCGTCGGCTATTTCCGAGGCGATTTCGACGCCGCGGTTCATCGGGCCGGGATGCATCACCAGCGCGTCGTCCTTGGCTGCCTTCAGCTTTTCGGCGTCGAGGCCGAAATAGCGGAAATATTCGCGCACCGAAGGCACGAAGGCGCCTTCCATGCGCTCGCGCTGCAGGCGCAGCATCATCACCACGTCGGCGTCCTTGAGACCTTCGGCCATCGAGCGCGTGACGATAACGCCCATCTTCTCGATGCCGGACGGCAGCAGCGTCGAAGGCGCCACCACGCGCACCTGCGCGCCAAGCGCGTTGAGCAGCATGATGTTGGAGCGCGCCACGCGCGAATGCAGGATGTCACCGCAGATCGCCACGATCAATTTCGACAGCGGCCCCTTGGCGCGGCGGATGGTCAGCGCATCGAGCAGCGCCTGGGTCGGGTGTTCATGCGCGCCGTCGCCGGCATTGACCACCGAACAGCCGACCTTCTGCGCCAGCAGGGCGGCGGCACCCGCCGACTGATGGCGGATGATCAAGATATCGGGCCGCATGGCGTTCAGCGTCATCGCCGTGTCGATGAGCGTTTCGCCCTTCTTCACCGAAGAACTCGCCACCGACATGTTCATGACATCGGCGCCGAGCCGCTTTCCAGCCAGCTCGAACGAGGACTGCGTGCGGGTCGAGGCCTCGTAGAAGAGATTGATCTGGGTGCGGCCGCGCAGCGTCGAGGTCTTTTTCTCGGACTGCCGCGAAATCGCGACGGCCCGATCAGCCCGGTCGAGCAACAGCTCGATGTCGGCGGGCGAAAGATCGCTGATGCCTAGAAGATGGCGGTGAGGGTAGAGTGGCAGGGACGAAGCGTCGGTCATCTCAAGGCGCTGCTATAGGGTGCGGATTTTGCGCCCGCAAGCACCAGCTTTGGATTGGCGCCTTTCTCCCCGGTATTTTCGTCGCGCACGCGGCAACGCTTGGCTATATCTAGCCGGTGGCCCCGGATTCGAGGCTTTCCGACGATAGGGACGAATTGTGACCGACGACGTGACGAACCAGCCGCCGCCGCTGACGGGCGGCAACGCCTGGCGAGGCGATCCGTTGCTGATCCAGCTTGCCGAGCGCTTTTCCGACCCGGTGCGCAAGGACCTCGACGGTCTCGGCCGTTTCGTCCTGACGCAGGAGGCGCAGGAGCTGGCGCGCCTGGCCAATGTCGAGACGCCGAAGCTCAGGACCCATGACCGCCAGGGACGGCGCATCGACCTCGTCGAGTTCCACCCCGCCTACCACGCCTTGATGCGCCGCTCGGTGGCGAACGGGTTGCATTCCTCGGTCTGGGAAAATGGCGACGCGGAGATCGGCCGCCGCCACCAGGTGCGCGCCGCCCGTTTCTACCTGACCGCCGAACTCGAGACCGGGCATCTCTGCCCCATCACCATGACCAGCGCCTCACTGGCGGCGTTGATGGCCAGCCCAAAGCTGTTTCGCGAATGGGCGCCGCGCGTGACGACGCGCAAATACGACCAGAGCCAGAAGCCGCCGGTCGAGAAGACCGGGCTGACGCTCGGCATGGGCATGACCGAAAAACAGGGCGGCACGGATGTGCGCGCCAATGTGACGAGGGCCGAGCGCGCCGGCAGCGGCTTCTATCGCCTGACCGGCCACAAATGGTTCATGTCGGCACCGATGTCGGACGCCTTCCTGGTGCTGGCGCAGGCGCCGGAGGGATTGTCGTGCTTCCTCGTGCCGCGCGTTCTCGGCGACGGGTCGGGCAACGGCTTCCGATTCCAGCGGCTGAAGGACAAGCTCGGCAACCGCTCCAACGCCTCTTCCGAGGTCGAGTTCGTCAACGCCATCGGCGAGATGGTCGGCGAGCCCGGCGCCGGCGTGAAGACGATCATGGACATGGTGACCTTGACCCGGCTCGATTGCGCCGTGGCGTCCTCGGCGATCATGCGGGCAGGGCTGGCGGAAGCGGTTCATCATGCCCGCCATCGCCAGGTGTTCGGCTCCACCTTGATCGAACAGCCGCTGATGCAGCGCGTGCTGGCCGACATGGCGCTGGATGTTGCGGCCGCAACCGCTCTGTCGTTCCGGCTGGCGCGCTCGTTCGACGAGGCGGCGAGCGATCGCGGCGAAGCGGCGTTTGCCCGCGCCATGACACCGGTCGTCAAATACTGGGTGTGCAAGATCGCGCCGCCGCTGCTCTATGAGGCGATGGAGTGTCTCGGCGGCAATGGCTATGTCGAGGAGGCGCCGCTCGCCCGCTATTATCGCGAAGCGCCTGTCAACGCGATCTGGGAAGGGTCGGGCAATGTCATGGCGCTCGACGTGCTGCGCGTGCTTGGGCGCGCGCCCGGCCTGTTCGAAGAGGTGCTGGCCGGCATCGACCGCGACCTCGGCGCCGGTGGGCGCGGCACGATCGGCGTTCTGAAGGCGGCGATGCAGGTGGCTTCGACCGACGAGGGCTCGGCACGGCTGCTGACCGAACAGCTGGCTTTGTCGGCCGCCGCGGCGGAGCTGCGCCGGCTGGGGGCAGGGCGGATTGCCGATGCCTTCGTCGAGACCCGCCTGGCCGGCCAGTGGCGAAACACCTACGGCATGATCGATTCGCGCCATGACGCGCGCATGATCATCGACACGCTCTACCCGCCGGTGACCTGAGCCGAGAGCGGCCGCATCGCCCGATTCTTCGATGAGTTGAGCGCATCTGAGAACAGTGGGTGCGTCCTGTGGATCGCCGTTAACCTTAACAAATGGTTTCCATTGCGGCGGCGGGCGGCAAAGCCCACTGTCATTCCTGCCGAAGCAGGAACCACGATGCGACACGTACTGACCTCCTTTCTGTCTGTGCACTGGGCGATCGTCTTCGCCCTGCTGGCGCTGATCTGCATCGATGGAGACCGCGGTGTGACGGCAGCCCTCGGCGTGCTTGGAGTGACCGTCGAGAGCGCCCGGTTCGTCGATCTGCAGAACGTCGTCGTGGTCGCGCCGCTGGCGATCGCCTTGCTGGTCGTGGCGGTGCTGTTCTTCTGGGCCTTTGTCGATACGTTGATCAACGATCCGGCCAGCCCGGGCGCCGACAGCGTCGTTCGCATCGCCTTCATTTCCGCGTCCGGCGTCCTGTCGATGATCCTGATCGGTGGCGCCGCGCAAGGCATCAACGGGCTGTTCATGGTCGTTGCGGTGCAATTGGCGGCGCTTCTGGCCTCCTATGTCGCGATGCTCGCCGAGCGGCGCTCCGCGGCCGCGTCTGATGACGCTGATTTTCGCGCCACGGCGCACGGCATGGCGAAGGCAGCGGCGCATAATTCGCTGCTTTCCCTTATATCGGGCCGGACCGGGCCGAACGGGAAGGGAGGCCGCTGATGCGCTATATCTTCGCATTGTGGGCGGCCCCGATGGCGCTGTTCTGGGGCTGGTTCTACCTGTCGCTCAACGACATGAATTTCGGCTATGTGATGCTGACCCGGCAGCTGCACGATTTCGTATTCCAGCTCTATGGCCAGATGCTCGGCATCGATCCGGCAATCATCCCGGGGATGGTGGCGAAGGCCTGCATCTTCGACGGTTTTTTGCTGATGGCGATATGGGCTTTTCGCCGTCGCCGCGAAATTCTGGACTGGGTCAGGCGGCGTCGGTCGGGCCCGGTCCCGCTTGACCGCCCAATTCCCTTCGATCGCCTGAATCGAGCGACTGAAGCCGGTCCAAGACTCCCTGCAGAATAAAGGCCGCGGCCGCCGAATCGATCTTGCCGGCACGTTTGGCGCGCGAGAAATCCATTTCGATCAGCGTCCGCTCCGCCGCCACAGTCGACAGCCGTTCGTCCCAGAACACGAAGGGCAGGTCACTCAGCTGCGCCATGTTGCGCACGAAGGCGCGCGATTTCTGCGCACGCGGACCTTCCGACCCATCCATGTTGATCGGCAGTCCGATCGCCACCGCGCCGACATTCTCCTTCTTCAGCAAGGCCAGAAGCACGGCGGCATCGAGCGAGAATTTCTTCCGCATGATGACCGGGCGCGGGTGAGCGAAGGCGAATCCCCGGTCGGAAACCGCGACGCCGATCGTCTTGTCGCCGAGATCGAGCCCCGCCAGCGTCCTGCCGTCGGCGAGCCATGCCGGCAATTGCTCAATCGTGATGATAGCCAACGGTTTTTCCTTGTCTTTTTCAGCAGCATGCGTCCTTCCGGATGCGCGGCGGACACTATACCCTTTGATATCGGGGTCATCGGCGTTTTAACCTCTGGCCCGGCAATAATCGAGGAATGCATTTCATGAAACTGACCTGGTACGGCCATTCGGCCTTCCGTATCGAAACCGGCGACGCCAAGATCCTCATCGACCCCTATCTGATCGGCAACCCGTCCTGGACGGGCGGCTGGGAAGGGCCGGCGGAAGGGATCACGCATGTCCTGCTGACGCATGGACACAGCGACCACATCAGCGGCGCGCTGGAAGTGCTCGGCAAGAGCGGCGCGCAGCTGGTCTCCAATTTCGAGATCTGCATGTATCTGGTCGGCAAGGGCGCCGACGGCAGCAAGATCAATCCCGGCAATATCGGTGGCACGGTCGATTGCGGCGGCTTCACCACCACTTTCGTCCAGGCGCTGCACTCTTCCTCGTTTGGCGAAGACGGCGGCAAGAACGTCTATCTCGGCAATCCGGGCGGGCTGGTCCTGCATTTCCCGGAAGACCCGACGCTCTACCATATGGGCGATACCGACATCTTTTCCGACATGGCGCTGATCAACGAATTGCATGAGCCGAAGATCGGCATCGTGCCGATCGGGGATCGTTTCACCATGGGCGGCGCGGTGGCGGCTCTTGCCTGTCGGCGCTTCTTCAAGTTCGACACGGTCGTCCCTTGCCATTTCGGCACGTTTCCGATGATCGATCCGACGTCCGAGAAATTCGAGGCCGGCCTCGAAGGGTCCGGTGTGAAGGTCGCGTTGCCGAAAATCGGTGAAACGATTACGATCTAGAAACAGCCAAAGCGGAACAAATCCATGGCGTTGGGGCGATCTCTTTGTGTATCGATGTTTGTCGCGGCATCGCCCGCGCTCGCCGCGGATGACTTCATCGAAGGCGTCTACCTGCAGTCCGAGGAGCTTTGCACGCAGGCCAGGAAGGACACGCTGCAGACGCTGATCGATGCCGGCAACGTCGTGCTTTCCGTGCATGGCCTGCAGGGCGTTGAATATAATTGCGAATTCGTGCAGGTCAGCAAGGCGACACGCTCGCCGAGCTGGGCGGTGACGGCCATCTGCCAGGAACCGGGCTATGTCTTTCCCGATGTCCTGTCGGTGACGCGGATCAGCCCGACGCAGATCGATCTCGTATCGGTCCGGCCGATCGATGACGAAAGCGAAGCGAGCGGCAACAGCGGCAGCTATTATCTGTGCGAGGGCGTTGCCTTGCCATAGACCTGTCCTTGGACCGATGGCCGAGACCAGGCCGCCATCACGCCTGGTCTCTCGCATGATGCATGTTGCGCCGCGCGCGCGGCGCCGCTATAGCCCGGACTGGTTTTCCCCGAGGCAAATCTATGTCCGTTGATCTTCAGACTGTGAAGCGCGTCGCGCGTCTCGCCCGCATTGCGGTGAGCGAGGAAGATGCCGAACGCATGACCGGCGAACTGAACGCCATTCTGGGCTTCGTCGAGCAGCTGAACCAAGTCGATGTTTCCGGCGTCGAGCCGATGACCTCGGTGACGCCGATGGAGATGAAGAAGCGCCAGGACGTCGTCACCGACGGCAGCAAGGCGACCGACATCGTCGCCAATGCGCCTGCGACCGAAGAGAATTTCTTCCTCGTGCCGAAGGTCGTGGAGTAGGGCGCCGATGGCAATCGAGATCGCCATCGAGACACCGTTGCAGGACGATGTGCGCGGCCTGGTCAAGGAACTCAACGAGACCTTGCTCGAATTGACGCCGCCGGAGCACTGCTATCATCTGACCGTCGAGCAGATGGCCGGCCAAGACACGACCGTATTCATCGCCCGCGACAATGGCATCGCCATCGGTTGTGGCGCGCTGAAGCGCCATGGCGGTGCCATTGGCGAAATCAAGCGCATGTATACGCGGCCTTCGCATCGCGGCCAGAAAATCGGCGCCAGCATCGTTGAGCGCGTCGAGGCACTGGCGCGGCAGGAAGGGCTGAAGCGGCTGGTGCTCGAGACGGGCGACCGCCACCCCGCCGCCTGGACCGTCTACGAACGTGCCGGGTTTTCGCGCTGCGGCCCGGTGCTGGATTATCCCGATTCCAAGTGGTCGGTGTTTTACGAAAAGAGCCTTTGATGAGCGACCTGACCAGACTGACGATTTCGCAGGCCCGCGCCAAGCTGCGTGGCAAGGAAATCACCGCGACCGAGATCACCGAGGCCTATCTCTCGGCGATCGATCGCGCCAACCCGGCGCTCAATGCCTATGTCGCGGTGACCGGCGACAGGGCGCGCGACATGGCCAAGGCGTCCGACGCCAGGCTGGTCAAGGGCGAGGGCGGTGCGCTGGAAGGCATTCCGCTGGGCATCAAGGATTTGTTCGGCACCGAAGGTGTCCATACCCAGGCCTGCAGCCATGTGCTCGACGGCTTCAAGCCACGTTACGAATCGACCGTCACCGCCAATCTGTGGGCGGATGGCGCGGTCATGCTCGGCAAGCTCAACATGGATGAGTTCGCCATGGGCTCGTCCAACGAGACGTCCTATTATGGCCCGGTCATCAACCCGTGGCGGCGTTCGCGGCTCGACACGGTGGTGATGCCAACGACGCATCAGGGCGATGGCGGCTTCGTGTCGGCCGGCGGTACGAAAACCCAGCGCACCCTGGACAATGCGCAGTTGGTGCCAGGCGGCTCTTCCGGCGGCTCTGCGACCGCCGTCTCGGCGTTCCTGTGCGCCGGCGCGACGGCGACCGATACGGGCGGCTCGATCCGCCAGCCGGCCGCCTTCACCGGCACCGTCGGCATCAAGCCGACCTATGGCCGCTGCTCGCGCTGGGGCATCGTCGCCTTCGCCTCGTCGCTCGACCAGGCCGGCCCGATCGCGCGCGACGTGCGCGACGCCGCGATCCTGCTCAGGTCGATGGCCTCGGTCGATCCGAAGGACACCACTTCCGTCGACCGGCCGGTGCCGGACTACGAGGCTGCGATCGGCAAGCCGATCAAGGGCATGAAGGTCGGCATTCCCAAGGAATACCGCGTCGACGGCATGCCGGAAGAGATCGAGGCGCTGTGGCAGAAGGGCATTGCCTGGCTCCGGGATGCCGGCGCCGAGATCGTCGACATTTCCCTGCCGCATACGAAATACGCGCTGCCGGCCTACTACATCGTGGCGCCCGCCGAGGCTTCGTCCAACCTGGCGCGCTATGACGGCGTCCGCTACGGCCTGCGCGTGCCGGGCAAGGACATTGTCGAGATGTATGAAAAGACCCGCGCCGCCGGTTTCGGCCGCGAGGTCAAGCGCCGCATCATGATCGGCACCTATGTGCTGTCGGCAGGCTATTACGACGCCTACTACCTGCAGGCACAGAAGGTGCGCAATTTGATCAAGCGCGACTTCGAAAATGTGTTCGCCGCCGGCGTCGATGTCATCCTGACCCCGGCGACGCCGTCCGCCGCCTTCGGCATCGCGGATGAGGACATGGCCGCCGATCCGGTGAAAATGTACCTCAACGACATTTTCACGGTCACCGTGAACATGGCCGGCCTGCCGGGCATCGCCGTGCCTGCCGGCCTGGACCCCAAGGGGCTGCCGCTCGGGCTGCAGCTCATCGGCCGGCCGTTCGAGGAAGAGACGCTGTTCCAGACTGCCGCCGTCATCGAGCAGGCGGCTGGCACATTTCAGCCTGAGAAGTGGTGGTAAGGGTATCGATCATCTGAAGGGGTGAGCGATGTTCTTTCTTCTTTCCAAGGTTTTCTGGTTCTTCATCCAGCCGCTCAACCTGACGATTTTCCTGCTTCTGGCCGGGTTGATCGCCGGGCTGATCGGCCGGCGGCGGCTGGCCGTCACCGGCAGTGTCCTGGCGTTTCTGATCCTGGCGCTCTCAACCTGGACGTCGCTTGGGGCGATGATGCTCAACCCGCTGGAGGAGCGCTTTCCGCGCCCGCCGCTGCCGCAAAAGGTTGACGGCATCGTCGTGCTCGGCGGCGGCTTCGAGGGCGCCATCAACTTCGCGCGTGGCGGTTATGAACTGAGCAGCAGCGGCGATCGCATGGTCGAGACCGCAATCCTCGCCCGGCGCTTCCCACAGGCCAAGGTGGTTGTATCAGGCGGTCACGGCGCGTTTTTCATCGACGCCGAGGGGGACGCCGACACCGCGTCCCGCCTGCTCGTTCCGCTCGGTGTATCGGCCGATCGTCTTGTCCTGGAGGACAAGTCCCGCAACACCTATGAAAATGCCGTCTTCAGCCGCAAACTTGTCGACCCGAAGCCGGGCGAGACCTGGCTGCTGGTGACCTCCGCCTTCCATATGCCGCGGGCCAAGGCGCTGTTCGACAAGGCTGGTTTTCCAACCATCCCATGGCCGGTCGATTATCACACCTCCGGCAAGGAAGGTGTCGGCTTGTTTCGCGACAATGCGATTGATTCCGTGCAGAACACCACCATAGCGCTCCGCGAATGGATCGGGCTTTTCGCCTATTGGCTTTCCGGCCGCATCGATCAGCCTTTCCCAGGACCGGGCGGCTGACCGATGACGGCGCGCCGCGCCGCCGAGAAGAACTGGCGTCGCACCAGCACGGCCAGCAGCAGAAGCGTCGACAGCACGAACACCACCGGATCGACGAACCAGCCGAGATAGCCGATCGAGAAGAACACGCCGCGCAGGCCCGAGTTGAAATGCTTGCCGGCCAGCATGTTCATCTGCGCCGCGCGCCACACCGCGGTTTCCGTGACCGGATTGCGCGAGGCTTCGCCATGCGGGATCGGCACCGCGCCGATCAGGATCGAGCAATAATTGAACAGCCGATAGGCCCAGCCGAATTTGAAGAAGGAGAAGGCGAGGATCAGCACCAGTCCCAGCACCTTGATCTGAAAGGCCGGGCGCGATGGCGCCCCGCCGAGCGGCAGGTTGCTCAGCACTTCCAGCACCCGGTCGGACGCGCCGAGCAAGGCAAAGCAGCCGCCGAGCGCGATCAGCGAACTTGAGGCGAAAAAGGCGGTTCCTTGCTGCAGACCGCTCATGATGGCGGTGTCGACGATGCGGATTTCGCGCTCGGCCATGGTGCGCATCCAGGCCTCGCGCTGTGCATTCATCGCCGTCGTCAGCGACATGCGGCTGACCAGCTTGCCGTCCGAGGCGAGCGTGTGCAGCAGCCACGCGATTAGGAAGAAGGCCAGCGCCCCGAAATCAGCCATCGAAAGATAGAAGGAATCGCCCATGGGCTGAATTTATCACATCCAGCGTGGTTGCTTCGATGCCTGCTCCCGCGATCGGCAGCAATGTCGCTGCCGGAGCAAACAAGGTCGGCAGGTGCTGCGCCGCGACCGTCAAAAGAGCGGAAACATTCCTTGGAATTCCTATATGTAGAGTCCTCGACGCGACTCCAGGAGACAGCGTGTTCCTTTCGGTTTTCGACCTGTTCAAGATCGGTATCGGCCCCTCGAGCTCGCACACGATGGGGCCGATGACGGCCGCGCGGCGGTTTCTCGACGAGGTCGCGGGCGACGACTGGCCGCGGCCCGCCGGCGCCAAGGTCGCCCGCATCGGCGCCAGCCTGCATGGCTCGCTCGCCTATACGGGCATCGGCCATGGCAGCGACCGCGCCGTCATCCTCGGCCTTGCCGGCCAGACCCCGCAGACGGTCGATCCGGACCAGGCCGACGGCATCATCGGCCGCATCACCGCCGACAAGATGATTTCACCGCCAGATCACCCGTCCTATCATTTCGACCCGGCCACGGATCTGGTGCTCGACCGCAAGACACCGCTTGCCGGCCACGCCAACGGCATGGCGTTCCATGCCTATGACGCCGGCGGACGCCTGCTGCTCAAGCGCATCTACTATTCGATCGGCGGCGGCTTCGTGGTGTCGGAAGAAGAGCTGCAGCGCATGAAGGCCAAGGGGTCGGTGACATCGGAAGGCAAGAAAGTGCCTTATCCCTTCAAGAACGCCGTCGAGATGCTCAAGATGGCGGCCAAGAGCGGGCTTTCCATCGCCGAGATGAAGCGCGTCAACGAGGAAACGCAGATGTCGCGCGAGGACCTTGACGCCGGCCTCGACGCCATCTGGGGGGCGATGAAGAGCTGTATCGACCGTGGCCTGTCGCAGGACGGCATCATGCCGGGCGGGCTGAAGGTGCGGCGCCGGGCCCGGCAGTTGCACGACAAGCTGCAGGAACAGTGGCAGCAGAATCGTCCAAATCCGCTGCTCGCCAATGACTGGCTGTCGATCTACGCCATGGCGGTCAACGAGGAGAATGCCGCCGGCGGCCGCGTCGTCACCGCACCGACCAACGGGGCGGCCGGCACGCTGCCGGCAGTGCTGCGCTACTGGCTGCATTTCCATCCCGAGGCCGACCAGCCCAGCATTCGCGACTTCCTGCTGACGGCTGCCGCTGTCGGCGGCATCATCAAGACCAATGCGTCGATCTCGGGCGCCGAGGTCGGCTGCCAGGGCGAGGTCGGATCCGCCTCGGCGATGGCCGCGGCCGGCCTGTGCGCCGTCATGGGCGGCACGCCCGAGCAGGTCGAGAATGCCGCCGAAATCGCGCTCGAACACCATCTCGGCATGACTTGCGATCCGGTCGGCGGGCTGGTCCAGGTGCCGTGCATCGAGCGCAATGCGCTCGGCGCGGTCAAGGCGGTGACGGCCGCGTCGCTGGCGATCAAGGGCGACGGCGTCCATTTCGTGCCGCTCGACGCGGCGATCGAGACCATGCGCCAGACCGGTCTCGACATGAACGAGAAGTACAAGGAAACCAGCCTCGGCGGTCTCGCCGTCAATGTCGTGGAGTGCTGAGCAACGCTGGCCACTGTGGAGAAGCCCCTTCATGCCGTTGACGTCCCGGCGCTCCGGACTAACCTTAGCGAATGGCACTCAATCTCCTAAAACTGTGCGTCGGCTGCGACAGCGTCGAGGATCTCGAGGAATGGATCGAGTTCCGTCTCGACGAACGGCGCCGGGCCGGCGAGCCGGCCGAACACTGGCACACCACCCGCATGGTGCCCACGCGTGGCGCCGAGATCACCGATGGCGGTTCGCTCTACTGGGTGATCAAGGGCAATGTGCAATGCCGGCAGCTGATCACCGAGATCCGGCCGTTCATTGACGACGAGGGCATCGGTCGCTGCCACCTGATGCTTGATCCGCATGTCGTGCGCACCGACTGGCAGCCGCGCCGGGCCTTCCAGGGTTGGCGCTATTTGAAACCGTCGGATGCACCACCTGATCTCGGCAAAGGCAAGGCGGGACTGGTCGAGATGCCGCCGAAACTCAGGCGCGAGCTTGCCGATCTCGGCTTGCTGTAGGCCGTCGCACGCAGGCGCTGCCTGTTTTGGCGCGGGCTTTTCTGGCCCTCCATCTTGCTTCGCACTGGACTTGCAAGCGGCGCGACAACGCCACATCTTGAAATTCATGCGCAATGAAAAGCTGACGAAGCCGACAAGGGCCAATGGGCTGGAGAGCCAGCCCGCGTGGCGGTTCTCGTCCTGTCCAGGTGAAAGCCATCATTCCGGCGCAGAAAAAGTGTTGGATGACATCACGCGGCTGTCCAGGCGGACAGGGCATCTGCGGGGCGGTGGGAAATGTTAACAGCAATTATCGGTCTGGTCGCATTGCTGCTGGTGCTCCTGGGCATAGCCTCGGCCTTCCTGCGGGCCGATCCGGCCCGGCTGGCAACCGGCATGAGAACACTGGGACCGATCCTGCTGGCGCTGGTAGGCACCGCCGTGCTTCTGGTCGGCCGAAGCGGAATCGGCAGCATCATGCTGTTCGTGGCGATCGGCTGGTATGCCGCCACGCGCACGAACCGGCCTGATGCCAGGCCGGCGCCGGGAAAACGCTCAACGGTGCGGACGGCAGCGCTCGAAATGGAGATGGATCACGATACCGGCGGCCTCGAAGGGCTGGTTCTGGCCGGCCGCCATGACGGCAAGATGCTTGGCGCTATGGGCCTTGCGGAGTTGCAGCATCTCTACCGCGAACTCTCCGCCGATGCGGAGAGCCGCCAGCTGCTAGAGACGTATCTTGACGGCAGATTTCCCGTCTGGCGCAAAAACACTGAGACGAACGGTGGCGAAGGGCTGGGTGTTGCGCCAGGTCCGGGCGCCATGACTAAGGAGGAGGCCTACAAGGTCCTTGGTCTTGAAGCGGGGGCCGCCGCGGCGGATGTCCGCAAGGCGCACCGCCGCCTGATGCAGCGCCTGCACCCCGATATCGGCGGCACGTCTTTCCTGGCGGCGCGAATCAACGAAGCCAAGGACGTCTTGCTCTCCAATCACAACTAGTCTCCTTCGACGCAAAAAATTTTCCGGGAGATGCTTCCACGCCGCCCTACTGCTGGACGGCGTAGCACTCGATTTTCTTCTTCTTCAAAGCGGTACAGGCCTTCCAGGCGGCGTCTTTCGAGCCAAAGCCGCCGAAACGGGCGCGGTAGTAGGTGACGCCGTCCTTGTCGAACGCGACGGTGAAGCCGGAAGCATCCGCCAGCGCTTTTGGTGCCTGCCTGCTGGTCTTGTCGAGGACGGCCTGGGCTTCCGACTGCTTCGGTGAAGAGGCGACTTGGATGGCCCAGCCCGACGGCACCGAAGCGGTGTTGACCGGATCGACGCTTGACGCCGGCTCGGCGGCCTGCGTCGGCTCGGCATAGGCGGCCACGACCTGCGCCGTGGCGACCTTGGGGGCGGAGACGATGACCGTCTTCACTTTCTTTGCCGGGGCGACCAGCGTGGGCGCTTCGGCCTGGGCATTGCTGTCGGCGGTGTCATCCTCGGCAACCGTTGCGTCGTCGGCGACGGCGTCATCGGCGCTGGCCACCGCGACCGGCTTCTCGTCCGGGGTCGGCGCGTCGTGCTTGGGCAGGAGAACCTTGGCAAGGGCCTTGATCGGGTTGCTGCTGTCGGCCTTGGCGACCAGGTCGCCGCCGCCGCCGCGGGTCGAGGCCCTCGGCAGGTAGGTGTTGATCAACGATGCCATCTGGTTGTCGCGGCTGCCGCCCGACGTGCCGCCCATGACAACGGCGACGAGGCGACGGTTGCCGTCGGCCACGGATGAGACGAGGTTGAAGCCGGAGGCACGGGTGTAGCCGGTCTTGATGCCGTCGACGCCCTTGATGCGTCCGAGCAGACGGTTGTGGCCGTTGATGCGCTGGCGGCCATAGAGAAAGGAACGCTGCGAGAAGTAGCCATAATACTGGGGAAAATGCTCCCTGAGCGCGATGCCGAGCGTCGCCATGTCGCGCGCGGTGGTGAACTGGCCGGGGTCGGGCAGGCCGTTGGCGTTGCGGAAGACCGTGCCGTTCATGCCGAGCTGCCGCGCCTTGGCGGTCATCATGCGGGCAAAAGTGGTTTCATCGCCGCCAATCATTTCACCAAGTGCGGTGGCCGAGTCGTTCGCGGACTTGGTAACGATCGACAGGATCGCGGTTTCGACCGAGACCGAACCGCCCGGCTTCACGCCGAGTTTCGTCGGCGCTTCGGCGGAGGCCTTGGCGGAAAACACGACAGGCGTGTTCCTGCTGATCTTGCCCTTCGCCATCGCTTCGAAGGTCAGATAAAGCGTCATCATCTTGGTCAGCGACGCCGGATAGCGCCTGCCGTTGGCATCCGCGGAGTAGAGCACCTTGCCCGTCTTGGCGTCCACGACGATGGCGGCCGGCCGCGCTGCCAGCGAGGAGGCAACGTCGGCGCACACGAACGTCATCGCCAGGGCGAAGACCATCATCGCTTTGAGGGGGGAGGTGGATTTGGAAACGATGCCCAACAACGCCTTACGCACTGATATTTCCCTTGAATTCTTCGTTGCGTTGGAGGCGGCAAAGGGTCCTGCCTCACTTTCAGCCAAGCTAACGGGGCAGCGTTACCAATCCGTTTATGGTAACCGCCGCGTTCACCATTTTCTTCGGGCTTGAAACGCACTTTATTTGATTTTTAGCCATTGCCTGCGCAGGCGGCGCCGCTCGCCGGCGAAATATTGACTTTTGTGCGGCGCACAATATACTCTAGTGCATTGCACAAGGGCGCCCCGAAGAAGGACGCCTCAACCGTCAAGGGAATCGTGAAATGACCCAGACCTATGAGGACTTCAGCAAATATGGTAAGGAATTCGCCGACACCGGTTTGAAGAGCTTCGCTTCGCTCTCCAAGGGCGCTCAGGCGATCGCCACCGAAGCGGGTGAATACACCAAGAAGAGCTTCGAAGCCGGCAGCGCCGCTTTCGAGAAGCTGTTTTCGGCCAAGTCGCTGGACAAGGCGATCGAGATCCAGTCCGACTACGCCAAGCAGTCCTACGAGGCGTTCGTCGCCGAGGCCACCAAGATCGGCGATCTCTACGCCGAACTCGCCAAGGAAGCCTACAAGCCGTTCGAATCGATCGTTGCCAAGGCGAAGTAATTTCGCCCGATAGTTTCAGATCCGGCCCCCTTTGGGCCGGGGCGAAACCCGGTCGCGGAAACGCGGCCGGGTTTTTTCGTGCTAATTTCCGGTTTGCGGCGGCGTGGCGCTTCACGATTGCGAAAATCCGCCAAGTTTGGTCACCTAGCCATATTGTCAGCTAACCAGAAGGGCTTAAAATCCTCCATCGAACACCTACATGTTGAACTCGCATGGGGATTCGACAGAGGCAGGATTACGTGACGATCGGTTTGACTGCCATGAGACAAGTGGCGCGGATGCAAAACGGCGGCGGCGACGGCAATGAGGCCGGCCGCGGGACGGCCGTCATCACGCGCACCAAAACCAAGACCAAGAAGCCCAGCCTTTATCGGGTCCTCATCCTCAACGACGACTACACTCCAATGGAGTTCGTGGTTCACGTGCTGGAGCGTTTTTTCCAGAAGGACCGCGAAGCCGCCACACGCATCATGCTTCATGTTCACAATCATGGAGTGGGCGAGTGCGGGGTCTATACATTCGAGGTGGCCGAGACCAAAGTGTCTCAGGTCATGGATTTCGCCCGACAGAATCAGCATCCGCTGCAATGCGTGATGGAGAAGAAGTGAGGTAACATGCCGGCTTTCTCCCAAGGCCTGGAAAAGGCGCTTCACCAGGCGCTGACGCTCGCCAATGAGCGGCACCATGAATACGCAACCCTTGAACATCTGCTGCTCGCGTTGATCGACGACACCGAGGCGGCCGCCGTCATGCGCGCCTGCAACGTCGATCTCGACGAGCTGAAGCACACTGTTCTGACCTATATCGACACCGAGCTCGACAATCTGGTCACCGGCTACGACGAGGATTCCAAGCCGACCGCCGGCTTCCAGCGCGTCATCCAGCGCGCGGTGATCCATGTGCAGTCGTCCGGCCGCGAGGAAGTGTCGGGCGCCAACGTGCTCGTCGCCATCTTCGCCGAGCGCGAAAGCCACGCCGCCTATTTCCTGCAGGAACAGCAGATGACGCGCTACGACGCTGTCAACTACATCTCGCACGGCATCGCCAAGCGTCCGGGCGCATCGGAGACGCGCTCGCCGCGCGGTGCCGATGACGAGCAGGGCGGCCAGAACGGCGCCGAGCCGCAGGAGGAAGGCGGCAAGAAAAAGCAGCAGCAGGATGCGCTGACCGCTTATTGCGTCAACCTCAACAACAAGGCCAAGGCCGGCAAGATCGATCCGCTGATCGGTCGCGAGTCGGAGATCAACCGCACCATCCAGGTGCTGTGCCGCCGCTCCAAGAACAACCCGCTCTATGTCGGCGACCCGGGGGTCGGCAAGACGGCGATCGCCGAAGGTCTGGCCAAGCGCATCGTCGAGGGCGACGTTCCCGAAGTGCTGCACAACGCCACCATCTTCGCTCTCGACATGGGCACGTTGCTGGCCGGCACGCGCTACCGCGGCGATTTCGAGGAACGGCTGAAGCAGGTCGTCAAGGAGCTCGAGGATTATCCGGGCGCGGTGCTGTTCATCGACGAGATCCATACGGTGATCGGAGCAGGGGCCACCTCGGGCGGCGCCATGGACGCGTCGAACCTGTTGAAGCCGGCTCTGTCGTCGGGTGCGATCCGCTGCATCGGCTCGACCACCTACAAGGAGTTCCGCCAGTTCTTCGAGAAGGACCGTGCTCTGGTGCGGCGCTTCCAGAAGATCGACGTCAACGAACCGACCATCGAGGATGCCATCGAGATCATGAAGGGCCTGAAGCCCTACTTCGAGGAGTTCCACAAGGTCCGCTACACGAGCGAAGCGATCAAGGCCTCGGTCGAGTTGTCGGCGCGCTACATCAACGACCGCAAGCTGCCGGACAAGGCGATCGACGTGATCGACGAGACCGGTGCCTCGCAGATGCTGGTGCCGGAAGCCAAGCGCAAGAAGACCATCGGCATCAAGGAGATCGAAGCAACGATCGCCACCATGGCGCGCATCCCGCCGAAGACGGTTTCGGCCGATGACGAGAAGGTGCTGCAGGGCCTCGATATCGAGCTGAAGCGCGTCGTCTATGGTCAGGACACCGCCATCACGGCGCTGACCTCGGCGATCAAGCTGGCCCGTGCCGGCCTGCGCGAACCGGAAAAGCCGATCGGCTCGTATCTGTTCTCGGGTCCGACCGGCGTCGGCAAGACGGAAGTGGCCAAGCAACTCGCTGCCTCGCTCGGCGTCGAGCTGATCCGCTTCGACATGTCGGAATATATGGAACGCCACACCGTTTCGCGGTTGATCGGCGCGCCTCCCGGCTATGTCGGCTTCGACCAGGGCGGCCTGCTCACCGACGGCGTCGACCAGCATCCGCACTGCGTGCTGCTGCTCGACGAGGTCGAGAAGGCGCATCCGGACCTGTTCAACATCCTGTTGCAGGTGATGGACCACGGCAAGCTGACCGACCACAACGGCAAGCAGATCGACTTCCGCAATGTCATCCTGATCATGACCACCAATGCGGGCGCATCCGATGCGCAGCGCGCGGCGATCGGTTTCGGATCGACCAAGCGCGAAGGCGACGATGTCGAGGCGATCAACCGGCTGTTCACGCCGGAGTTCCGCAACCGTCTCGATGCGATCATCCCGTTCGGTTCGCTGCCGGTTCCCGTCATCCATCAGGTGGTGCAGAAGTTCGTCATGCAGCTCGAGGCACAGCTCTCCGAGCGTGGCGTCACCTTCGACCTGTCGCCGGATGCGATCGCCTGGCTGGCCGACAAGGGCTATGACGAGCGCATGGGCGCGCGGCCGCTCGGCCGTGTGATCCAGGAGCACATCAAGAAGCCGCTGGCTGACGAGGTGCTGTTCGGCAAGCTCAAGAAGGGCGGCACGGTGCGCGTCACCGTCGAGAAGAAGGAAACCGGCGAGACCGGCCTGAAGCTCGAATCGCTGGCCGACGAGGCGCCTGTCAAGCCGAAGAAGGAAGAGCCGGAAGACGCGCCGAAGCCGCGCAAGGCCGCGGCCAAGAAGCCAGCCGCCAAGAAGGTCGTGGCGCAGAAGCCGGAGCCCAAGGGCAAGGATGGCGGCAAGCGCAGCTTGGTCCCGCAACTGCCCCGCAAGGGCTGATCGGCACGCACCCGAAAAAGCCCCGGCAACGGGGCTTTTTCATTTTGAGCAATGGGG
Organism: Mesorhizobium sp. WSM4308; assembly: GCF_002294905.1. Taxonomy (NCBI): domain Bacteria; kingdom Pseudomonadati; phylum Pseudomonadota; class Alphaproteobacteria; order Hyphomicrobiales; family Phyllobacteriaceae; genus Mesorhizobium; species Mesorhizobium sp. WSM4308. The sequence goes on along the minus strand of NZ_NSFW01000013.1, from coordinate 173,302 downwards.
TGGCTATGCCCGGCCAGATCGTCATCCTCAACGGCGCGCCGCGGTCGGGAAAATCGAGCATCGCTCGCGCCATTCAGGAAAGCTTCGATGGCGCATGGATGAATCTGGGCGTCGACAGCTATGCCCAGATCATACCGCCGCGACTTCGCCCGGGAATAGGGCTGCGACCCGGCGGCGAACGCCCCGACCTCGAAGTGTTCGTGCCACGCCTTTATGCCGCCCTTTACGAATCGATCGCGGCGCATAGTCGGCTGGGGCTGAACGTCGTGACGGATGTCGGCCATCACGATGCCTATTCGAGGCCGCTCGATTGCCTGGCCGATTGCGCGCGCCGTCTCGCCGGCCTGCCGGTGCTGTTTGTCGGCGTTCTCTGTCCGATTGAAATCATCATGGAAAGGCGAGCCGCCAGCGAGGCGGGCAGGGGGTATGTCACCGGCTCTTCGGGCGATGCCACCCCTTTGCCCGTGCGTCTGTGGCAGGAAGCGGTGCATCGGCCGGGCGTGTACGATCTTGAGGTCGACACCTCGGTCCTCAGCCCTGAACAGTGCGCCCAAGCGATCCGCCGGCGCCTGCGTGATGGCGCCCAGCCGGGCGCGATCGAGCGGTTGGCTCGAGCCGCCAGCTAGACTTTCTCCTGCCCGCGAAACGAGTTGCGGCTCAGCTTCCCAGCGCCGCCCGTATTTTCTCGGCATTCCCGGCAAGCACTTCGGGTTTCTCCATCACGCCGCTATGCGGCTTCAACGGGATGCCGTCGAAACGCGGAATGACATGGACGTGCAGGTGATAGACGGTCTGGCCGGAGGCCGGCTCGTTGAACTGCAGGATGGTAACGCCGTCGGCATTATGCGCCTTCTTGACTGCCCGCGCCACTTTCTGGACGACGTTGAAGAGCGGGCCGAAGGTCGACGGGTTGGCGTCGAGCAGATTGCGCGACGGGGCTTTTGGCACCACCAGGGTATGGCCGGGCCCTTGCGGCATCACATCCATGAAGGCGACGACGGCATCGTCTTCGTAGACGCGGTGCGAGGGAATTTCTCCGCGCAGGATCTTGGCGAAGATGTTGTCGGTCTCATAGGCGGTTTCAGCCATGGCGAACACTCCGGATTGTGCCTCGCGTCCCGTGTAGCGAAGCTGTCCCGGACCGGCAAGACGATGGGACGGGCGATCGGGCGAGATCGGCCATGCCAGAAGGCCTGCTACTCCTCGAGATCCTTGCGAAACGGCGTGTGTTCTTCGAGATAGCCGCTCATCCGCTCCACCTCGCGCCGCTCGCGCTGGAGATAGTCGGCCACCGCATTGCGCAAGCCGGGATGCGAAATGTAGTGGGCCGAATGCATCGTTACCGGCCGGTAGCCGCGCGCCAGCTTGTGCTCCCCCTGGGCGCCCGCCTCGACCACCTTCAGCTTGCGTTCGATGGCGAAGTCGATGGCCTGGTGATAACAGACCTCGAAATGCAGGAAGGGGTGATCCTCGATGCAGCCCCAGTTGCGGCCGTAGAGCGCGTCGGAGCCGATGAAATTGATGGCGCCGGCAATGTAGCGCCCGTTTCGCCTGGCCATCACCAGCAGGATGTCGTCGGCCATGCGTTCGCCGATCAGCGAGAAGAACTGGCGGTTCAGATAGGGGCGGCCCCATTTGCGGCTGCCGGTGTCCATGTAGAAGGCGAAGAAGTTGTCCCACGCCTTTTCCGTCAGGTCCTTGCCGGTCAGCCAGTCGATGGTGATGCCATCGGCGAGCGCCTCGCGCCGTTCCTTCTTCATCGCCTTGCGCTTGCGCGAGGCAAGCGTGGCGAGAAAGTCGTCATAGGTCGAAAAGCCTTCGTTGAAGAAGTGGAATTGCTGGTCTGTGCGGTGCAGGAAACCGGCGGCCTCGAGCGTTGCGACATCGCTCTCCCGCGCGAAGGTGACATGCGCCGAGGACACGCCGAGCTTGTCGGTCACCATTTTGAGGCCAGCGGCAAGCCCGGCCTTCACCGCATCCGGATCCTCGCCCTTGCCGACCAGCAGGCGAGGACCGGTGACCGGCGTGAACGGCACGGCGCATTGCAGTTTTGGATAATAGCGGCCGCCGGCGCGCTCGAAGGCGTCAGACCAGCCGTGGTCGAACACATATTCGCCCTGGCTGTGCGATTTGAGATAGCAGGGGACGGCGCCCAGCAGCCTGCCTTGCGCGGTCTCCAGCCGCAAATGATGCCCCTGCCAGCCGGTGCGTCGCACGGCGCAGCCGGAATCTTCCAGCGCGCTTAAAAAAGCGAATGAAACGAGCGGGTTATAACCATTTTCCGCATCGCCGCGCGTGGTGCCGGCAAAGCCGTTCCACTCATCGCAGGTGAACGCGCCGATGCCTGCGGCGATACGGATCGAATAATCCGCATTTGCAGTTTGCCCGTCGCCATCGTCGCCCTGATCCATGAGGCTTATTTAAGCTCCATCCGGGCCGCTACAAGTCACATTTCAGACACCCCGCTCAAGCGACCTTGACCAGCTCGGGTTCGAACCCTTCGAATGTCATCTGATCGGCATATTTGAAGGTCAAGTCGATCGCTGGCTGATCATGCACCGTCCAGGTGATGACAGGCATTTTGAGCTTTTCACGCACGAAGCTGACGAACGGGTTCGGCAGGTCGCCGGCGGCGTAGGAGGTGAAGGATAGCTCATGCGCCAGCATGGAAAAATGCGCCTCGATCAGCTTGAGGTCCTTGCCGTAGGCGGTCAGGCCAGCGGGAATGCCGGCTGCATGTTTCGGGAAATCGCGGATCAGCCAGTGATCGAACGACATGATCGCCGCCTTGCCCTTGTAGCGCTTGAGCATTTTGCCGACGCGCGCCACCAGGCCTTCGTCGCGGCCTGGAACCCCTTTCAGCTCGACGACCATGGGCACGCGGCCGTCGACGAGGTCGAGCGCTTCCTGCAGCGTCGGCACACGGTCGGATGTGCCGCCAACCCTGAGCGCGGTCAGTTCGGCCGCGCTGCGCTGCCAGACGAAACCGTCCTCTCCGGTCAGCCTTTTCAGGTCGCCATCATGGATGATGATGGGAACGCCATCAGACGACAGATGCACGTCGCATTCGATGGCGTAGCCGCGTTCGGCCGCGGCGGTGAAGGCGGATAGCGTGTTTTCCCAGCGCGTCTTGTTCATGTCGTGGAAGCCGCGATGGGCAACGGGCCGGGCAGTCAGCCAGGATAGGTCGGTCATGTCAGGCCTTCGTTCATTCGACTTCGAAGATGGCTTCGATTTCCACTGCGGCATTAAGCGGCAGGGAGGCAGTGCCGACGGCGGAGCGGGCATGCTTGCCGCGCTCGCCAAGGGCGGCGACCAGGAAATCGGAAGCGCCGTTGGCAACCAGATGCTGCTCGACAAAGTCGGGGGCAGAGGCAACGAAGACGGTGATCTTCACCAGCCGGCGGATCTTCTCCAGGTCGCCGAGCGCGGCCTTGGCCTGCGCCAGAATGTTGATCGCGCAGTATTTCGCCGCGTCCTTGCCGCCTGCCGTGTCGACGTCGCGGCCGAGCAGGCCGCTCGCCTGCAGCTTGCCGTCCTTGAGCGGCAATTGCCCGGCGGTGAACAGCAGAGTGCCCGACCTGCAATAGGGGACGTAGTTGGCGGCAGGTGCGGCGGCGACAGGAAGCGTCACGCCGAGATCGCTTAGCCGCTTTTCGATTGTTTCACTCATTGCTTTTCCCTATTGCTGGAAGGCGCCGCGCTGGCGGGGCCGAAATTGCTATTTTTGCCTCGCTTCCGCCACGACTTTTTTTAAGCTGGACCATCTTTCCCTGCGGCCTGCCATCAGCCGCGACGATCGGAGTACCCCATGCGCGCAGCGCGCCTTGCATTCCATGCCGTTCTGTTGTCGGCGGTGTTCCCGATAGTTCCCGCCTTCGCCGTACCGGCGCTGCAGGCGCATCGCGCCGTGTATGACCTTACCCTCAAAAAGGCCTCAGACCGCTCCGGCATAACAGGCATATCCGGTCGCATGGTCTACGAATTCAACGGTTCGGCCTGCGAAGGCTATACGGTGAAATTCCGGTTCGTCACCCAGATCGTCACCAACGACAATACGCGATTGACCGACCAGCAGACGACGACTTTCGAGGATGCCGAAGGCAAGACCTTCTCATTTGTGACCAAATCCTTTGTCGACCAGAACCTCGACAAAGAGGTCAAGGGTATCGCCACGAAAGATCAGAAGGGGCTCAAGGTCGATATCGACAAGCCCGAGAAGAGCAGTCTGGAACTCGCCGCGACCCAGTTTCCGACCCAGCATTTGGTCGAACTGATCGGCAAGGCCGAAAAAGGCGAGAATTTCTACCAGACGAACCTGTTCGACGGGTCGGAGGACGCCAACAAGGTAATGGCGACCACCGTCGTCGTCGGCAAGAAGACCGAAGCCGACAAGGCCGATCCGGAGGCTCCGGCGCTGGCCAAGCTCGCCACCGACAAATACTGGCCGGTCGACATCGCCTATTTCGACGACAGCGCCCAGAACGGCGAAGAAGTGCCGGAATACCGGATCAGCTTCAAGCTGCACGACAACGGCATCACCCGCGATCTCACCATGGACTATGGCGACTTCTCGATGACCGGCAAGCTGGTCAACCTGTCGCTGTTCGACCAGACCAAGCCTTGCCCGGTCTCGAAATAGCAGGGTTGCGCAATTGAACTGGTCGCGGCGGGCTTGATGGCGGTCTACGTCGATGCGGCGATCTGGAAATGGGCCGGCCATCGCTGGTGCCACCTGATGGCCGACGACACTGACGAACTGCATCGTTTCGCCGCCGCGCTTGGCGTCAAGCGTTCATCCTACCAGGGGCCGCCCAAGACATCGGCTCCGCATTATGACATAACCGGCTTGGAGCGCGACCGCGCGGTGCGGCTCGGCGCCATCGAATGCAGCCGCGAGGAGATCGTCGCGATCTTCCGGCGGGTGCGGGTGCCCAATGGAAAGGCCAAACGATGACACCAACAGCATTTCTCGCCTATTGCGCCGCCGTCACACTCGCTGCCGCCACGCCTGGGCCTGCTATGTTCACGGTCATCTCCAATGGTGTGTCGCGCGGTTTCCTGCGTGCCTTCATGGCCGGCGTCGGGGTCGCCGCCGGCGATGCCGTGCTGGTCACCCTGGCGCTGCTCGGCCTGGTGGCGCTGGCGCAAACCTTCGAATGGATCTTTCTCCTGCTGAAATATGCCGGCGCCGCCTACCTGATCTTTCTCGGCATCAGGATGTGGCGCGCCTCGACCGCGCAATCGAATGGGCCGCGGACGGCCGAGGCGAGATTGTCCCGGTCTTTTTTCCTTGGCGCGTCCATTGCGCTGGGCAACCCCAAGGCGATCCTGTTCCACGCCTCGATCATGCCGCTGATCCTCAACCTCGACACGCTGACATTTGTCGACGGCCTGCTGGTGGTGGCCACCGTCATCAGCGTCAATATCCTGACCATGGGGGTCTATGCGGCGCTTGCCGGCCGGGCGTCTAGCTGGTTCAGGACACCGAAGCGCATGCGGCTGATGAACCGGTTTGCCGGCAGCGCGATGATCGGCACCGGAGCGCTGATTGCCGCACGTTGAGCGGTAAAACGCCGCCCCGCTTGCGTTTGTCGCGCTTCCCCTCTATATGCGCGCTCATTCCACACACGGACTTTGGTGTCTGCCCGGGAGAAATCCGGCTGAAACCTCCGGTGGCGTTAGAGGACATCGTCCAAAAATGCCTGTGTCCGTGGAGGCTAACCGGAAAGGAAAATGAGAATGGCTCTGCCTGATTTCAGCATGCGCCAGCTTTTGGAAGCTGGCATTCACTTCGGCCACCAGACCCACCGCTGGAACCCGAAAATGGCGCCCTACATCTACGGCGCCCGCAACAACATCCACATCATCGACCTCTCGCAGACGGTGCCTTTGCTGCACCAGGCGCTGAAGCAGGTTTCCGACACCGTTGCCAAGGGCGGCCGCGTGCTGTTCGTCGGCACCAAGCGCCAGGCGTCCGACATCGTCGCCGATGCGGCGCAGCGTTCGGCCCAGTACTATGTCAATTCGCGTTGGCTCGGCGGCATGCTGACCAACTGGAAGACGATCTCGAATTCGATCCAGCGCCTGCGCAAGCTCGACGAGATGCTGGCCGGCGAGGCCCAGGGCCTCACCAAGAAGGAGCGCCTGAACCTCGACCGCGAGCGCGAGAAGCTCGACAAGGCTCTGGGCGGCATCAAGGACATGGGCTCGACGCCTGACCTGATGTTCGTGATCGACACCAACAAGGAAGCGATCGCCATCCTCGAGGCCAAGCGTCTCGGCATCCCGGTCGTCGCCATCATCGATTCGAACTGCGATCCGGACAAGATCGACTTCCCGATCCCTGGCAATGACGACGCGGCCCGCGCCATCCAGCTCTATTGCGACCTGATCGCCAAGGCTGCGATCGACGGCATCGCCCGTCAGCAGGGCGCGCTCGGCGTCGATATCGGCGCTTCGGTCGAAGCCCCAGTCGAGCCGGCGCTCGATCCGGCTCCGTCGACCGAGACCCCTCAGGCGTAAAACGGCGAGGGCCGGTTCCGGCCTTCATCTTTCTAATATTTTGGCACGCTAAACGGACGCATCATCGAGTAGCGGTGGTGCGTCGGTGCATTTAAAACAAAGAGGCGACAATGAGCATTTCGGCTGCACAGGTCAAAGAACTCCGCGACTTGACCGGCGCGGGCATGATGGACTGCAAGGCGGCGTTGAACGAGACCAACGGCAACATGGAAGAAGCCGTCGACTGGCTGCGCAAGAAGGGCATTTCCAAGGCTGACAAGAAGGCCGGCCGCACCGCGGCCGAGGGGCTGATCGGCGTCGATGCCGGCGTGCGCGAAGCTGCCGTCGTCGAGGTCAATTCCGAGACCGACTTCGTCGCCCGCAACGCCGCGTTCCAGGAGATCGTCGCCAACGTTGCCAAGGTTGCTCTCGCCTACGGCACGACGGAAGCCGTGGCTGCCGCGAAGTATCCGGGTTCGGACAAGTCGGTCACCGACACCATCAAGGATGCGGTCGGCACCATTGGCGAGAATCTGGGCTTCCGCCGCTCGGCCAAGCTGACGGTTCCGCACGGCGCGGTTGCGACCTATGTCCACAACGCGGTCGCCGACGGCCTCGGCAAGCTCGGCGTGCTGGTTGCGATCGAAACCACCGGCAACGAGCATGCCGCCAATGCTTTCGGCCGTCAGGTCGCCATGCATGTCGCCGCCACCAACCCGATGGCGTTGACGGCGGAGCAGATCGATCCGGCAGCGGTCGAGCGTGAGAAGGCGATCTTCTCCGATCAGGCGCGCCAGTCCGGCAAGCCGGAAGCGATCATCGAAAAGATGGTCGAGGGCCGCATGCGCAAGTTCTACGAGGAAGTCGTGCTCTTGAAGCAGGCCTTCGTGCTCAATCCCGACATCACCGTCGAGAAGGCGCTGAAGGATGCCGAGAAGGAAATCGGCGCGCCGGCCAAGATCACGGCCTATTTGCGCTTCGCGCTCGGCGAGGGCATCGAGAAGGAAGAGACCGACTTCGCGGCGGAAGTCGCGGCGGCGGTCAAGAAGTAAACTTCCTACCGCTTTATGCCGAAAGCGTTTTTCGGCCGGATGTCCGCAGGGATGTCCGGCCGATTTCTTGTGCGGTGTCGATAAAGGCCCGTAGTTTCGGCGCCATCGCCGCACGGCGCGGGAAATAGAGGAAAAGGCCGGGTTCCTCGATTGCCGATTGCGGCAGGACCTGCACCAGGCGGCCGGCCGCAAGATCGGCGCGCGCCAGCGGTTCGAACATATAGGCAAGGCCCACTCCGGCTAGCGCCAGGTCAATCGCCGCGAGCGAATCCGTGACAACGACCGTACCGCCGGTCTTCATCACGACATCCTTGCCGTCTTCGGTCAAATCCCAGCGATAGAGGGCACCGGAGCGGACAAGCCGGTAGCCGATGCAATTGTGGTTGGCGAGATCGGCGACGCTGCGCGGACGGCCGCGGCGCCCGATATAGGCGGGAGAAGCGACGATGACGGTTTTGAACGGAGGCGTGAGCCGCACGGCCACCATGTCCTGCGCGATCATCTCGCCCAGCCGGATGCCGGCGTCAAAGCCTTCGCCGACGATGTCGACCAGCCCCGGATCGGCGAAAATCTCCACCGTAACGTCCGGATAGCGCTCGGCCATCGCCGCGACGACAGGCGTCACCGCCAATGGAATCGCGATGGTGGAGGCGTTGATCCTGAGCAGGCCGGAGGGCCTGCCCTTGACGCTGCGGATTCGATCGATCCGCTCGCCAATATCCTGAAGGGCAGGAGCCGCGGTCTCCACCAGCGCCTTGCCGGCTTCGGTCAGTGAGACGCTGCGCGTCGTGCGCGCGAACAAGGGCTGGCCGATGCGCTCCTCGACCAGCCGCACCGCATGGCTGACCGCTGACGGGCTCATGCCAAGTTCGGCGGCGGCAAGCGCGAAGCCGCCACGCCGGGCAACGGCCACGATGACAGGCAGATGCGTGAGGAGATCCCGATCCATTCATGCACGATATCGCATGGTGTTTGCAGACAATGCAATCTTATCGATGCCGACGCGGTGATCCACATTGTCGCCAACAGGTCGGCGCCCCCACACATCGGCAATCGGCCGATGGCATCAAGGAGAAGAGACATGAATGCATTGAAGCACGTAACGTTCGCGGCAGGCATGGCGCTGGCGCCGATCGATGCCGGCGGGGCCGAACCTTCCGGCTGGCAGGCGCTCGCGGACGAACGCGCGGTCATCCGCATTGCGGACGCCATCGACCGCGCCGTGGACGCGCAGGACTGGAAACTGGCGCGCAGCCACTTCGCGGATCGGGTTATCGCTGATTTCAGCAGCCTGTCCGGGCAGCCTGCGGCCAACATCGCCTCCGACGAGCTGAGAGGCACCTGGGCCGGCAATCTCAAGGGCTCGAAGAGGAGCCTGCATTTGCGCACCAATCACCAGGTCGTTCTCAAGGCGGACACGGCGACCGTCTGTTCGAATGGCTATGCCTGGAACCGGATGGAAGGCAATGGCGACCCGCTTTGGGAAGTCTGGGGCACCTATGAGCATCACCTGACGCGCTCCTCCTCCGGCTGGAAAGTCGACGGCTTCACGTTCCGCATGACGCATGAGCGCGGCAATCCTTGGGTCAAGGCGACCCCAGGCCTGTGAGGCCACAGCTTTCACCAACAAGTATTGGAAAACGATCATGACCATGACCTATTACACCCTCGGCAATAGCGGCCTCAGGGTCAGCCGGCTGGCGCTCGGCACGATGACTTTCGGCAAGGAATGGGGCTGGGGAGCTGACAGGGAGACAGCCCGCGCGATGTTCGACGCCTATGTCGAGGCGGGCGGCAATTTCTTCGACACGGCGGACCTCTACACCGGTGGCACGGCCGAAGCCTGGCTTGGCGAATTCATCGCCGAGCGGGGCTTGCGCGACACCGCGGTAATCGCCAGCAAGTTCACCATGAACATGCAGCCGGGCAATCCGAATGCCGGCGGCAACGGCCGCAAGAACATCATGCGGGCGGTCGATGCCTCGCTGAAGCGGCTGGGCACCGACTATATAGATCTCTATCTCATGCATGTGTGGGACAGGCTGACGCCGGCCGAGGAGGTCATGCGCTCGCTGGACGATCTCGTGCGCGCGGGGAAAATTCGCCATGTCGGCCTGTCCGATGTGCCGGCCTGGTATGCGGGACGGGCACAGGCGATCGCCGAGCTGCGCGGGTATGAGCCGGTTTCGGCCCTGCAGCTCGAATACTCCCTGGCCGAGCGCTCGATCGAGAACGAGTTCGTGCCTTTCGGCACGCGCCATGGCGCCGGCATCATGGTCTGGAGCCCGCTCGTCAGTGGGCTGCTCAGCGGCAAGTATCGGCCGGCCCAGGCCGGAAATGCCGGCCGGCTCGACGGTTTCCGCAATTCGGCTCATCCGGGATTCCAGAAATTCACGGAGCGCAACTGGTCCATCGTGGCCGAACTCGAAAAGGTCGCGTCCGAACTCGGCCGCAGCATGCCGCAGGTCGCGCTCAACTGGGTGGCGACGCAGCCGGGGATCGCCACGGTCATCCTCGGTGCGACGACGCTTGCCCAGATCAAGGACAATCTTGGCGCGCTGGATTTCGAGATTCCGCTAGGGCTTCGCGACCGGCTGGATGCGGTCAGCAGAACGCCGGCGCCGTTCCCCTATTCCTATTTCGGATCGCTGATACAGGCGCGCGTCACCGGTGGTGCGGCAACCGGCGACAAGCCCTCCGGCTACGCAACGCCGGTGCTTGTCGAGGGCGAGCCGGCCAGCGTGTCGACCGACTGATCGATCCCGCAGCTTGCCACCAATTTGCCGGTCGGGCGCCGCGTGACATCGCGGCGCCCTTCGTGTATCGGAACTCGGCATCATGCCAATGTTCGGGCGCGGCGCCTGCGCGAGGGCGGCCAGCCCAGGCGCGACCACATGAAAAATGACGAGGACCAGATGACGGTGAAGCCCCTCTACCGACGTGTCTTGCTGAAAGCGTCGGGCGAAGCGTTGATGGGCGAACAGCATTTCGGCATCGATGTCTCCGTCGTGGATCGCATCGCCGCTGACATCGCCGAGGCCCGAGCGCTTGGCATCGAGGTCGGCGTCGTCATCGGCGGCGGCAATATCTTCCGTGGTGTGGCTGTCGCCTCCAAGGGCGGAGACCGCGTTACCGGCGACCACATGGGCATGCTTGCCACGGTCATCAACTCGCTGGCGCTGCGCACCTCGCTGAACAAGATCGGCGTCGACGCCGTGGTGCTGTCCGCGATCGCCATGCCGGAGTTGTGCGAAAGCTTTTCGCAGCGCCAGGCCACCGCCTACATGAACCAGGGCAAGGTGGTGATCTTTGCCGGCGGCACCGGCAATCCGTTCTTCACCACTGATTCGGCGGCGGCGCTGCGCGCGGCCGAAATCGGCGCCGATGCGCTGTTCAAGGGCACGCAGGTCGATGGCGTCTATTCGGCCGACCCAAAAAAGGATCCGAATGCGACGCGTTTCGAGCGCATCAGCCATGCCGAAGTCATAAATCGAGGCCTTTCCATCATGGATACGGCTGCGATTGCACTTGCGCGCGAAAACAACATTCCGATAATCGTCTATTCGATCCACGAAAAAGGTGGTTTCGGCGATATTCTGAGGGGCGGCGGCCGCTGCACGGTCGTCGCGGACGGTTGATCCGGAGCCTGATCCCTGGAAAGGGAGACCGGCTTTTCGAAAATCAGGCTCGAACGGGGCCTTGCCCCGAGGCAGTGAACCCGCGGCAGACGGGTCGAGGAGACTAAGATGAGTGGTGAGTACGACGATCTCAAGCGGCGCATGGATGGGGCAATCGCCGCGTTCAAGCATGATTTGGCTTCGCTGCGGACCGGCCGCGCCTCCAGCAATCTGCTCGATGCCATCCAGGTGCAGGCCTATGGCACCACCATGCCGATCAACCAGGTGGCCAACGTCACGGTGCCGGAGCCGCGCATGATCTCGGTGTCGATCTGGGACAAGTCGATGGTCGGCGCCGTCGACCGCGCCATCCGCGAATCCAACCTGGGCTTCAATCCCATCGTCGACGGCACCAATCTGAGGATTCCGCTGCCGGAGCTCAACGAGCAGCGCCGCAAGGAACTGGTCAAGATCTCGCACGGCTATGCCGAGAATGCGCGTGTCGCCGCGCGCCATGTGCGCCGCGACGGCATGGACTTCCTGAAGAAGGCCGAGAAGGACGGCGCTATCAGCGAGGATGATCAGCGCAAGCGTTCGGATCAGGTCCAGAAGCTTACAGACGAAACGATCAGCACCATCGATCATCTGCTTTCCGACAAGGAAGCTGAAATCATGCAGGTTTAGGGTTGGCGGCCGGCTGACCCGAAAGCGAGATCATGACAACGCCCGCGCATGTCGCGATCATCATGGATGGAAATGGACGCTGGGCCAAGGCGCGCGGCATGCCGAGGCTTGCCGGTCATCGCGCCGGCGTCGAGGCATTGCGCAAAACGGTGCGCGCGGCGCCCGATCTCGGCATCTCCTACCTGACCGTCTATGCGTTCTCGTCGGAAAACTGGTCGCGGCCGAAGGCCGAGGTCAGCGACCTGATGGGACTGTTGAAGCTGTTCATCCGCCGTGATCTCGCCGAACTGCACCAGAGCGGCGTGCGGGTCAGGATCATCGGCGACAGGGCAGGGCTGCAGGCCGACATCCGAGGGTTGCTCGAAGAGGCCGAATCGCTGACCGCGCGTAACGAGTCCCTGACGCTGGTGATCGCCTTCAACTATGGCGGGCGCGACGAGATCGTCCGCACGGCGCGCAAGCTTGCCTTGGCCGCGGCGCGCGGCGAAATCGACGCCGAATCGATCACAGCAGAGAGCTTTGCCGGCTGTCTCGACACGCAAGGCATTCCCGATCCGGAACTGGTCATACGCACCAGCGGCGAGCTTCGCCTGTCCAACTTCCTCTTGTGGCAGGCCGCTTACAGCGAGCTCGTCTTCCTGCCTTGCTATTGGCCTGACTTCAGCCGCGAACACCTTGCCGAGGCGTTGCGCGAGTTTGCCGGCCGCGAGCGCCGTTTCGGCGGAGTGGGCCCGCAAGACGTCGCTTCGCGACCGGCCGCGGGATGAGCAACCTTCAGCTCCGCGTCATTTCAGCGGTCGTGCTTGCCGTCATCGCCCTCGGCCTGACCTGGCTTGGTGGCCTGCCATTCCGACTGCTGTGCGCGGCCATGTCGGCGATGATCTTCTATGAGTGGACACGCATGTCGCGGCCAGCCGCGGCCAATGGGCTGGGCTTCCTGCCCGAAGCGCTGGTCGTCGTTTTCATCGGTGCCTTGATTGCCGGGCTTGCCGCATCGTGGCTGGTGCTGCTCGTCGCGATTCTGATCGCCGTTACGGCGACTGCCGCCCTGGTTCGCAAGGCCGGGCAGTGGGAGGCAAGCGGTCTTGCCTATGCCAGCGTGTCCGGCCTGTCGCTTGCGTTGTTGCGTGATGGCGACCATCCGGGCCTCGTCGCCATCCTGTTCCTGTTCGCGGTCGTCTGGGCGACCGACATTTTTGCCTATTTCGTCGGGCGCGCCGTCGGTGGTCCCAAGCTGGCGCCGTCGATTTCGCCCGGCAAGACGCGCAGCGGCGCGGTCGGCGGCGCGGTTGGCGGCGCTGTCGCCGGGGTTGTGCTGGCAGCAGCCGCCGGTGCCGGCAATCTGGCCTTGCTTGGCCTCGTGGCGCTTGTGCTTTCGATTATCGCTCAGGCTGGAGACCTGTTCGAATCCTGGGTCAAGCGGCGGCATGGCCGCAAGGATTCGGGCGTGCTCATTCCAGGCCATGGCGGTGTCATGGACCGTGTCGACGGGCTTGTCGCGGCGGCTCTTGCCCTATACGTCATTGGCTGGATTTCGGCGGGCGCCGATCATCCGGCGCAGGGGCTATTTCCGATTTGAACGGTGTCGTTTCACGATCTGGTGCGGGCGTGCCTTGGATTCGCCTGGATTGATGTCACAGTCACCGCGACAGCGGAAGAATTTGAGGGCATGAGTTGAACGGGATTCTTCACGCGATTTTCTCCACCGAAGGCTTTTTTCTCGGCACGCTCGTGCCGTTTCTCTTCGTGCTGACCGTGGTCGTGTTCGTCCACGAGATGGGCCACTACCTCGTCGGTCGCTGGTGCGGCATCGGGGTCAGGGCCTTCTCGATCGGCTTCGGTCCCGAACTCATCGGCTTCAACGACCGGCATGGCACGCGCTGGAAGCTTTGCGCCATACCGCTTGGCGGCTATGTCAAATTTGTCGGCGACATGAACGCCACCTCCAGCCAGCCCACCTCGCAAGAGCTCGAAACGCTGACCGACGAGGAGCGCAAGGTTGCCTTCCACACCCAGGCCATCTGGAAGCGTGCGGCGACCGTGGTGGCTGGACCCCTGTTCAATTTCCTTCTGGCGATCGTCGTCTTCTCCGTGCTGTTTGCGTCCTATGGGCGTTATGTCGCAGAGCCCATGGTGGCGGAAGTCACAGCGGACAGTCCGGCGGCAAAGGCCGGCATCCAGCCTGGCGATCGATTCGTCAGTGTCGACGGCAGCAAGGTCGAAACCTTTGGCGATGTGCAGCGGCTGGTCTCGGGCCGCGCCGGCGATACCATCACCTTTGTCATGCTGCGCGGCGGCAAGGAAATCACGGTGACCGCGACGCCGCAGTTGATGGAGCAGCAAGACGCGCTCGGCAACAAGGTCAAGGTCGCAGTGATCGGCGTTGTCAACAACAAGGAACTCGGTCAGCCGCGTCTCATCACCTACACACCGGTCGGGGCGGTTGCGGCGGCAGTTGAGGAAACGGGCCACGTCATCGAACGCACCGGCCAGTTCTTGCAGCGTTTCGCCGTCGGGCGCGAGGACAAGTGCCAATTGGGCGGTCCCGTCAAGATCGCGGACATGGCCGGCAAGGCGGCGAAACTCGGTTTCGAATGGCTCGTGCAGCTCGTCGCGCTGCTCTCCGTTGGCATAGGTATTCTAAACCTTTTGCCGATTCCCCCCCTCGACGGCGGCCATCTGTTGTTCTACGGGGTGGAGGCCGTCATTCGCCGGCCGGTGTCGGAACGGATGATGGAAATGGCCTATCGGGCCGGTCTGCTCCTGGTCTTGTGCTTCATGGGTTTCGTATTCTGGAACGATCTGTTTGGGTGCTGAAATCATGAAGAAATTTGGCTTTGGCATGGTCGATGTTGAGACGCCGTTTACCATGCACGGGGATATGAGTGACGCGAAAGCCACGCACCAGGGTTAAGTAAATACAAATTAACCAGAAGCCTTGCGTGTAGGGAAAATCCGGTTAATACGGTAGGGGAAATTACCGCACGTCCGGTTTTCTCGCCGTGGGGACTACGAGAAAAGGTTATTAAGCCCGATGAAGGCAGCATCCAAGTTTCTGAGCGCCGCGTCAGCGGCGGCACTGTCCGCCGCTCTGGTCGTGCCAGGTGCGCTCGCAGTACAATTCGTTGCCACATCGGCGGCTGAAGCCGCTGTCGTCAGCAGGGTCGAGGTGAGCGGCAACCAGCGTGTCGACGCCGATACCATCCGCAACTACATCACCATCAAGCCCGGCAAGGCCTTCTCCAGTTCCGATGTGGACGCGGCCGTCAAGGCGCTGTTTGGCACTGGCCTGTTCTCGGACGTGCAGATCAATCAGGTCGGCTCGACGCTGGTGGTCAAGGTTGCCGAATACAAGGTCGTCAACCAGGTGCTGTTCCAGGGCAACAAGAAGCTCAAGGACAACGCGCTCCAGGCGGCGGTCCAGCTGAAGCCGCGTGGCACATTCTCGCAGGCGACGCTCGATTCCGACGTCGAGGCCGTGAAAGCCGCTTATAGGCGCATAGGCCGCGATGATGCAGGCGTGACCACGCAGATCATGGAACTCGGCGACAACCGCGTGAACGTGGTGTTCCACATCACCGAAGGCGACCGTACGCAGATCGCGGCGATCAATTTCGTCGGCAACAGCGCCTATTCGAGCCGCCGTCTGTCGGACGTGATCAACACCAAGCGTTCGTCCTGGGTGTCGTTCATCCTGCGCGACGACGTCTATGACGAGGACAAGCTGCGCGCCGACCAGGAGCTGCTGCGCCGCTTCTATTACAACCACGGCTACGCCGATTTCCAGGTCGTGTCGGCCGTCGGCGAACTCGACAATGCGACGAACAAATACACGGTCACCATCACCGTCCAGGAAGGCGAGCGCTACAATTTCGGCGATATCAGCGTCGAAAGCACGATCCCGGAAGTCGACTCCAAGTCGCTAGAATCGGTGGTCGAGACCCACAAGGGCGATGTCTACAACGCCAAGGATGTCGAGGACTCCATCATCGCTCTCACCGAGAAGGTGGCCGGTTCAGGCTATGCCTTCGCGCAGGTAACGCCGCGCGGCGATCGCAATTTCGAGAACCATACGATTTCGGTGGTCTATACGGTCGACCAGGGCACCAAGGCCTATATCGAGCGCATCGAGATCCGCGGCAATGACCGCACGCGTGACTATGTCATCCGCCGCGAATTCGATGTCAGCGAAGGCGATGCGTTTAACCAGGTGCTCATCCAGCGCGCGAAGAAACGCCTGGAAGACCTGAATTATTTTGACAAAGTCGAAATCTCGACGGTGCCCGGCTCGCAGCCCGATCAGGTCGTGCTTGTGGTCGACGTGGTCGAAAAGTCGACGGGTGAATTCTCCGTTGGCGCCGGCTATTCGACCGGCGGTGACTCGGCAGGCCCGTCCGTCGAAGGATCGATCACCGAGCGCAACTTCCTCGGCCGCGGCCAGTTCATCAAGCTGTCGGCGGGCGGCGGCAAGAATTCGCGCGACTACAGCGTGTCATTTACCGAGCCGTATTTCCTCGGACGGCGCATCGCCGCCGGCTTCGACATCTACAAGTCGACGAGGCAATACAACGACAACTATGACAGCGATACCGTAGGTGCGACGGTTCGCTTCGGGCTGCCGATCACCAACAGCATCACGACCCAGCTGGCGTATAATATCTCTCAGGAGAAGTATAAGGTCGACGACAGTTGCGGTCCTACCAGTGTCGGAGACCCAGACGGCGCCTGTACGATTTCGCCAGCCATCCTGGATGGCATCGCAGAAAGCCCCTGGATCAAGTCTTCGGTCAGCCTGGGATTGGTCTACAACACCATCGACGACATGAAGAACCCGCATGAGGGTATCTATGCCAACACGACGGTGGAGGTCGCGGGTCTCGGCGGCGATGCCAAGTTCGTGAAGATCACCGGTCGCGGCAGCGTCTATCAGACTCTGTCCGAACAGCTCGACCTTGTCGGCCTCATTTCAGGTGGCGCTGGCCACGTCGAGGGTTACGGCAACGAAGGTGGTCTGCGCATCTTCGATCAGTTCCAGAGTACCGACCGCATGATCCGCGGCTTTGCCTATGGCGGCATCGGTCCGGTCGACTCCTCCGGTGTTGGCGACCATCTGGGCGGCACGACCTATTTCAACGCCTCTGCCGAGGCCCAGTTCCCGCTGCCGGTCGTTCCCGAGAGCTTCGGCCTGCGTGGCGCGGTCTTCGCCGACGCTGCAACGCTCTACGGCAACAAGATTGCTGATCAGACACTGGTCGATCAGGACTCGACCGGCATGAAATTGCGCGCTTCGGTCGGCGTCGGCCTAATGTGGGCCTCGCCGTTCGGTCCGATCCGTATCGACTATGCGATCCCGGTCAAGAAGGAAGCGAGCGACGACGTGCAGGAATTCAACTTCGGCATATCGACCCGCTTCTGATCGGCGGCCAACGATGCTCCCGGATTTTTTTGGATCCGGGAGAAATGTTCCGACCTAGCTGGATATAGCTTCTGGAATGACCGATCCGGTGTTCTTCGCGCCATCACGCCGGTATACGGCGGCCGAAGTCGCGAATCTGACCGGCTCGGTGCTTGTCGATTCCGGCCAATCCGACGTTTCGATCGAGGCGCTGGCGCCGGCCCACGAAGGCGGCGCAAATGCGCTCGTCTTCGTCGACGGCAGGCGCAATTCCGCGCTGATGTCGTCATTGCGGGCGGCTGCGGTGCTGTGTCCGGCGGAATTCGCCAACAAGGCGCCGTCCGGCGTCGCCGTATTGATCCATCCGCGTCCGCAACAGGCATTCGCGCTGGTCGGCCGGCTGCTGTTTCCGACAGCCGCCACGCCGGGCCCAATGACCGGTGAAACCGGTGTTTCAGCGCATGCCCATATCGATCCGACCGCCCATGTCGAAGCTGGCGCCATAATCGAGGCCGGTGTGGTCATCGGGCCAGGCGTCTCGATCGGCAGCGGCACCGTCATCGCGCCAAACGCGGTCATTGGACAATCCTGCCAGATCGGCCGTGACGGCTATGTCGGCCCGGGCGCCAGCATCCAGTATGCGCTGATCGGCAATCGGGTCATCATCCATGGCGGCGCCAGGATCGGCCAGGACGGCTTCGGCTTTGTCGGCGGTGCCAAGGGCCCGGAACGCGTTCCCCAGATCGGACGGGTCGTCATCCAGGATGATGTCGAGATCGGCTCCAATTCCACCGTCGACCGCGGCGCCATGTCCGATACGATCATCGGTCAGGGCACCAAGATCGACAATCTCGTGCAGATCGCCCATAACGTCCGCATCGGCCGCAATTGCATAGTGGCGGGGCTTTCAGGTATTTCCGGTTCCGTGGTCGTGGGTGACAACGTTACGATGGGCGGTGGCGTCGGGCTCGCGGATCACTTGACCATCGGCTCAGGGGCCAAGCTTGCCGCCAGAAGTGGATTTATGAGCAATGTTCCCGCCGGCGAGATCTGGGGCGGTTATCCGGCACAGCCGATGGCGGAAGCCATGCGGGAGATAGCCATGTTGCGCACGATGGCCAGGGCACGCAAGCAGGGCAAGGACAATGGCTGATATGGTGGCGGCGACGACGCTGGAAGCGGTCGACATACTGGGGCTGATGAAGCTCCTGCCGCACCGCTATCCTTTCCTGATGATCGACCGCATCGTCGACATCGATGGCGACGATTCCGCCGTCGGCATCAAGAACGTCACCATCAACGAGCCGCATTTTCAGGGGCATTTCCCGGAGCGGCCGGTGATGCCGGGCGTGCTGATCGTCGAGGCCATGGCGCAGACGGCAGGCGCCATCTGCATCCGCAGCCTTGGGGCGTCGAAGCCGTCGCTGGTCTATTTCCTGACCATCGACAACGCCAAATTCCGCAAACCGGTCGTTCCCGGCGACCAGTTGAAGATTCACGTCAAGAAAATCAAGAAGCGCGGCAACCTGCTCAAATTCGCCTGCGAAGCCCTGGTCGATGGCACCAAGGCGGCCGAGGCCGAGATTTCAGCCATGATGGTCACCGGCGACTGACGATCGAGTGCTTATGAAAATCAAGACTTCAATCCATCCTTCCTCCGTCGTGGAAGAGGGCGCTCAAATCGGTCAGGGCGTGCGCATAGGGCCGTTCTGCCATATCAGCGCCGAGGCCGTGATCGGCGATGGTGTCGAACTGGTCAGCCATGTCTCCGTCATAGGCGCGACCACCATCGGCGCCTCGACCAAGGTCTATCCGATGGCGACATTGGGCGCACCGCCGCAGAACACCAAACACAAGGGCGGCCGCACGACGCTGGTCATCGGCGCCAACTGCACCATCCGCGAAGGCGTCACGATGCATGTCGGCACCGACACCAGCCGCGGCGAAACGACAGTGGGCGACAATGGCAATTTCCTTGCCTACGCCCACATCGCCCATGATTGCGTTGTCGGCAAGAACGCTACCTTCGCCAATGGCGCGACGCTGGGCGGCCACTGCGAGATTGGCGACAACGTCTACATAGGCGGCCTCAGTGCCGTTCATCAATTCGTGCGCGTCGGCGACAATGCCTTTCTTGGCGGGTGCTCGGCCTTCGTTGGTGACGTCATTCCCTATGCCATTGCCGTCGGCAACCGCGCCAGCTTGCGCGGTTTGAACATCATCGGCCTCAAGCGCGCCGGTCTACCGCGTTCCGAAATCCATCTGTTGCGCAAAGCCTACAAGACAATTTTCGACCGCTCCCGCACCGTCGGCGAGAACATCGAATTCGCCAAGGCCGAGTTCGCCTCTTCGCCGACCGCCATGAAGATCGTCGACTTCATCAGCAGTCGCGGCAAGCGGCACTATGCAGTGCCATCGCTAAAAGGCAGCGATGGCGACGATACCGACGATGAAGACTGAGGCCGCTTCCGCCGGTCTTGATCTCCCGCCAGATGCCAGGGTCGGCATCATCGCAGGCGGCGGCAGTCTTCCGGTCGAAGTCGCGGCCGGCTCGGCCGGGCAAGGTTATCCGCCCTTCATCGTCCTCATGGAGGGCGAAGCCGACCGTCTGCCGGAATTGTGCCGGTACGAGCATGAGACCCTTGCCCTGGAGGCGATAGGCTCGCTTATTCCTTTGCTCAAACGCCACCGGATTACCCATCTGGTGCTTGCCGGCGAGATCAAGCGCCGGCCAAGGCTGACGCATCTGCGCCCAAGCCTTAGCCTGCTGGCGGTGATACCAATTGTTGTCATGGCGCTGGCGCGTGGCGACGATGGCTTGCTGAAGGTGGTGGCGCGCGGTCTTGAGGCGCGAGGGATTAAGGTCATGGGCGCCCACGAGATCGTGCCGAGCCTGGTCGCCGCCGAAGGCGTCTTGACCAAAGCGGCGCCGCAGAAATCGGATTGGCGCGACATCGAGGCAGGCTTTGCGGCGGCGAAGGCCATCGGGGCGCTGGATATCGGCCAGGCGGCGATCGCGGTCGGCGGCCGGGCCATCGCGCTCGAGGGTATCGAGGGTACGGCCGGATTGCTCGACCGCGCCAAACTGCTGCGTGGCCACGGCCGCATCGCCGGCAAGACCCGCGGCGTCCTGGTCAAATGCGCCAAGCCTGGCCAGGAACTGCGCGCGGACCTTCCGTCCATCGGGCCGCAGACGGTCGAAGCCGCCCATGCGGCGGGGCTTGCCGGCATTGCCGTCGAAGCGGGGCGCTCGCTGATCCTCGAAGGCTCCGCGACTCTGTCGTGCGCCAATGAACTTGGCTTGTTCATCGTCGGCCTGGCCGCAGCGGAGCCCACGCATGGCTGACAAGGGGCTGAAGATCGCGATCGTCGCCGGCGAGGAATCGGGTGACCTGCTTGGCGCCGACATCGTGCGCTCGCTCCGCCAGATAACAGGTCGCGAGGTGCAGCTTGTTGGCCTCGGCGGCCGGCATCTCAGCGAATTGGGCCTGGTGTCCCCCTTTGATGCCGGTGAGATCGCGCTGATGGGTTTCAGTGCCGTCCTGCGCGATCTGCCGCGTCTCATCAGGCGGATCGGTCAACTGGCCAAAACCATCGCCGAGGAAAAGCCGGACTGCCTGGTCACCATCGACAGTCCGGACTTTTCCTTGCGCGTCGCCAGGAAGGTGCGGGCGGCCAATCCGTCGATACCGATCATCCACTATGTCTGCCCGAGCGTCTGGGCCTGGCGGCCGGGCAGGGCGGTGGCGATGAAGCCCTATGTCGACCACATCCTCTGCATCCTGCCGTTCGAGGTGAAGGAGCTCGACCGGCTGGGCGGCCCGCCGGGCACCTATGTCGGGCATCGCCTGACGCATGATGCGGGCGTTCTTGCCGCCCAGAAGGCGCAGGCCTTGCCGCGCGATCTTACCCAGGACCGGATCAAGACATTGCTCGTCCTGCCGGGCTCGCGGCGCGGCGAGGTACGGCGGCTGATCGAACCATTCGGCGAGACCGTGTCGATGCTGCGCGCGCGCGGGAATCGGCTGCGACTGCTGCTACCGACGGTTCCGCATGTCGCCGATCTCGTCAAATCCTCGGTCAACCGTTGGGACGAAAAACCCGAAATCATCGTTGATCCGCAACGCAAATGGCAGGCTTTCGGCAAGGCCGACGCCGCGCTGATCGCATCGGGAACCGTATCGCTGGAACTGGCTTTGGCTGGTGTGCCGATGGTGTCGTCCTACAGGCTCGATCCGGTCGCCCGTGCAGTTGCGCCGTATCTTGTTTCGGTCTGGTCGGCGCTGCTGCCCAATCTCATCTCGGATCGCGCCCTTATCCCGGAGTTCTACAACGAGTACGTCAAGCCGAACAATCTGGCTCGCCAACTGGAAGCGTTGTTCGCCGACAGCGGCATGCGCGCCTGGCAGAAGGACGGCTTTGCCGAGATCGCGCGGCGCATGGCGACGGACAGGCCATCGGGTGAGATCGCGGCGGGCGTGGTGCTGCGCCATCTAAAAAAGGCGCCCTGAGAGGCGCCTTTTTATGATCTAGACAGCTTCGGTCAGCGCTTGGCGATCGGCACGTAGTCGCGCTCCGGCGCACCGGTGTAGAGCTGGCGCGGGCGGCCGATCTTCTGGCGCGGATCCTCGATCATCTCCTTCCACTGCGCGATCCAGCCGACGGTGCGGGCGACCGCGAACAGCACGGTGAACATCGTGGTGGGGAAGCCCAGGGCCTTCAGCGTGATGCCGGAATAGAAGTCGACATTCGGATAGAGCTTCTTCTCGATGAAATAGGGATCGGTCAGCGCGATCTTTTCCAGTTCCATGGCGATGTCGAGCAGCGGATCGTCCTTGATGCCGAGTTCGCCCAGCACCTCGTGCGCCGTCTTCTGCATGATTTTCGCTCGAGGATCGTAGTTCTTGTAGACGCGGTGGCCAAAGCCCATCAGCCGGAACGGGTCGTCCTTGTCCTTGGCGCGGGCGATGAACTCCGGGATGTGATCAACATGGCCGATCTCGCCCAGCATGTTCAACGCCGCTTCATTGGCGCCACCATGGGCCGGGCCCCACAGGCACGCAATGCCGGCGGCGATGCAGGCGAACGGGTTGGCGCCCGAAGAGCCGGCGAGGCGAACCGTCGAGGTCGAGGCATTCTGCTCGTGATCGGCGTGCAGGATGAATATGCGCTCCATGGCGCGCGCCAGCACCGGGTTGATCTTGTACTCCTCGCACGGCACGGCAAAGCACATATGCAGGAAGTTTGCCGCGAAACCGAGATCGTTCTTCGGGTAAATGAAGGGCTGGCCGATGTGATACTTGTAGGCCATGGCCGCGATCGTCGGCATCTTGGCGATCAGACGCATCGAGGCCACCATGCGCTGGTATGGGTCCGAGATGTCGGTGGAGTCGTGATAGAAGGCCGACAGCGCGCCGACCACGCCGCACATGACTGCCATCGGGTGAGCGTCGCGGCGGAAGCCGGTGAAGAAGCGCGACATCTGCTCGTGCACCATGGTGTGGCGCGTCACGCGGTAGTCGAAATCGTCCTTCTGCGCCTTTGTCGGCAGTTCACCGTAGAGCAGGAGGTAGCAGACTTCGAGGAAGTCACCGTGTTCGGCCAGCTGGTCGATCGGATAGCCGCGGTGCAGGAGAATACCGGCATCGCCGTCGATGAAGGTGATCTCGGACTCACAACTTGCCGTCGAAGTGAAGCCGGGGTCGTAGGTGAAGGCGCCGGTCGTGCTGTAGAGCGAGGCGATGTCGATGACGTCGGGTCCGACGGAGCCGCTTCGCACCTTGAATTCATGGGTCTTGCCGGCGAATTGAAGCGTTGCGATAGCCTCTTGGTTCGCGCCGCCCACATCCAGTTTTTTCGCAGCTTCGGTCATTGCAAACTCCTTGTTGTTTCCTCATGCCGGCAAAGGCAAATTCTGCAGAGCGACACGTCGAAATCACCGCAATGCGCGTATTCGCCACCGCATTTTAGGAGGTGCGTGCCAGATTGGGCCAAGGCCTAATGTTGCACTGCGAAACGCCCCTTTCAATGCCAATCTTCTTGGGCCAGTTCGCTCCTAATCGATTTGATCCGCTATGCGCGCCAGGCTTTCCTCGCGCCCAAGCACGGCAAGCACGTCGAACACGCCGGGCGAGGTGCTTTTGCCGGTCAGCGCGGCCCGCAACGGTTGGGCCACGGCGCCAAGCTTGTGGCCACCGGCCAGCGCATAGTCGCGGATCGCGGCTTCCGCCGCGGCCGCCGTCCAGTCGCTCGACAGCCCATTCAAAGCTTCGTGAGCGCCGCGCAGGATTTTGCGGGCACCGTCATTGAGCAGGAGGGCCGCCTTCTCGTCGACCGGCAGCGGGCGCGTGGCGAACAGATAGGCCGCGCCATCGACGAGTTCGACCAGCGTCTTGGCGCGCTCCTTCAGGCCCGGAAGCGCCGCCAGCAACTGCGCCTTGTTGTGTTCGTTGAGGCGCGCGGCCATCGCCGGGCCGCCCTCGAGATAGGGCAGGGTGGCGATGAAGATGTCCAACAGCTCCGCGTCGGCCATGCGCCGCATATGCGCGCCGTTGATGGCTTCCAGCTTGGCGAAATCGAAGCGGGCAGCGCCCTTGTTGACGTCGCCGATATCGAACCAGGAGATCATGTCCTTGATCGACATGATCTCGTCATCGCCATGACTCCAGCCCAGTCGCGCCAGATAGTTGAGCAGTGCCTCCGGCAGGTAGCCCATGGCTCGATAGGCTTCGACGCCGAGCGCACCATGGCGCTTCGACAGCTTGGCGCCATCGGCGCCATGGATCAGCGGGATGTGCGACATAGACGGCACGTCCCAGCCCATGGCGTTGTAGATCACGGTCTGGCGGGCGGCATTGGTCAGGTGGTCGTCGCCGCGGATGATGTGCGTGACACCCATGTCATGATCGTCGACGACGACGGCATGCATATAGGTCGGGTTGCCGTCCGAACGCAGGATGATGAAGTCGTCGAGATCCTTGTTGGGGAAGCGCACCTCGCCCTGGACGCGGTCATGGACGATCGTCTCGCCTTCGGTCGGCGCCTTGATGCGGATGGCGCCCTTGACGCCCGCAGGCGCCTCCGAGGGGCTGCGGTCGCGCCACTGGCCGTTGTAGCGCGGCGGCAGGCCCTTGGCCCGTGCTGCCTCGCGCATGGCTTCGAGCTCGGCCGGCGTTTCGTAGCTGTAATAGGCCTTGCCCATGCGAACGAGTTCTTCGGCGACCTCGCGGTGGCGCGGCGCGCGCTCGAATTGCGAGACCGCGTCGCCGTCCCAGGTCAAGCCGAGCCAGGTGAGGCCGTCGAGGATGGCGGCCGTCGCGGCGGCGGTCGAACGCTCGCGATCGGTGTCCTCGATGCGCAGCAGCATCGTGCCGCCGGTGTGTTTGGCATAGAGCCAGTTGAACAGCGCCGTGCGCGCGCCGCCGATGTGCAGATAGCCGGTGGGCGAGGGGGCAAAACGAGTGACGACCTTGTCGGACATGAAACTCTCGGAAACCATCTGAAGCGGGGTGCGACTGCGCGGACTTTCGCGCGTCGCGCGTTCATGTAGCATAGGGCGTCAGCGGTGCAAGGGGCAGACCCGATGGCTGGACGAGGCCGGGGCTCGGAACAGGGCGAGGACGCTGGTGTTGGCGTCAGCGAACGGTCCCTGTTTGCGATTCCGCCGCCAGTCTCGCAGCCGCTATCGCCTCTGGTGCCGGGCTCCGATCGTCAACCGCCGCAGGCGGATATGCCGGCGACACTTCCGCCGCCTGCTTCAGGCCGGATTGTGCGTGTCCGGCGGCGACTCGCCCGGGTTTCCTGGCCTCGCCTGCGCCATGGTGCGGCGACGGCAGCGGAGCTCGAGCTTGACCGGGGCATCGCCTTCCTGCTGGTGCCGGTTTGTCTGGCCGCTGGAGCGATCGGCTATTATTCGCTCGCGGCGGAGCCTGATTTTGCAAAGCCTGTCGCGGTCGTCGTGCTGATGGCGGTCTGTGCGCTTGTTTCGCGCTCCTGGCCGAAAACCCATCTGGGCTTCATGGCGGCATTGTTGTGCGCGCTTGGCCTGCTTGTCGCCAAGGTCGAGACATGGCGGGCGGGCACCCAGATGCTGGGTTCGGAAATCTCGACGCAAGTGACCGGCCGCGTCGTTTCGCTCGACCGGATGGAGACCGGCCGCATCCGGCTGACCGTCGACGTGACGTCGACCGCACGGCCGAAACTGCGTTATGCGCCGGAAAGGGTCAGGCTTTCGGCGCGAGATATCCCGGCGGAAATGACCGCCGGCTCCATGGTCACCGGCTACGCTAAACTGTTGCCGCCGACCGGCCCGGTGCGGCCGGACAGCTACGATTTCTCCTTCGACAGCTATTTCGCCGGTATTGGCGGCAGCGGCTTCTTTCTCGGCAATCCAAAGCTTGTCCCAGCCACGGACGACGAGGTGCCGCTCACGGCCCGCCTTTTCTCGGGGATAGAAAATGCTCGTGAAGCCATTGCCGACCACATCAGGGCCAGGGTTGGCGGTGCCGAGGGTGAGATCGCGGCGGCGCTGATCGTCGGTGTGCGGGCCGGCATTCCCGATGAAATCAACGAGGCGATGCGGCGCACCGGCATCTATCACATCATCTCCATTTCCGGGCTGCATATGGCGCTGGTCGCCGGCACCATCATGGGGCTGCTGCGCGGTGCCTTTGCGCTGTTTCCGGACTTTTCCGCGCGTCGGCCGGTGAAGAAATATGCGGCCGCCGCCGCCCTGTTCTCGATCGCCGCCTATCTCGTCATTTCCGGTGTCGTCGTTGCCGCCGAACGCAGCTTCATCATGCTGGCGGTGATGCTTGTTGCCGTCCTGTTCGATCGCGCGGCACTGACCATGCGCAACCTCGCCATCTCGGCGATCGCCGTCATTGTGGTGTCGCCGCATGAGGTCGTCGGCCCAAGCTTCCAGATGTCGTTCGCTGCGACCGCCGCGCTGGTCGGCGCCTATGCCGGCTGGGCGGATCACCATGCGGGAAAAGCAAGACCGCCACCGCCAAAGCGAACTCTGCCGGGTTTTCTCACGCGAAAATTCCTGCTGGCGACGGGCGGGCTGGCGATGACCTCCATCATCGCCGGCTGCGCCACGGCGCTGTTTGCCATCTGGCATTTCCAGCGTGTGTCGCCGCTCAGCCTGTTCGCCAATCTGGCCGTCATGCCGATCGTGTCACTGATAGTCATGCCTTTCGCTGTTCTCAGTTCTCTTGCGATGCCCTTTGGTGCCGACGGCCCCTTCCTTTACGTGATGGGCAAGGGCCTGACCGCAATGATCACCATATCGGCGTGGATATCGGAACGCTCCCCGGTCGATGCGGTCGGGCTGATTTCGCAGCGATCCGTGCTGCTGGTGACCATCGCCCTGGTCATCGCGACGATGGCGACGACCTGGCTGCGGCTCGCGGCAGTGCCATTCGCGCTTGCCGGCCTGCTGACAGTATCGGATACGCGCACCCCGGATGTGCTGATTTCCGAAGATGCGCGGTTGGTGGCGCTGCCGATCGGCGGTGGAGAACTCGCGGTCAGCCGGGCTCGCCCGAACGAGTTCACCGTCGACAATTGGAAACGCGCGCTGGTGTCCGAAACCATCGTCGTGCCGGAGATGTTCGACAGGGCGGACGGGCAATTCGACATTGCCGATGCCGTCAATCTGCCGCCGGGAGCACCGTTCTACTGCACGGATGGCGTCTGTCTTGCACGGCACCCGTCGGGTGCGATCATCGCGCATGTCGAAGACCGCAAGGATACCTGGAAAGCCTGCGGTTTCGCCGACCTGATCGTCGTCAATGACGCGACGGGCTATGATGCCTGCCACAATCCGCTGGTTCTTGTCGTCACCAAACGGCAACTTGCCCGCAAAGGCAGTGCCGCCGTGTTCTTCGACCGCCAATCGGCAACTGGCCCGCCAACCGTCAGCTTCGCGGTGGACGGGCCGTATCGGCCTTGGCACGAGCAACGAAAATTTTCGCGTGAGGCGAGGGGGCTGGCGCCCTATCAAAAACCCGAAAAGACGGCCGCTCCTGCTCAGTAACGCCGGATCAGCCCGACAAGCTTGCCCTGCACCTTGACCCTGTCTGGCCCGAAAATGCGCGTCTCGTAGGCCGGGTTGGCGGCTTCAAGGGCGATCGAGGCGCCCTTGCGGCGGAACCGTTTCAGGGTTGCTTCCTCCTCGTCGACCAGCGCCACGACGATCTCGCCCGGGCTCGCCGTGTCGGCGTTGCGGATGATGACCGTGTCGCCGTCGAAGATGCCGGCGTCGATCATCGAGTCGCCCTTGACCTCCAGCGCATAGTGCTCGCCACCCATGATCATGTCCGGCGGCACCGAGATCGAATGCGTCTGGTGCTGGATGGCATCGATCGGCACACCGGCGGCGATGCGGCCCATCACTGGGATCGACACGGCGGAAACCGCATCGTCATCATTGCCGGCCGCAGGCAAGCGCGACTGCGCCGGCTTGATCTGGCGGCCAAGACCGCCCTGGCCGAGGCTGCCCTGGATGACGCTTGGCGAGAATTTCTTTGCCGCGTTAAGGCCGGGCGCGATCGAATCCGGCAGCCGCAGCACTTCCAGTGCCCGCGCCCGGTTGGGCAGCCGGCGGATGAAGCCGCGTTCCTCCAGTGCCGTGATCAGGCGATGGATGCCCGACTTGGAGGCGAGATCGAGCGCTTCTTTCATCTCGTCGAAGGACGGCGGAATGCCGCTTTCCTTGAGCCGTTCATGAATGAACATCAGCAGTTCATGTTGCTTGCGTGTCAGCATGGCGGCCCCCCGAGGCATTGAACGAAGGGTTTGAATCAGAATCGAAAAACAAACCCAGAACAAACACTATCTGTTCCAGTTGTGTTCCGCAACTGTTTAAAGTTTAATGAATTTGTTAACGCGTCTGAAATTTTTTGACCGGGGCAGAGGGTCGCGATCAATGATTTCCCTGCCGGTACGCGCATTGAAATCGTTTCGGTTAATGGCCTGTGGCCTAGCCCTGAACGCGGTTTGGCATCAGGTGTTTGGGAGGCGTCTGCGGGGCGGATTTGAGCGGCGTATCGATCCATTCCGGCAGAACGAAACGAAACCAAAACGCCAACGATCGTGAGTTCAGGCCGGCACGGCCACGTGGATCCGGACGCCGCGGAAGCATCATCCGGAAACCGCTTTCAGGCTGCCGGCGCGCGCGGTGTAAGTGTTGGCGCCGTTGTCTTCGCTGTGGACATAGACATGCAGCGTGTAGCCGATATGCGCCGTCATCAGCGCCTTTGCCCGCTCTACATCCCGATCGAGCGCCGCTTCCATGATCGCGGTGTGATGCTCGATGGCGATCGCCTCGCGCAGCGCGTCCATTGCCTCGCCGTAGCCGTCCTTCAGGCCGGCCGCCGCCCGCAAAGTCGGCGCCAGGCCGAGAAACCGATGATGCCGACGCAGCTGATCGGCGATCGTCGAGCGGAAGCGCAACAGCCAGTTTGCCGTCGCCGCGCTCAGCAGCGCCGCATGGAAGGCCTCGTGGCTCTCGTCCCATTTGTCGACGGCCGCATCGGAAGGGTCATCGACCGCGGTTTTGCAGCGGGAGAGCCGGTAATGAGCGGTGACGACCGCATCCTCCCATTCCCTGCCGCCGTTCGCGATCGATTCCAGGAACAGCGGCATTTCGACAACCATCCTTGCGCGCGCCAGGTCCTCGAGCTCGGCGCGCGACACGGGAGCGACGGCAAAGCCGCGATTGCTGATGGCAGTGACCAGGCGTTCGGCTTCAAGTCGGGACAACGCTTCACGCAGCGGCGTCCAGCCGACGCCGTATGTGCCGCGCAGCGCGCTCAGCTTGAGCGGCGCCCCCGGCATGAGGCGGGTGGTCAGGATATCGCGCCGCAGCAGCTGATAGGCCGCTTCGGTCTTCGTGGAATTGTTCTGATCCTGCATCGCGGTCGGTCCATCATCAGCCTGTGAAAATTATATATGAAGGGGAAGTATGGCAAGAATTATATATAATGTTTGACACGCGGCGAGGGACTGACCATGATCGCCGCAGTTGCCGTCCTTGAGAGCGGCGCTGATCAAATCTGGGAGGAAATGATGTTGAAGTCGAAATCCGTTTGGCTGTCGGGATTGGCCCTGGCAGGCGCGTTGATGGTCAGCGTCGGCAGCGCCGCAGCCGATCAGATACGCATCGGCATCGCCAATTTCGGCGAGCATCCGCAGCTCAATGCCGCCATAGCGGGCTTCAAGAAGGCACTGACGGACAACGGCTTTGTCGAGGGCAAGGACGTCGTCTACACCGAAAGCCATACCAACTTCGATGCATCTCTGGTGCCGCAGATGATCGCCAAGCTGCAGGCGGAGCAGCCCAAGCTGATCTACACCATCACCACGCCGGTCTCGCAGATCGCCAAGAAGGCGCTCGCCGGTTCCGGGATTCCGATCGTTTTCGCCGCGGTCACCGATCCAGTGGCGGCCAAGCTGGTG
Source organism: Mesorhizobium sp. WSM4308 (assembly GCF_002294905.1). Taxonomy (NCBI): domain Bacteria; kingdom Pseudomonadati; phylum Pseudomonadota; class Alphaproteobacteria; order Hyphomicrobiales; family Phyllobacteriaceae; genus Mesorhizobium; species Mesorhizobium sp. WSM4308. The sequence goes on along the minus strand of NZ_NSFW01000013.1, from coordinate 143,588 downwards.
CCGTCGTGGGACGCCGGAGACGAAGGCATGACCGGCGCCAGCGATCTACAGGATGTCGCCGCGGTGATGGCCTTCACCAAGAAGCTGCTGCCGAACGCCAAGCGCTTCGGGGTGCCCTACAATCCGGGCGAGGCCAATGACGTTGCCCTGATCGAAAAGATCAAGGCAGCGGCACCCGCCGCCGGCTTTGAGGTCGTCGAAGTCGGCATCGACAACGTCAATGACATCCAGCAACGCATCGCTTCGCTCGCCGGCAAGGCCGACGTGATCTACGGTCCGGCCTCGAACCTGATCCAGCCGGCGATCGCCGCCGTCTCCGCGGCCGCGCGCCAGGCGGGAATCCCGGTCGTCAACTCCGATGACAGCGCGGTCCGCAACGGTACCGTGCCGGCGAGCTTGGCGGTCAATTACACGCAGGTCGGCATGAATGCCGGCAACATCGCGGCCGAGATTCTCAAGGGCAAGGATCCCAAGACGATCGCGCCGTCGCGCCCGGCCTATAAGGACCATATGGCAACGATTTCCCGCAAGGCGATGGCCGCGTTCGGCATCGAGATACCGGCTTCGATGGCCGATTGCGGCTGCATCGTCGACTGATATCGGGCTGGACGGGCGACGGCGCCGTCGCCGTCGCCCATCAGGCCAGGGAGGAACGATGCTCGATATCCGATCCGCGCGCAAAGTATTCTACAAGGGGCAGGCCGACGAGAAGGTCGCGCTGGACGGCCTCAGCCTGTCATTGGCCACCGGCGATTTCGGCATCGTCATCGGCTCCAACGGGGCCGGCAAGAGCAGCATGCTCAACGCCATTTCCGGAGCTCTTGTCCTGGATTCCGGCAAGATCCTGATCAACGGCGCGGACGTGACGGCCATGCCGGTGCACAAGCGCGCCACGCGATTGGCGCGCGTCTTCCAGGATCCGATGCGCGGCACCGCCGCCAGCATGACCGTGGCGGAGAACATGCTGCTGGCCGATCTGCGCAGCCGAAAACGCACGCTGCGACAAGGGCTGAACGCCGCGAGGCTCGCGTCCTACAAGGAGCGCCTGTCGATATTGGGCCTCGGCCTTGAAAATCGTCTCGACACCCGTGTCGACCTACTCTCGGGCGGGCAGCGTCAGTCGCTGTCGCTGATCATGGCTGTCGGCGGATCGCCGGACCTGCTGCTGCTCGACGAGCATACCGCGGCACTCGACCCGCGCACGGCCGAGATCGTCATGCAGGCGACGGTGCGCGCCGTCAACGCGCTGAAACTGACCACACTGATGGTGACCCACAACATGCAGCACGCCGTCGACTATGGCAGCCGGGTGATCATGCTCGATGCGGGCCGGGTCCTGCTGGAGGTCACTGGCGAGGAGAAGGCCAGGGTCACGGTTATCGATCTGATCGGCCATTTTTCCATCAAGACCGACCGCATGTTGCTGGCGAGCTGATCACCATGGGCTTTATTCAGGACGTTCTCACCAGCTTTGTCGCGATCATGCCGGTGACCCTGGCGCAGAGCCTGATCCTGGCCTTTGTCGTGCTCGGCATCATGATCCCGTTCCGCATGCTGAATTTTCCCGATCTGACCAGCGAAGGCGCCTTTCCGCTGGGCGGCTGCGTCTGCGGCGTGCTTCTTGCCGCCGGCGTATCGCCGCTGACCTGCATCGTCGTCGCATTCGCGGCGGGCTTCGCGGCGGGCTGCTGCACCGCCTTCATCCATCTGCGCTTCCGCATCCACACGCTGCTGGCGGGCATCCTGATGATGACGATGCTTTACAGCATCAACCTGCGCATCATGGGCAAGTCCAACCTCTCGGTTTTCGGCTCGCCGACCGTGTTCGACTGGGTCCCGTTCGCACGGCCGGGTTTTCCGGCCAGCAAGATCGTTGTCGCCGGCCTTCTCGCGCTCATCGTCTTCGCGGCGCTCTACATGTTCTTCAGGACCGAGAAGGGGACTGCCGTGCGCGCCGTCGGCGCCAATCCCGACATGGCCGAGGCGCAAGGCATCAATGTCTGGGCGGCGACCATCGGCGGTGTCGGGCTGGCGAGCGCGTTTTCGGCGTCGAGCGGCGCACTGATGGTGCAGTCGCAGGGATTTGCCGACGTCAATATGGGGCTGGGTATCCTCATCAACGGCCTGGCCGCGCTGATGATCGGCGAGGCGGTCGTCGGCAAGCAGACGGTCTGGCGCCAGCTGCTGGCGCCCTTTGCCGGCGCGATCATCTATTACCAGCTGGTGTCGTTCTGCCTCGCCGCCGGCATGCCGCCTCCCGACCTGAAGCTTGCCACGGGCCTGTTCGTGCTCGCCATGCTTGCCCTGCCGAGCCTCAAGCGCGGCCGGGGATCCGCGCCGGCCCGCGAAGCCATCCGTGAATAATCAGGACCTAAACAACCAGGGAATGTCACAAATCATGCGTGCACCGCTCGATCTCGCAGCAGTCGAAGCCATGGATGCGGCCGATCCGCTGCGCGCCATGCGCGACCGCTTCATTTTGCCGGAAGGCGTGATCTACCTCGACGGCAACTCGCTGGGTGCGGCGGCGCCCGCCGTCTTCAACGAGCTGCAGAAGGCGGCGACGCAGGAATGGGCGCAAGACCTCATCCGCGCCTGGAACACCGCCGGCTGGTTCGACATGCCGGTGGCGCTCGGCGACCAGCTCGGACGGCTGATCGGCGCCGCTTCCGGCCAGACGGTGGTCTGCGACACGACCTCGATCAACATCTACAAGGTGCTGCATGCGGCACTCGGCATGCGGCCGGATCGCTCGGTCATCGTCGCCGAGGGCGACAGTTTTCCAACCGACCTCTACATGGCCGAAGGCGTGGCCTCGACGCGGCCGGGCACGGTGCTGCGGCTCGAAGGCGTCGATGCGCCCACCATCGAGGAACTGATCGACGAGCGCGTCGCCGTCATCCTGGTCAACCACGTCAACTACAAAACCGGACAATTGCGCGACATGGCCGCCCTGACATGCAAGGCCCATCAGGTCGGCGCGCTGATCGTCTGGGATCTCTGCCACACGGCCGGCGCCTTGCCGGTCGAGCTCGATGCCGCGAACGCCGATTTCGCCATCGGCTGCACCTACAAATATCTCAATGGCGGTCCGGGTGCGCCCGCCTTCATCTATGCCGCGAAACGCCATCATGATGATGTCCACCAGCCGCTGAGCGGCTGGTGGGGCCATGCGCGGCCCTTCGCTTTTGAACAAGGCTACACGGCCGGCAGCGGTATCCGCCGGTTCCTGTGCGGCACGCAGCCGGTGCTGTCGATGCGGGCGCTGAAAGGGGCACTCGATATCTGGGATGATGTCGACATGGCGGCGGTGCGCAAGAAGAGCATCGCGCTCACCGACCTGTTCATCCAGCTCGTCGAAGCCAGATGCGGCGCCTACGGCCTCGAACTCGAAGGCCCGCGCAACGGCAATGCGCGCGGCAGCCAGGTGTCGTTCCTCCACCCGCACGGCTACCAGGTGATGCGGGCCTTGATCGAGCGCGGCGTGATCGGCGATTTCCGTGCGCCGTCGACCATCCGCTTCGGCTTCACGCCGCTCTATGTCAGCTACAAGGACGTCTGGCGGGCGGTCGAGGTGCTGGAGGACATCCTGCGCACCGGCGCATGGCAGGAAGCGCGTTTCGCGGTCAAGACAGCGGTGACCTGAGAGGTCAGCGCATTCCAGGAAAAGTGTTGGCGGTTTTCCCACAGGAAATGCGCCAAAGCAAAAAGTCAAAGTCGGGTGCGAACCGTCCACAGTTCGGGAAACAGCACAACCTCGAGCATCTTCTTCAGGTAGGAAGCGCCTGAGGTGCCGCCGGTGCCGCGCTTCAGGCCGATGATGCGCTCGACCGTGGTGACATGGTTGAAGCGCCAGCGGCGGAAATAGTCCTCGAAGTCGACCAGTTTCTCGGCCAGCTCATAGAACATCCAGTAGCGCTGCGGATCGCGGTAAACGGTCTGCCAGGCGACCAGGACTTCTTCGTTTTCGCTGCGCGTCTCGCGCCAGTCCGTGCGTCTGGCGTCGGCGCCGATGTCGAACCCATTGCGCGCCAGAAGCAGCAATGCTTCATCATAGAGCGACGGCTCGGCCAGGATTGCCTCCAGCTTGCCGGTGAGGTCCGGCCGGTGCTTGTGGGGTCCGAGCATTGCGAGGTTGCGGTTGCCCGCCATGAATTCGATGGCGCGGTACTGCCAGGACTGGAAGCCCGAGGACTGGCCGAGCGCATCGCGGAATTCGGTGTATTCGCTGGGCGTCATCGTGCGCAGCACGTCCCAGGCATTGTTCAACTGCTCGAAAATCCGGGCGACGCGCGACAGCATCTTGAAGCTCGGCTCGAGCCGGTCGGCGCGAATGGAGCGGATGGCGGCGCCGATCTCATGCAGAGCGAGCTTCATCCAGAGTTCCGAGGTCTGGTGCTGGATGATGAACAGCATCTCGTCATGCGCCGACGACAGCGGCGTCTGTGCGTCCAGCACTTTTTCCAGATGCAGATAGTCGCTGTAGGACATGCGCTCCTTGAACGACATCTGTGCGCCTTCGGAGGCCGGATCGTAGGGCTCGCTCAATTGATTTTCTCCGTGCGCAGCCGGAAGCGCTGGATCTTGCCGGTCTGGGTCTTGGGCAGGGCGGCGATGAATTTGACCGAGCGCGGGTATTTGTAGGGCGCGATCGTTGCCTTGACGTGGTCCTGCAGGCGCTTGACGGTTAGCGCGTCCGCCGCCGCGCCTTGCACCAGCACGACATGCGCCTCGACGATCTGGCCGCGTTCGCCATCCTCGGCGCCTATCACGGCGCATTCGGCGACATCGGGATGCGACAGAAGTGCCGCCTCGACCTCGGGCCCGGCAATGTTGTAGCCGGCGCTGACGATCATGTCGTCGGAACGCGCGGCGAAATGGAAGAAACCGTCCTCGTCCTGGGTAAAAGTGTCGCCGGTGAGGTTCCAGCCGTCGCGCACATACTCCTTCTGCCTGTCGTCGGCCATGTAGCGGCAGCCGGTCGGGCCGCGCACCGCCAGCCGCCCGGTCTCGCCGCGCGGCACCTCGCGCATCGTGTCGTCGACGATGCGCGCCTCATAGCCGCCCACCGGCTTGCCGGTCGATGCAGGCTTCATGTCGCCAAAACGGTTGGAGATGAAGATGTGCAGCATTTCGGTGGCGCCGATGCCGTCGAGGATCGGCTTGCCGGTCTTCTCGGTCCATTCTTCGAAGACCGGAGCCGGCAAGGTCTCGCCGGCCGATACGGCGACGCGCAGCGACGACAAATCGGCGCCTTCATCCATGGCTTTCAGCATGGCGCGGTAGGCGGTCGGCGCCGTGAAGGAAATGGTCGCTTTGTAGTTCTCGATGATGTGGACCATGTTGGGTGGCGTCGCCTGTTCCAGCAACGTGGCCGCGGCACCGAAGCGCAAGGGGAAAATGGCGAGGCCACCAAGGCCGAAGGTGAAGGCGAGCGGCGGCGAGCCGACGAAGATGTCGTCCGGCGTCACCTGGAGAATCTCGCGGGCATAGGCATCGGCGATGATCAGGAGATCGCGGTGGAAATGCATCGTCGCCTTCGGCACGCCCGTCGTGCCCGAGGTGAAGCCGAGCAGCGCGACATCGTCGCGGCCGGTGTTGACGGCGGTGAAGGTGACCGGCTTGTCGAGGGCGGCGCGGTCGAGCTCTGCATCATGGTTGGCGGTGCCGTCGAAGCCGATCACCTGCTTCAGGAAGGCGCTGTCCTTGGCGCAGGCGGTCATCTCGTCCATCAGCCTGGTGTCGCAGAGCGCGGTCGTGATCTCCGCCTTGTCGACGATCTTGGTGAGTTCGCCGGCGCGCAGCATCGGCATGGTGTTGACGACGACGGCGCCGACCTTGGTGGCGGCCAGCCAGCAGGCGACCATTGCGGGATTGTTGGCGGAGCGGATCAGGACCCGGTTGCCCGGCTTGATGCCGTAATTCTCGACCAGCGCGTGCGCCAGCCTGTTGGTCCAGTCCGACAGTTCCTTGTAGGTGCGGCGGCGGCCATTGCCGATCAAGGCGGTGTGGTCGCCGAGGCCCTTCTCGACCAACCTGTCGGTCAATTCGACGCCGGCGTTGAGATGCTCAGGGTAATCGAAGCCGTCGAGCAGGAAATCCGGCCATTGATCCGGCGGCGGCAGATGATCGCGCGTGAACGTGTCGATATGCGCTGAAGGCCCAAGCATGTCGCCGCCATCCCATTTGCTTGCCTGGCCAGTGCGCGAAGCATCCGGCCGAGGTGGTAGATATGAAGTTCCCGTCGTTCGCGAGAGGCTTCGTGCAGCCAGCTACACCTGTTTGTCGACGCCACGGAAGGGTGGCATCCGCAGGCTTGGACAGCACAGCAGACCTCCCATTGTCAGCTGTTCTTCGGGCAGGATCGCACCAGTCGAAATTTGTTTCAAGCCTAAAATGTTTTTGCCCTGGAGCATTGACGCATGGCACGGTGGCGGCCATTGCTAGCGCCAAACGGATGCGCTTTTGGGGGAGGGTACGGATGCTCGAACATCGCATTGCCGATTGGAATAACGCCTACGCCAATGGCGCGAATATCGCCGGCAGCGACCGCTGGCCGGCTGCCTGGGCGGAGCCGGCGCAGGCGTTTCGCGACGCGCTTTCGGCGGCGGGCCGGGCACGACTGGACATCGCCTATGGCGAGCGACCGCGCAATCGCTTCGATCTTTTCCTTCCCGACGCCGCGCCCAAGGGGCTCGTGGTGTTCATCCATGGCGGTTACTGGCTGGAGTCCGACAAGAGCGACTGGTCGCATCTGGCCAAGGGCGCTGTCGGCAGCGGCTTTGCCGCGGCGATGCCGTCCTACACGCAGTGCCCGGACATACGCATCGCCGGCATCGTCCGTGAAATCGGCGCGGCGATCGAAAAAGTGGCGGCGATGGTCGACGGACCGCTGATCTTGACCGGACATTCGGCCGGCGGCCATCTCGCCAGCCGCATGGTGACCACATCAACGCCGCTGCCCACCGATGTGGCAAAGCGAATACGTCATGTCGTTTCGATCTCGGGCCTGCACGACCTGCGCCCGCTGATGCGCACCGCTATGAACGCCGCTTTGGCAATCGACGAGGCCGAAGCCCAGGCCGAAAGCCCCGCGCTGCTGCGGCCCCTCGATGGCACGCGCATCACCTGCTGGGCCGGCGGCGGCGAGCGTTCGGAGTTCCTGCGGCAGAATGCGCTGCTGGCCAATATCTGGACCGGACTTGGCGCCGCCACCAGCTGCGTGGTCGAGCCCGACCGGCACCATTACGACATTGTCGATGGCCTCGCCGATCCGGCGCATGCGCTGACGCAAACCTTGATCTCGGAATAGGTGAGATCGTTTTTGTCCTGTTATCAGTCAGTTATGGGATAACTCTTCAGCGCAACATTAGAACGCTGCAAGAATCCCCGGCGGCGGATGCGGGGGCAAATGGCGCCCGTACGATCAGTCCGTTGGCGTCGGCCAGCATCCTCAGCATGGACGAATCCTGGATGCTGAACGGCGTCGCCACCAGTTCGCCGTCGTCTTCCCTGACCAAAGCGCGCACATAGTCCTGGCGCAGATCATTGGCCGGCATTGCGGCGCCCAGCCGCGCCGGACGGATGTCCTGGCGATGATCGCGGCCGCCGAGCCTCGCCAGAAGCGGCTTCAGGAACAATTGCGAGCAGACCAGGCTGGCCACCGGATTGCCGGGCAGGCCGATACATCTGATAGCGCCGAGGCGTCCGAACATCAGCGGCTTGCCGGGGCGCATGGCGATCTTCCAGAAGCCGAGCGTCATGCCTTCGCCGGTCAGCACGTCATGGATCAGGTCATGGTCACCGACCGAGGCGCCGCCAAGCGTGACGATGACATCCGCACCGGCCGCGACCGCCTTTTTGACCAGCGCTGCGATGGCTTCCTTGCGGTCGGCGGCAATGCCAAGATCGAGCGCGCGGGCGCCGACCGATTGCGCGGCAGCGACGACGCCATAGGCGTTGGACGAGATGATCTGGTCCGGTCCGAGTTCGCTGCCGGGCGGCAGCAGCTCGTCGCCCGTAGCGATGATGGCGACCAGCGGCCGTTTGACCACGTTCACTCTGGGGTGGTTGGCCGATGCTGTCAGCGAGAGCGCCGCCGCATCGAGTAGCCGACCTCTTTCAAGCAGGACATCGCCTTTCGAAAAATCGAGGCCGATGCGGCGGATGTTGCGCCACTCCGCCGTCGGTTCGATCACTTCGATGCGTCCGCTGCCGAGGTCGCGGACGTTTTCCTGGATGACGATGGTGTCGGCGCCCTCGGGCAGTGGCGCGCCGGTGAAGATGCGCACCGCCTGGCGCTCGCCGACGGAACCGTCAAAGCCACGCCCGGCCGGCGCCATGCCGATCACCGAGAGTTTCGACGGCACGGACGCCACATTGGCGGCGCGGACTGCGTAACCATCCATGGCCGAAGCGTTGAAGGGCGGTTGAGTGCGAAGTGCCGCGACCGGTTCCGCCAGCACCCGATCGACTGCCTCGAACAGAGGCACGCTTTCGCCGGCCAGCGGTGCTGCACCATCCAGCAGGCGCTCAAGCGCCTCGGTCACCGGAACCAGCGCCATCAGGCGCCAACCTTGTAGTCGCCGGACTTGCCGCCGGTCTTTTCCACCAAGCGGACACCGGAGATGATCATGGCGCGGTCCACGGCCTTGGCCATGTCGTAAATGGTCAGGCAGGCAACGGAGGCAGCCGTCAGCGCTTCCATCTCGACGCCGGTCTTGCCGGTGACGCGCGCCAGCGCGGTGACTTTCAGGCCGGGCAACGCGTGGTCGGGCTCGATGTCGACGGAAACCTTAGTCAAGAGCAGGGGATGGCAGAGCGGGATCAGCTCATGCGTCTTCTTCGCCGCCATGATGCCGGCGATGCGGGCAGTGCCGAGCACATCGCCCTTCTTGGCGTTTCCGGCGAGGATGGTCTTCAGCGTCTCGGGCTGCATCGAGACGAACCCTTCGGCGATCGCCGTGCGCGTCGTCTCTTGCTTGTCGCCGACATCGACCATATTGGCCTCGCCCTGCGCGCCGAGATGGGTGAGGGCGGCCTTCATCGTCAGACGGCCTCGGCCAGAGCCTTGCCGGTCAACAGAATGCGGGTCGCCGCGGTGACATCGTGTTGCCGCATCAGGCTCTCGCCGACAAGGAAGGTGCCGATGTCCTTCTTCTGCAGCCTGAGGCAATCATCATGTGTGAAGATGCCGCTCTCACTGACCAGCAGGCGGTCGGCCGGCACCATCGTTGCCAGCCGCTCGGAGGTTTCGAGGCTGGTCTCGAACGTTCTCAGATTGCGGTTGTTTATGCCGATCAGCCGCGACGACAGTTTTAGCGCTCGTTGCGTCTCGGCCTCATCATGCACCTCGATCAGCGCATCCATGCCGAGTTCGAATGCGGTCGCTTCCAATTCGCTCGCCAAGGCATCGTCGACGCTGGCCATGATGATCAGGACGGCATCCGCGCCCCAGGCGCGCGCCTCGTAGACCTGGTAGGGGTCGAACAGGAAATCCTTGCGCAACGCGGGCAGGGCGACGGCTGCGCGTGCCCTGGTGAGGAATTCCGGCGCGCCCTGGAAGGACGGTGCATCGGTCAATACCGAAAGACAGGCGGCGCCGCCCTTCTCATAGGCCTGCGCCAGTGCCGGCGGATCGAAATCGGCACGGATCAGCCCCTTGGAAGGACTTGCCTTCTTGATTTCGGCGATCAGGGCAAAGCGACCCGATCTGCGCTTCGCCTCAAGGGCTGCAAGAAAGCCGCGTGGCGCGTCGGCGTCCTTCGCCCGCGCCTTGATCTCGGCCAGCGGCACGCGTGCCTTGGCGGCGGCAATCTCGTCGCGCTTGTAGGCCTCGATCTTGCGCAAAATGTCAGACACGGTTCACCCGTTCGAAATTTCGACCAGCCGGTCGAGCACCTGCAGCGCCCGGCCGCTGTCTATGGCTTGCGCTGCGAGCGCGATGCCATCGCCGAGCGTCGTCGCCTTGCCCGCGATCACCAGCCCGGCGCCGGCATTCATCAGCACGGTGTCGCGATAGGCGCCGGCAGCACCACCCAGCATGTCGCGCAAGGCCTTGGCATTGTAGGCGGCGTCACCGCCGCGCAGCTCGTCCTTGGTGTGGCGCTTCAATCCAACCTCTTCCGGTGTCAGTGTGAAGCTGCGGATCTCACCGCCGATCAGTTCCGCCACCTGCGTCTCGCCGGTGGTGGTGATTTCGTCATAGCCGTCGCCATGAACGACCCAGGCATGCTCGGTGCCCAGCGCCTTCAATGTCTCGGCCACCGGCATGATCCATTCCGGCAGAAACACACCGACCATCTGCCTGACGACGCCAGCCGGATTGGAGAGAGGCCCGAGCAGATTGAAGATGGTGCGGGTTCCGAGCTCAACGCGGGTCGGGCCGACATGTTTCATGGCCGGATGGTGCGCCGGCGCGAACATGAAGCCGACGCCGGCTTCATGGATGCAACGGCCGATCGTCTCCGGCGGAATGTCTATCTTGACCCCAAGCGCGATCAGGACATCGGCAGCCCCGGTCAGCGAGGACAGGCCGCGATTGCCGTGCTTGGCGACCGGCACGCCGGCGGCGGCGATGACGAAGGCCGAGCCCGTCGAAATATTGACGCTATGGGAATTGTCGCCGCCCGTGCCGACGATATCAATGGCGCCCGCGGGCGCCTCGACGCGCAGCATCTTGGCCCGCATCGTGGCGACAGCGCCCGAAATCTCGCTGACCGTCTCACCGCGTACGCGCAGCGCCATCAGGAAGCCGCCGATCTGCCCGGGGGTCGCGTCGCCCGACATGATGATGTCGAAGGCCTCGCGCGCTTCCTCGAAGGAAAGCGCGGTGCCGGCCGCCACCTTGGCGATATGGGTTTTCAGCGCGCTCATCTTGTCGAGGCTTGGGCAACGGCGGCCTGGTCGATGCGGACGTCATACTGCGTCTGCAACTGCGCCACCAATTGGTCGAGCAGATCGTCCGACATGCCGGAAGTGAAGGATTTTTGCGCATCCTCCGGCACCGAGCTGGCATCGGCTCCGGCGGGCTCGAACACTTCGGCGACCTTGAACAGGATCTGCCCGTCGCCGGTGGGCGAGGGGATCAAGCCGGTGCCGCCTTCGCCGACGCCGAACATCACGGCAGCGCCTTCCTTGCCGAAATCGGCGTCGTCGGCTTCGCGCTTCAGGCCGCGCTTGGTCTGCTTCTCCAGCTTGAGATCGCCGGCGATGACGTCGAGCGTGGCGCCCGCCTTGAGCCGCTTGTCGAGCTCGCTCGCCTTGGCGGCAAGCCGCTTGGTGGTCTCAGCCGCCGTCCAGTCGGCGACTACTTTCTGGCGGACCTCGTCAAGTGTGCGGTCGCGAGCCGGCGTGATCGAAGCGACCTCATAGAAGATGAAGCCGTTGTCGGCCGTGGTCAGCGCTTCGTTTTCGGTTTTGGGTTCGGCGTCAAAGACCGCCTTGATCAGCGCCGGCGATTCCGGCAGGTCCTTGACGATGGAGCCGTCCGGCCTGAGGCCGCTGCGATCGATGGCGTCGATGGTGACGTCCTTCAGCTTCAGCTTGGCGGCCGCCTCGGCCAGCGAACTGCCGGAGGCGCGGGTGTCTTCGTAATTGTCGTGCACATCCAAAAGGATACGGCTTGCCTCGCCCAACGCCAGGTCCTTGCGGATCTGGTCGGACACTTCGGCGAGCGGCTTCACCACCTCGGGCTTGATCTCGGTAACGCGCAGCAGCACCGGACCGAAGGCCCCCTGAACGACCTGGCTGACTTCATTGGCGTTGAGCGCAAAGGCGGCATCGGCAACCGCCTTGTCGGCGATCTTGTCCTTGGCCAGCGTGCCAAGCAGCGTGTCGGCCGGGGTCTTGCCTTCGGCTGTCACCAGCTTTTCGAAAGTGGCGCCGGCCTTGAGCGAATCGAGCGCGGCCTTGGCCGCATCCGGTGTCTTGAACACAAGCTGCTCGATCGTGCGCATTTCGGGCGTCGTGTAGCGCGCCTTGTTCTTGTTGTAATCGTCATTGACCTGTTGATCGGTGACGGCAGTCGGATCCATGATGTCCACCGGCTCGAGGCGGACATAGGAGAATTTGCGGTACTCGGGTGCGGCGTAGCTCTTCTTGTTGGCCTCGAAATAGGCCTTAAGCACGCTGTCGCTCGGTGCCTCGATCGGCTCGACGAGCTTCTTCGGCAACACCAGATAGTCAACAGTGCGGTCCTCGCCGCGATAGAGCGCGACCGCCTTGAAGAAAGCGTCCGGCGCCTTGAGGCCGTCCGAGACCGCCTCGACGATCTGCTGGCGCACCGCCACCTGAGCGCGGTTCTTAAGGTAATCCTCGGGCCGCATGCCGACCTGGCGCAGCATGTACTCGAATGTTCTCCTGTCGAACTCGCCGCCTGGGCCCTTGAACGCCGGGTCCTCTCGCGTCAATTCGGCCAACCGGTCCTTGGACAGGCCGAGGCCAAGCTTGCGGGCCTGTTCGTCGAGAACGGCGCCGGAGACAAGCTGAGCCAGGACCTGGTTATCGATGCCGAGCGCCTTTGCCTGTTCGTGGGTGAGGCGCTGACCGAACTGCTGCGACATGACGGCGAGCTGGCGATCGTAGGCGAGGCGGTATTCGTTGATCGACACCTTGGTGCCACCCGCTGTTATCACCGAATCGTGGCCGGCAAAGCCGCCCATCAGCCGCCCGGAGATGCCCCAGGCGGCGAAACTGACCACCAGCAGCGAAAGCAATGTCTTCGCGACCCATGTACCCGCCGCGCTTCTCAATATACCAAGCATCGTTACTTCCGATTTATGCGCATTTTCGCATGCGCCGAGTCTGAAACAAGCGCAATAGCGCCCTTCCGGCCCACTGTCGATTGCTTTGTGGCCTGATTTTGGTAGTGAGGGCCAGAGCCTGATATTGCCCGGAGAAGCAGACCATGACGCCAGGAATTCGCCCGCTTGTCGCCGGCAACTGGAAAATGAACGGCACCAGCGCTTCGCTGAACGAACTCAGGATGATCGGCAACGGGTTCATGAGCGGGCTCGACGCGGAGACCGAGGCCCTGGTCTGCGTTCCCGCGACGCTGCTCTCTCATGCAGCGGAGATTTTGTCGCGCACGCCGGTCCATGCCGGCGGCGAGGATTGCCACACCAAGGAAAGCGGCGCCTACACCGGCTGCATCTCGGCGGAGATGCTGAAGGATGCCGGCGCGAGCCATGTCATTGTCGGCCATTCCGAATGCCGCGAACAACGCGGCGAGGACGATGCGACGGTCCAGGCCAAGGCCGCCGCGGCATGGCGTGCCGGGCTCGTGGCCATCATTTGCATCGGCGAGACACAGCAACAGCGTGAAGCGGGCGCCACGCTCGACGTGCTGTCGCGCCAGGTCGCCGGCTCGGTGCCGCCGAGTGCCACGCCATCCAACACCGTCATCGCCTATGAGCCGGTATGGGCGATCGGCACCGGCCTGACGCCGACCGCGGCCGATGTGACCGAAGCGCATGCGCATATCCGCGAAAAGCTCTCCGAGAAACTTGGTGCCGCTGCCGCCAGGATGCGTATTCTCTACGGCGGCTCGGTCAAGCCGTCCAACGCGGTGGAACTGCTGGGCGTCAGGAATGTCGATGGCGCCCTGGTCGGCGGCGCCAGCCTGAAAGCAGCCGATTTCCTCGGTATCGCCGAGGCTTATCGCAGCATTTCAGGCTAAGTTTCACAACGAAGGACGGGGCTCGTCCCGTTCAAATTCGTTGCAAAGGGCGCGTTGCTTCCCATATTCCGGCCACGGGCTTGGAAATGCCGTGAAAGCATTGTATTGAGCCGCCTCCAATTCACCGGTCGTGTCCGCGGCCGGGCAAGGCCTTGCCAGGATAAACTATGCAAACCGTACTGATCGTCATCCATCTCATGGTCGTGCTCGCCCTCGTCGGCGTGGTGCTGCTGCAACGCTCCGAAGGCGGCGGCCTTGGCATTGGTGGCGGATCGGGCTTCATGACGGCGCGCGGCGCCGCCAACGCGTTGACCCGGGCAACGGCGATCCTGGCGGCGGCCTTCTTCGTCACGTCGCTGACCTTGTCGATCATTGCCCGCTACGGCGAAAAGCCGATCGATATTCTCGATCGCGTCCCCGCCGGGAAGGGCGTGCTCAACCAGTTGCCTGGCACGACGACTCCGGCACCGGCCGGCAGCACCACCCCGACCCCGCCTTCGGGCAATGGCGCGGCGACGACGCCTGCGCCGGCAGCACCGGCCACCGCGCCCGCCTCTGGTGCGACGCCGCCGGCAAAGAACGGCACCAACAACACGGCGCCCGCGGCACCGCAGGTCCCGAACCAGTAACCTCCATCTGGTCCAAACCGCGACCTGTGATCGTTTGAACACAGTCGCGGCAAATGCTGCGCGATCACGAAGATTCAACGGGCAGCAGCGTGGTCTCGTGCTTGAGGCATCCGCGCTTATTCGACTATAGATTGCGCGCGGCATTTTCGGTGTCCTTGGGGGACGCCGGGCGACGCCGTGGGCAACAAGCATTGAACGATCGGATCTTCGCCATGCAGCTTCGCAGCTTCATTTTTCTGGGACTTTGCGCCGTACTCGGCTTGAGTTCCCCGGCTTTCGCCGGCGTACCGGCCAATTTGGCCGCCAATCAGTCGGTCGACAAAACCGACGCAATCAACGTCGCAGTCAAGAGCGATGCGGCGCAGTTGAAGGCTCTCAAGAAGAAGAAAAGCCCGACACCGGACGATCTCGCCCAGATCAAGAAAATCGAGGCCAAGATCGCCGCCGACAAGGAAGACGCCAAGGCCAAGGCGCTCGAAGCCAGGAAGCTGGCGATGCGCGAGGCGGCCAAGGCCAAGGCCGACGCCGAACGGCAGGCCTTCCTTGCTAAGAGGGGGAAGAGCGCTTCTGCAACCGCCGAAGTGACTGACGCCAAGCCGGCCAAGAAGACCACAAAGGTCATCGAGCCGATCGAACCGATCACACCAATCCAGTCAGCCGAGCCGCTTCCGGCAGAGGCGATGAATGTCGCTCTGAGCGGCAACAATGGTGAGCTTCGAAGCGAGGTCATCGGCCAGAAGCAGCCGAGTCGCGGCCTGTTCGCCGGCCTGTTCGGCGGCACCTCGTCCGGCTCGTCGATCAGCTATCTGCCCGAGACGCGGGCTCTCGACCAGGCTCTCGCCCAGAAGGACGCCAAGAAGCCGTTCAAGGTGAAGCCGGAATTCGTGCCGCAGGATGTGGAATTCACCGGCTATGAGCCGGGCACCATCGTCATCGACACCAGCGCGCGCCGGCTCTATCTCGTCGAATCGTTTTCGACCGCGCGTCGCTACGCGATCGCGGTCGGCCGTGAAGGCCTGCAGTTCAAGGGCACGGTCGCGGTCGGCGACAAGCAGGAATGGCCGCGCTGGATCCCGACGCTCGACATGCAGAAGCGCGAACCCAAGCATTACGGGCAGTACAAGGACGGCATGCCCGGCGGCGGCCAGAACCCGCTCGGCGCCCGCGCCATCTATCTCTATGACGGTAAGAAGGACACGCATCTGCGCATCCACGGCACCATCGCGCCGCAGTCGATCGGAACCAGCGCTTCCAATGGCTGCTTCCGCATGATCAACGAGCACGTCATGGATCTCTACAGCCGCGTCCGGGTCGGCACCAAAGTCGTCATCATCTGACGGTTCCATCATCCTGCCGAAAGGGCCGGCTCAGCCGGCCCTTTTGTTTTGCCTCGTTCACGACCAAGCCTGTCCGGTCGTGATCCCTGGACAAACGGAAACCGTTTGTCCGAGAAACCGGGTTCCACTCTTCGGGATCATGGTCCGACGCCTTCTTGGGAAAAAACCTTCGCGGTGGTTTTTTCTCTGGCGGAATCAATCCAGCCGCGTTAAGCGATGACTCCCATGGCGCGATATGTATTCATCACAGGCGGCGTGGTTTCCTCACTTGGAAAAGGCATAGCCGCAGCGGCCCTTGGGGCTCTCCTGCAGGCGCGAGGCTATCGCGCACGCATCAAAAAACTTGACCCCTACCTCAATGTCGATCCCGGCACGATGTCGCCGTACCAGCATGGCGAGGTGTTCGTCACCGATGACGGTGCGGAGACCGACCTTGACCTTGGCCACTACGAGCGCTTCACCGGCCGCTCGGCCAATCAGCAGGACAACATCACCACCGGCCGCATCTACAAGAACATCATCGAGCGCGAGCGGCGCGGCGACTATCTCGGTGCCACTGTGCAGGTCATTCCGCACGTCACCGACGAGATCAAGAATTTCGTCCTCAACGGCAATGACGACTATGATTTCGTGCTGTGCGAGATCGGCGGCACGGTCGGCGACATCGAGGCGATGCCGTTCCTCGAGGCGATCCGGCAACTCGGCAACGACCTGCCGCGCAACAACGCTGTCTACGTGCATCTGACCTTGATGCCCTACATCCCGACGGCGGGTGAGCTGAAGACCAAGCCGACCCAGCATTCGGTCAAGGAACTGCGCGGCATCGGCATAGCGCCCGACATCCTGCTGGTCCGCGCCGACCGCGCCATTCCCAAGGAAGAGCGCAGAAAGCTGTCGCTGTTCTGCAATGTCCGGGAAAGTGCCGTCATCCAGGCGCTCGACGTGCCGCACATCTACGACGTGCCGATGGCCTACCACAAGGAAGGGCTCGATTCGGAAGTCCTGGCCGCCTTTGGCATCGACCCGGCGCCGAAGCCGCGCATGGAGCCCTGGCAGAAGGTGTCGGACCGCATCCACAGCCCCGAAGGCGAGGTGACCATCGCCATCGTCGGCAAATACACCGGCCTCAAGGATGCCTACAAATCGCTGATCGAAGCGCTTTCGCATGGCGGCCTGGCCAACCACGTCAAGGTCAAATTCGACTGGATCGAATCGGAGATCTTCGAAAAGGAGGATCCAGCGCCGTGGCTGGAAAAGGTGCATGGCATATTGGTTCCCGGCGGCTTTGGCGAACGCGGCTCCGAAGGCAAGATCCTTGCGGCGAAATTCGCGCGTGAGCGTAAGGTGCCGTATTTCGGCATCTGCTTCGGTATGCAGATGGCTTGCATCGAGGCGGCGCGGTCGCTGGCGGGTGTCGAGCATGCCTCCTCGACCGAGTTCGGTCCGACCAACGAGCCCGTCGTCGGCCTGATGACCGAATGGCTGAAGGGCAACATGCTGGAGAAGCGGCGGGAAACCGGCGATCTCGGTGGCACAATGCGTCTGGGCGCCTATCAGGCCGACCTCGCCAAGGGCTCCAAGATCGCAGAGATCTATGGCGACACGCAGATTTCCGAACGCCACCGCCACCGCTACGAGGTCAATATCGACTACAAGGAGCGGCTGGAGGATTGCGGCCTGGTGTTTGCCGGCATGTCACCAGACGGCGTGCTGCCAGAGACGGTCGAATATCCCGACCATCCCTGGTTCATCGGCGTGCAGTATCACCCCGAGCTTAAGAGCCGGCCGCTCGATCCGCATCCGCTGTTCGCCAGCTTCATCGAGGCTGCTGTGGAACAGTCTCGCCTGGTGTAGGCGCCCGCCAGGGCGGAGCCTGTCATGCAGACCTATGTCGCGCTCCTCTACAGCATCATCCTGGGCGAGGGGCGCCGGGTCGTCATGGCAGACCTCAAGGCGATGGCGGAAGGCCTCGGCTTGAGGAATGTTCGCACGCTGGTGGCGACGGGCAACCTGGTCTTCGAGGCTGAGAGGACCGCGACTGCTACGCTTGAGAAGCGGCTGGAGGCCGCCTTCGAAACGGCCTTTGGCCGCCACGTCGACATCATTGTCCGTGGCGCTGGAGATTGGCGAAAACTCGCTTCGCGCAATCCGTTCCCAACCGAATCGGAGGAAGCCGGCGATCAGGTCGCGGTGCGTGTGATGCGCAAGCCTGTGGCCGAAGATGTCCTGTCGGGGCTTCAGGCCTATGCCGCCGAGGACGAGAAGGTGCTCCTGATCGGCGGCGACATATGGCTTGTGTTTTCGCGCGAACGGCCAAGCTCGCGGCTGCTTGCGGCCGCCAATCACAAGCGCCTTGGCAAAGGCACGTCGCGCAACTGGAACACGGTGCGCAAATTGGCTGAGATGGTAGGGCAGTAGGGCAGTATTTCCCTACTCACCTACTGCCTTATTCCCTTGTTTAGGCCTTCGCTATCTTGGCGCCCGCACCCACGGCGGCGGTGCGCAGCACGTAGTAGATGATGCCGGCAATCGCGACGCCGAAGAACCAGCCATAGACGCCCCACCAGGACGGCAGCCAGTTGGTGAAGTTCGGCAATATCGACGAGAAGACAGCACCGATGCCGGCGGCGATGAAGGCATTGACGTGCCAGCCGCCCTGGAAGCGGAACTCGCCGTCCTCGCGATACAGCGCCTCGACGTCGACCTCGCCTTTGCGGATCAGGTAATAGTCGACCATCATGACGCCGAAGATCGGCCCCATCGTCGCTCCGATGATGCCGACGAAATGCGCGGCACTGCCTTCCCACGGCGCGAAGGGATAGAGCACAAGTGCGATAAGTGCCGCAATGTAGCCGCCCTTCTTGAAGTCGATCTGACGCGGGAAGACGTTGGAGAAGTCGAAGGCTGGCGAGACGAAGTTGGCGACGACGTTGATGCCGAGCGTGGCAACCGCGAAGGTCAGGGCGGCGAGCGCCGCCAGGAACCAGCTGTCGAATTTGGCCGAGATCTGGTCGGGATGCAGCAGCACTTCGTGGTAGACGTCGTAGGCGGCAATGGTGGTGACGCCGGCGACCAGTGAGAACAGGATCAGATTGACCGGCAGCCCCCAGATGTTGCCTTTGCGCAGTGCGGCCTTGTCCGGCGCGTAACGGGCGAAGTCGCAGAAATTGAGATAGAGCGCCGAGAAATAGGTCACCCAGATCGCCGCGACCCCGAAGAGCGCCGTCCACGATCCGGGATCGCCCGGAATGCCGGCATCGGCGGTCTTTTCGCGCAGCACGTCCATCGGAATATCGCTGGTAAAGGCGAAGCTCCCCGATTTGACGCAGAGATAGATGGCCAGGAGCAGCATCATCACCCAGACGGCAGGCCCCGCCCAATCCTGGAAGCGGCGCACTGTCTCCATGCCTTTCTGGATGATCAGCAGCTGCAGCGCCCAGATGATGACGAAGCAGATCACCTCCAGGGTGGAATGGCCGAGAAGATGCGAGGTCTTGTTGAATTCGTCGAACCATTGCAGGCGGGTCAACAATGCCACGATGGCGCCGGAGGCGGCGGCCGTTTGCGCGCCGTACCAGAAGCAGGCGACGATGGCGCGCACCAATGCCGGGATGTTGGCGCCCCAGATGCCGAAGGACGCGCGAGCAAGCACGGGGTAGGGCACGCCGGTCTTGACGCCGGCATAACCGACCATGTTCATCAGCGCGTAGATGATCAGCGAGCCGATGCCGATGGCGATGATGAAATTGACGAAGCCGCCGCAGAACAGGAACAGGCTGGCGGCGAGATAGTAGCCCCACAGGCTGTGGACGTCCGATGTCCAGACGTTGAAGATCGAGAATGGTCCCCAGTTTCGAACTTTGGCCGGAGCGAGATCCTCGTTGTACAGGTCAGGCGATGCGCCTTGTATGGTCACTGCAATGTCCTCCCCTTGATTGGCCACGCGCCTCCACGCGATAGCCGTGCAGGTTAAGCCTGACGTTGGGGAACCGGCAACCGATCCATTTGCCGGCTTTGGCCTTAAAGATATTCAATGCGAACCGCGATTATCGAGGGGGCGCAATGGTGGGCCGCAGTTGAATACCAACAGTTCTGGTGATTCGAATTCGGGTGCCGCTTCTCCGCCTAGGCGATGGCCATGACCCGCTTGTGGTCCTCGACTTCGGACAACAACCAGTCCTGAAACAGGCCGGTGCCGGGCTTGTTGCCGATGCTGCGGCGCTGATGCAGGTAGATGCCGGCCGGATAGGTATGGCGGGCCTGAAACGGCGCAACAAGTTTGCCTTGCTGCAGAAGATCCTGTGCCATCATCGTATCGGCGAGCGCTATTCCGGCACCATTGATCGCCTCGCGCATGATCAGCGTGCAGTCATCCAGCGTCGTGCTGGACTTCGGCGTAGTGTCCAAAACGCCTTCCTGCTCCAGCCAACGCTTCCATCTCATGCTCTCGCATTCGTGGATAAGATGATGGTTGACCAGATCGGCGGGCGATCGCAGCCGCACAGGCCCATCCAGCAATGAGGGTGCACAGACCGGCGTCAGAACCAGCGGGATCAAAAGCGTCAAGGCCGGGCCGGCCTTGTAGACGAACTCGTCGACAATGGCCAAATCGAAGTTGGCGCGCTTGCCTGACGTCGAGATCTCCAACTCCACGGTCGGATGCAGCTTGCGAAAGTTCGGCAACCGGTCCGCCAGCCAAAGGTTCAGGACCGCCGGGACGCACAAGACCCGGACGCGCTGGGTCCTGCCGTGGCTTGGGCCATCGGCGAGGCTGACGTCGTCGGTGGCGCGCCAGATGGCCTCGAACGCTTCGGAGAGGCCGCGTGCATAGTAGGAGCCCCTGATGGTCGGCGTTATCTGGCGGAAGCCGCGTTCGAACAGATCCTGGCCGAGATTTCTTTCGAGCGCACGGATATGGCGGCTGATGGCCGAGGGTGTCAGGTGCAACTCTTCCGCTGCATCCTTGATGCTGCCGAGACGTGCGGCGGCTTCGAAAGCGCGCATGCCATTGAGTGAAGGTAGGGCCATTGGCCGATCATGAATTGTCAGTTGAGTTTTTGTCAATCGACTTGGGCAAAATTGGCGTTTGATCGCCTGGCCTGTTCGGCGCTACCCAAAAGGCAAGAGCGGCTAAGTCGCCATCGGAAAACGATTTTTTGGGGCCTCCGGCACCATTCACCAACGGCAGAGACTGGCAACAGGTTTTCGCCATTGGCGGGCGAAGCGATGCACGCTGAGCCGAGGCCGGAGTCGTCAGCGAATGGGAGAATGCCAGTCTATGCCTCAATCGCCAGTGCCGGTCTTTGAAACGGCGGACGGGATTTCCGCGGAAACCGCAGTCGTCGTGATCTTGCGAACTGCCCAGGCAGGCTTTGGCCCGCGGGCAGCGGCACTGGACGCCGAGATGAGCGGGATCCTGTCGCGTGCCTGCTCCGATCCGGCCACCCTGGCCGAATCCGGCGCCTGTATCGATCTCATCGCCCCCCAGGGCCTATCGGCCCGGCGGGTGATCGTCCTGGCCCTTGGCAAGGCCGAGGCCGTAACCGCCCTGTCACTGGCGCGCGCCGGCGGTTTGCTTGCCGCGCATCTGGAAGGCAAGTGCGAGTGCGCCGCGACGCTTGTCCTCGACCCCATTGATGGCATCGACCTGCCCGCAGCCGAGATCATGGCGCGCGTCGCGCTGGGCATGCGGCTGCGGCGCTATCGTTTCGACATGCGCAACCGGCGCCAGGGGGCGGGAGCGGACCGGACCTTGCGGGTACAGCTGGTCGGACCAAGCAGCGCGGAGCTGACCCCGGCACTGGCGCGGATCAATGCCATAGCGGACGGTGTCGAATATGCGCGCACGCTGGTCAACCTGCCGCCGAACCATCTCCATCCCGACAATTTCCACGATCATCTGGAGCCGCTGCGCGAAGCCGGCATCGATGTCGAGATACTCGATCCGGCGCGGCTGAAGGAACTCGGCATGAACGCGATCCTGGCCGTAGGCTCAGGGTCGGTGCGGCCGCCGCGCGTCGCGGTGCTGCGCTATCGCGGCAAGGGGGCTCCTTCCCAACCGATGGCTTTCGTCGGCAAGGGCGTGTGCTTTGACTCCGGCGGCATCTGCATCAAGCGCGGCGAGCAGATGTTCGACATGAAGGCCGATATGGGCGGCGCGGCTGCCGTGGTCGGCCTGCTGATCGCGCTTGCCCGGCAAGGCAGCCCTGTGCATGCCGTCGGTGTTCTCGGCATTGCCGAGAACATGCCGTCCGGCACCGCGCTCAAGCCGCGCGACATCATCACCACGGCGTCAGGACAAACGGTAGAGGTGTTCGACACGGACGCGGAAGGGCGCCTGATCCTGGCCGATTGCCTCTATTATGCCGCCTCGCGCTTCAACCCGTCGGTGATCGTCGATCTGGCGACGCTGACCTATTCGGTGATGCGCGGCCTGGGATCGGTCTTTGCCGGTCTTTTCAGCACCGACGATGCCATGGCGTCGCAGATGATCGCTGCCGGAGAAACGGTTGGCGAGCGGTTCTGGCAACTGCCGCTCGACAAGGCCTATGACGAGGGCCTGCAATCGCCCTTCGCTGACATCAGGCACCACGCCAAGGACATGGAAGACGGTGACGCGCCTTACGCGGCGGCGTTCCTGCGCCATTTCACCGAGGATCGTCCCTGGGTGCATCTCGACATCGCCGGCAAGGAAATGGCCGACGCGGATCGTCCGCTCGGCCGCGAAGGCGCGACGGCGTTCGGCGTGCAGATGCTGGAAGAGTGGGTGCAGACCAGGCTGAACTAGGCGCCTGCTGTCGGGGACGGAAACGAAATGCGTTCAAACGTGGTGGGAACCGGGATGTCGCCAGAGGTCGCTAGCAAGGAGGGACGAGCCGCGTTCGGCAGTTACGAGACCTGGTATCGTATTTCTGGCGATCTCGATGCCCACAAGGCCCCGGTGGTGGTCCTGCATGGCGGGCCGGGCGCCGCCCACAACTACGTCGATGCCTACAAGCATCTCGCCCGACGGGACCGCGCCGTCGTCCACTACGACCAGTTGGGCTGCGGCAATTCCACCTTGCTGCCGGAGAAAGGCGCCGATTTCTGGACGCCACGGCTTTTCGTCGACGAGCTTGAAAACCTGATCGATCATCTCGGCATCCGCGCGGGTTTCCATGTGCTGGGTCAGAGCTGGGGCGGCATGCTGGGCGCCGAGTATGGGGTGACGCGGCCGAAAGGCCTGAAGTCGCTGACCATCGCCAACTCGCCGGCTTCCATGAGGCTTTGGGTCGAAGAGGCCAACCGGTTGCGCGCCGACCTGCCTGGGGACGTGCAGGAGACACTGACCCGGCACGAGCAGGCCGGCACGACGGAAGATCCGGCCTACCAGGCTGCGACGATGGTGTTCTACGAGCGGCATGTCTGCCGGGTCGTGCCTTTCCCACCGGAGGTGACGGAGACCTTCGACCAGGTCGTGCGCAACCCGACTGTCTATCATCTGATGAACGGGCCGAACGAGTTCCATGTCATCGGAACGCTGAAGAACTGGAGCATCGTCGATCGCCTGCAGGCTGTCGATGTTCCCACGCTGATCATCTCCGGACGCTACGACGAGGCCACGCCCGCGACCGTGCAGCCCTTCAAGGACGGCATCAAGGGATCGCGCTGGGAGATATTCGAGCATTCCAGCCACATGCCGCATGTCGAAGAGCAGGACGCGTGCATGCGGGTGGTGGGCGACTTCCTGGACGACAACGACAACTGAGAAAAGGGGAACCAAGACATGAAGAAACTGCTTTTGGCCGCATCAGCCGCGGCACTGCTGGCCGGCACGTGGCTCGCTCCGGCACAGGCTGAATATCTCAAGGAGCACCGAGGTGGCACCATCCGCCTTCTGGCCCGCTCAGCGGCGGGAACGCTCGATCCGCACATCAACTATACCGACCAGGGCTGGCAGATGTACCAGCCGATCTATGACGGCCTGGTGGCCTTCCGCAAGGCCGAGGGCATGGACGGCTTCACCATCGTCCCCGATCTGGCCGAGGCGCTGCCGCAGGTCAGCGATGACGGCAAGACCTTCACCTTCAAGCTGCGCAAGGGCATCAAGTTCTCCAACGGCCAGGATATGGGCGTCAAGGACGTCGTCGCCTCCTTCCAGCGCATCTTCAAGGTTTCCGGGCCGACTTCCGGCACCTTCTATGCCGGCATTGTCGGCGCCGACAAATGCCTGGCCGATACCAAAAGCTGCACGCTGGACGGCGGCGTCGTCGGCGATGAAGCGGCCGGAACCATCACCCTCAATCTCACCAAGCCGGACGCAGAGATCCTCTACAAGCTTGCCTTGCCGCATGCCGTGGTGCTGCCGGCGGATACGCCCGCCGAAGACATGGGCTCCAAGCCCATTCCCAGCACCGGTGCCTACATGATCTCCGCCTTCGACCCCAACAAGGGCATGACGGTGTCGCGCAACCCGAACTTCAAGCAGTGGAGCGAGGAAGCGCAACCGGACGGCTACCCGGATGTCGTCCAGTATGATTTCGGCCTCTCCGAGGAAGCGGCCGTGACGGCGATCCAGAACGGCGAAGCGGACTGGATGTTCGACGCGCTGCCGAGCGACCGCCTGGGCGAACTTGGCAGCAAGTCCATGGACCAGCTGCACATCTCGCCGCTTTCGGCATGGTGGTATGCACCCCTCAACAACCGTCTCGCGCCGTTCGACAACGAAAAGGCGCGCCAGGCCGTTGCCTATGCGATCGATCGCAACACGCTGGTCAAGCTGTTCGGCGGCAAGGTGCTGGCCTCGCCGGTCTGTCAGGTCCTGCCGCCGGATTTCCCCGGCCATGAGGACTATTGCCCCTTCACCAAGAATCCCGGTGCCAAATGGTCGGCGCCGGATCTCGACAAGGCAAAGCAACTCGTTGAGGAGTCGGGCACCAAGGGCCAGAAGGTGACCATTATCGTCGAGGACACCGCCATTTCGCGGTCGATCGGCGTCTACCTGCAGAGCGTGCTGACCACCATCGGCTATGTCGCCGACGTCAAGCTGATCTCGTCCAACATCCAGTTCACCTACATCCAGAACACCAACAACAAGGTGCAGATGTCGGTCACCCAATGGTACAAGGACTATCCTGCGGCTTCCGACTTCCTGAACATCCTGTTCAGCTGCGCCTCCTTCCGTGAGGGTTCGGATGCCTCGATCAACATCGCCGGCTTCTGCGACAAGGACATCGACGCCAAGATGCAAAGGGCGCTGGATCTCGGCGTGACCGACCAGAAGGCCGCGGACAAAATGTGGGCCGAAATCGACAAGCAGGTCACCGACAAGGCACCGGCAGTCGGCCTCTTCACGCCGAAGCGGCTTGACTTCGTCAGCAAACGGGTTGGCAATTTCAAGTTCAACCGGCAGTTCAATTGGATGATCACCCAGTCCTGGGTGCAGTAACGAACTGCGGAGGGGCACGTCCGTGTCGAACCAAGCCGTCGCCATGCCACGCAAGACGCGAGGGCCCTGGGCCGTCGCGTTTGCGAAGCTGGCAAGGGACAGGGCTGCCATGGCATCCCTGACCGTGTTCCTCCTCATCGTGCTGGCCTGCCTCAGCGCGCCTCTCTATGCGAAGTGGGCCGGCGTGGACCCCTTCGCCTCGACGCTCGACGCCGTCATCCAGATCGACGGCGCCGACGTTCCGGTGATGGAACAATCGACCGAGGGGCTGGGACTCGGCTACACGCCGCTCGGTCCGACCTGGCGGCTCGGCAATTATTTCCTCGGCGCCGACAGCCAGGGGCGCGACGTCATGGCCCGAATGCTCTATGGTGGGCTGAGCTCCCTGCTGATCTCCGGGGCGGCCACCATCTTTACCCTGATAATCGGCACGGCGGCGGGATTGATCGCAGGCTATTTCGGCGGCATCACCGATACGGTGCTGTCGCGCCTGCTGGATGTCCTGTGGGCGTTCCCGATCTATCTGCTGGCGATTTCGCTTTCCATCGTCACCATCGCGCAAGGCATCAGGATCGGGCCGATCGATATCGAGTCCGGCAGCCTATGGTTGCCGGTCATCATCATCGGCATCGTCTATGTGCCCTATGTGGCGCGTCCGATACGCGGGCAGGTGCTGTCGCTGCGCCACAGCGAATTCGTGCTGGCCGCGATCAATCTCGGCGTGCCGGGATGGCGCATCCTGTGGCGCGATATCCTGCCCAACATCACCACCACGCTCATCGTCTTCGTACCGTTGATGATGGCGCTCAACATGCTGACGGAATCCGCACTTTCCTTCCTGTCGATCGGCGTGCAGCCGCCCGCCGCCAGCTGGGGCACCATCATCCAGGACGGGCAGGCGCTGCTCTACACCAGGCCGCTGGTGGCGCTGGTGCCGGGCCTGGCCATCGCGGTGTCCGTCATGGCGCTCAACGTCTTCGGCGACGGCCTGCGCGACGCGCTCGACCCGCGCTCCAAGGTTCGGTTGGGGCGCGACTGATGATCTACGCCATCCTGCGCCGTTTCGGTCAGATGCTGTTCGTGATGTTCGGTATCTCGGTAATCGTCTTCCTGATCTTCTTCGCGACGCCGGGCGCAGACCCGGCGGCGCGCATCGCCGGGCGCAATGCAACGCCCGAAGTGCTGGAAGCGGTGCGCCACAATTTCGGCTTCGACCGGCCACTCTACGTGCAATATGTGAAGATGATGGAGAAGATCTTCGTCACCGGCGACCTGACCTCCTTCGTCAATCGCGGCTGGAAGGTGGTGCCGGCGGTCATGGATTCGATCCCGGTCACGCTCTCGCTGGTGTTCGGGGCGGCGATCCTTTGGGTGGTTGTCTCCATCATCATCGGTATCGTTGCCGCCGCCACCCGCGACAGCTGGCTGGACAAGCTGTTGATGGCTTTGGGCCTGCTCGGCATCTCCATGCCGGTCTACTGGCTGGGCGAGGTGATGAACCTGATCACCCAGAGCCGCTACCACGACAGCTGGGCATTCTCATGGGTCCCGCCGCTTGGCTACAAGAATTTCTCCGACGATCCCAAAGGCTGGTTCCTGACGCTGATCATACCGTGGATCACGTTGGCCATTCTCTACATCGGCATTTATGGGCGCGTGCTGCGCGCCGCTATCATAGAATCCTTGCAGGAGGACTTTATCCGCACGGCCAGGGCCAAGGGCCTGTCGGAGACGCGCATCCTGCTGCGCCACGCCTTGCGCACATCGCTCATCGCGTTCGTCACCTTGTTCGGCCTGGACTTCGGCGCGCTGGTGGGCGGCTCGGCCCTTTTGACCGAGGTGGTGTTCGGGCTGCACGGCATCGGCAAGCTCACCTATGACGCGCTGCAGAATCTCGACCTGCCGATGATCATGGCAACGGTGATGTATGCGTCCATGTTCGTGGTCATCGCCAATGCGGTCGTCGACTTCGTCTACATCCTTCTCGATCCGCGCCTGAGGACATCATGATACTGTCGGTGCGCGACCTCAAAGTATCCTTCCGCACCAATGACGGTCTGGTCCGGGCCATCGATGGTGTTTCGTTCGACCTCGATGAAAGCGAGATTCTCGGCGTCGTCGGCGAATCCGGGTCCGGCAAGACGGTGTCGCTGCTGGCGGTGATGGGCCTCATCACCGATCCCAACGCCAGCATCGAAGGCTCGATCCGCTACAAGGGCCGCGAGCTCGTCGGACTGCCCGCGCGGGAGCTTCGTCGTTTACGCGGCAACGAAATCGCGATGATCTTCCAGGATCCGATGACGGCGCTGACGCCGGTCTACACGATCGGCTGGCAGATCGCCGAACAGATCCGCGCGCACCAGAATATCAGCAAGGCCAAGGCGATCGTGCGCGTAGAAGAACTGCTGGCCGAGGTGAATTTTCCCAATCCGCACGAGGCGATGTCGCGCTACCCGCATCAGCTTTCGGGCGGCATGCGGCAGCGCGCGGTGATCGCGATGGCATTGTCCTGCAATCCGGCGCTGCTGGTGGCGGACGAGCCGACCACCGCGCTCGACGTCACGGTGCAGGCCGGCATACTCGACCTCGTGAGAAAACTGCGCGCGACGCACAAGTCGGCGGTCGTGTTCATCACGCACGATATGGGCGTGGTCTCCGAACTCGCTGACCGGGTGATGGTCATGTATGCCGGCCGCGTGGTGGAACGTGGCAGCCGCACGGATCTGTTTTCCGACCCGCGGCATCCCTATACGCGGGCGCTGCTGGGTTCGATCCCGCCGCTGACCGGCGAAAAGCCGCGCCGCCTGCCGGCCATTCCCGGTTCGCCGCCATCGCTGCTGCGATTGCCGCAGGGTTGCGCCTTCGGCCCGCGATGCCCGGTGCACTACGAGCCCTGCGTGGCCGGCAAGCCAGAGCTTGGCATCGGCACCCACGCCACGGCGTGCTTCCGGGTGGCGCGGGCATGAGCGGACCTATGATCGACAGCCCTATCCTCGAAACGCGTTCACTCGGCAAGCGCTTCTCGATCGGCACCCGTTTCTCCGCCGACGGCAAGCGAACCGTCCATGCGGTCGACAATGTTTCGCTGACCGTGCGGCGCGGCGAGACGGTCGGCCTGGTCGGCGAATCCGGCTGCGGCAAGTCGACGCTGGCGCGCTGCCTGGTGAGGCTCTACGACATATCCGACGGAGAGCTGCTGTTCGAAGGCGAGGACATCACCTCGAAATCGCTGTCCGAGTTGAGGCCGCTGCGCCGCCGCCTGCAAATGGTCTTCCAGGACCCGTCGGCCTCGCTCAACCCGCGCCGGCGCGTCGGTGATCTGGTGGCCGAGCCGCTGCGCATCCATGGCAAGCTTTCGTCGCGCGAGATCACCGCACGCGTCGCGGAATTGTTTGAGCTCGTCGGCCTGCTGCCGGACCATGCCATCCGCTATCCGCACGAATTCTCCGGCGGCCAGCGCCAGCGGGTCGGCATCGCCCGGGCCATCGCGCTCAATCCCGACCTGGTCGTGCTGGATGAACCGGTCTCCGCGCTCGACGTCTCGGTGCAGGCGCAGATCGTCAACCTGCTGGCCGACCTGCAGGAGAAGCTGAACCTCACCTACATCTTCATCGCGCATGACCTGTCCGTGGTACGCCAGGTGTCGACCCGCATCGCCGTCATGTATCTCGGCTCGATCGTCGAGGAAGGGCCGGCGGAAGATGTGTTCGCGACATCAGCCCATCCCTACAGCCAGGCGCTGATCTCGGCGGTTCCGGTCGTCGAGACCATGCCCAGCGGGACGCGCAAGCGCATCATCCTCACCGGCGACGTGCCGAGCCCGCTCAAGCCGCCATCAGGCTGCCGTTTCCACCCAAGATGCCCGATCGCGGTCGAGCGATGCCGCACCGAGCGGCCGGAGCTGAGGGAGTATCGACCCGGCCGCAAAGTGGCCTGCCACTTCCCCACGGTTTAGCTGGCGACCATCGACCAAAAGATTTTTTAAAGGTTCCGCTTTCTGTATGGAACCAACCGCAAGACTGTGCGTTTCATAAGGTTCGATCGGGCGGCATCGCGATCGACCGGGAGGAAACGATGGACTACCTGCATTTCTTTGCGCCCGTGCGGATATCGCGCGGGCAGGGGTACCCTGTAGAAGAAGTGGATAGTGTCGCCGAGGCGATGGTTTTCTTGCGTAAATGGCCGACGGGACGACGTGGGCCAGTGTATCAGTGCGCGCTGAATTGCTGCGCGGCAGCTTTGGCGGGGCAGATGTCGGCGGAGGAGGCCAGGAAGGCATTCACCGGCTTTGCCCGGATCACGCGACTCCTGGACGACGACACGGCGCTGCCCGTCCCCGGCGAACCCATGGCGGGCGTGTACGCGCTGCGGCGCTAGCCGCACCCGGATTGCCGAACGCAAGGACTGCGGCCATGACGGCCGCAGTGTGTTGACGTGCCCGGGGCGACGTGGCCGGCCGGTTTCCCGGAAGGCCTAATCCCAAGCGACCGAATAGCGATCGATCACCCAAAGCCAGGAGCCGTCGGCCTGCCGCCGGGCAACCTCGCTGGTGACGTCGCCGTCGGCAAGTCGGGTCGAGGTGAGGGCAAGGTCTCCGCAAATAAGCGCCGGCCGCTGTCCTCCGACCGCAAACTTTCGTCCAGACGCAACGATCTCCGCATAGTAGTCACGAATGGCTTCATGACCGCGCAGAGAACGTCCGCCGCCGCAGTCGATCACGGCATCCGCCTCGAAAAGCGCGACCATGCCATCGATGTCGCCCGCATGCTGTCTCGCTACCAGCATGGGCTCCAGCTGCTGCGGGTCGTAGGCGGGCTCTCCCGCGCTCGGATCGTTCATGGCGCGGCCTATGATGCGCTGATCGCTGGTCAGCCACGACGAGACGTTTCCTTGCGAATGTCGGCGCGCCAACCGGCGGAGTGATCCCGGAAACTTTGCCTATTGACGCCTCGCGAATATCGTATCGTGAGGAAGACCGGATGGCTCAGGGGATGAGCAGAAGCTTTCCCGTCGTGCCACGGCTTTCCAAATCGGCATGTGCGCATGCTGCTTCGGCGAGCGGGTAAACGCCGCCGATCCGGATCTTCAGGTCGCCGCTGGCGATCCAGTCGAATAGTTGTCCGGTGCGGGCGCGAAGCAGTGCCGGCGTGTGGATATGATCGAAGAACCTTGCGTAGCCGATCTTGATGCTTTTCGGCAGGCTCATGATGTCGAGCGGTCCGGGACCGCCCAGCACCGGGCCGTACCAGCAGAAGGTGCCGGAGCGGCGCAAGGAGTCGAGCGAAGCCTGAAAGGTCTTCGGACCGGAACCGTCGTAGACGACGTGCACGCCTTCACCGGACAGGCGAACGACTTCCTCGGCGAATCGCCCCTCGGTGTCCACGATCACATGGTCTGCTCCGGCCTCTCTTGCCACGGCGGTTTTGTTTGCGGACGAGACGCGGCCGATCACGTGCCCGCCCCTCAGCTTTGTGATCTGGGTGAGCAGCAATCCGACGCCGCCCGCCGCCGCATGGACCAGCGCCACGTCGCCGGGTTGAACGGGATAGAAGTCGGTGGCGAAGTGGCTGGCAGTCAGCCCCTGCATCATCACGGACGCCGCCGTACGATCATCGATCCCGTCCGGAATGGGCACGAGCGCGTCCGCCGGTACCATCGCTCGATCTGTGTAGCTTCCAGGCGCGTACACCCAGGCAACCCGTTGTCCGGGCCGGAAATGCTCGACTCCATCGCCCACGGCGAGTACCCGCCCGGCACCCTCTACGCCCAGAACCTTGGGATTGGGCGTTTCCGTCCAGGCCATGCCCTGGCGGACGCCGATGTCCATGAAGTTCACGCCCGCCGCGGCGACCTCGACCAGAACTTGTGCGCTCGCGGGAGCGGTTTCGGGGCGCTCGACGATTTCGAGCGCATCAGGTCCCCCGGTGCGGTTCATGACGACGGCTTTCATCGCGATATCTCCCTGGCGGCATTCTCGATCAGC
The DNA here is from genome assembly GCF_002294905.1 of Mesorhizobium sp. WSM4308. Taxonomy (NCBI): domain Bacteria; kingdom Pseudomonadati; phylum Pseudomonadota; class Alphaproteobacteria; order Hyphomicrobiales; family Phyllobacteriaceae; genus Mesorhizobium; species Mesorhizobium sp. WSM4308. Next base: position 112,534 of record NZ_NSFW01000013.1, on the reverse strand, counting down.
CGCGCTACAGGCCCAGGATTCGACACCATCACCACATGCGAAGCACCCTTAATCGCGATCGTTTCGCGGGCGTGAGCCCGTTCAGCCATGTAGGCAGATGCTCGCGGCGGGATGTTCTTGTCCGCGTCGCCGTAGATGAACCAGCTTGGAATGCTCTTCCAAGCAGCCTTGGCCTGAGCTTCGTTGAGGGCGGCTTCCGCGATCGGCCGCTGCGTTGCGGCCATCAGTCTGGCTTGCGCTTCGGGAGCGTCGGCGGCAAACTGATCGTGGAACTTGTCCTGCTGAATGTAGAGATCCTTTCCACCGCCTGACAGCGCGACAGGAGGAGCGAGTGTCGGACCCAGCGTGCTGCCTGGAAACTTTCCTGCAAGTTGCGCAGCGGTTTCACCCGCCTCCGGCGCAAATGCGGCGACATAGACCAGCGCCTTCACATTGGCATGACCATCGGCAGCGTCGCTGATCACCGACCCTCCATAGGAATGGCCGACGAGAACGACCGGGCTTTTTATCGAGGAAAGCACGCTGGCGACATAGTTTCCGTCGCTTCTGACGCCCCGTAGCGGATTGGCTGCCGCCACGACGGAAAAGCCGTCCTTTTCAAGAATCTCAACGACACCGTTCCAACTCGAAGAGTCGGCGAAGGCGCCGTGAACCAGGACGATGGTAGGCTTGTCGGGCTGCGCTTGTGCGTTACCGAACGTGGCCGCGATAATTACGAGGCCTGCGAGCAAGATTTTCATTGGAACATCCTTTCGTTGTGGGGTGCGGTCTTCACCGCGTCGAGCGCAGGTGAGGGGCGGGGATGCCGCAAACTCTCCCTCGTGTTCGCTCTGCGTTTCTCTGCGTGGGAACCGAGTTACGGCGCGTCGCGGGTAAAGACGTAGTCGTGTCCCTGGACGCGCGCCTCGTGGCAGGCGAAGCATGTCTCGTGCTGCGCTTCGTCGACGGGCTTGCCATTAATGAACCGCCCAAAACCCCAGCCGCCGCTCGACGCGTATTTCTTCGAATCCTTGACCATGACCTGCACCGTTGTGGCGGCGCCAGGAACCGAAGCGGGTTCGAACTCGGCCGACTGCATGCGCTTCCAAGCGAGCTTGACCAGCACGGTACCGTCCGGGAACGGCAGCGTGCTATTTCGATAGGCATCCATTGCGACTGTATTTCCCACGACAGCGCGAAGCTCGTTCAGCGGGTCGCCTTCCAGGGCTGGCGCGATGAGCTCCCACCTGCGGTAACCGTCCGGGATCGTCACGCCATAGATCGGCGAGGCTTCCGTGTTGTTCTGAGCTCGAACAATGTCGATCTCCACGCAGCCGATAGCGAGAGCGATCGACACGGTGATGACGGCTGCAATTACAAGATTGCGTCTCATGCGCTCGCTCCGTCCGCACTCAGAACTTGTCGACGTCGATGACGGCCTTTGCGAACGCCTCGGGCGCTTCCTGCGGCAGGTCGTGCCCGATGCCGCCAGTGATCAGCCGATGCTCGTATTTGCCAGAGAATTTCTTCGCATAGGCCGTGGGAACGGGATGTGGGGCGCCGTTCGCGTCGCCCTCGAGCGTGACCGTTGGCACATTGATCACCGGGCCCTTGGCGAGCTTTTCCTCTAGCTCGTCATAGCGGCGCTCGCCTTCTGCAAGGCCGAGCCGCCAACGGTAGTTGTGGATAACGATATCGACGTGGTCGGGATTCCGGAACGCGGCGGCGCTTCTGGCGAAAGTCGCGTCGTCGAAGTTCCAGTGCGGCGAGGCGAGTTTCCAGATCAGCCTGGCGAAGTCATCCGTGTATTTCGCATAGCCGGCGCGGCCGCGGTCTGTCGAGAAGTAGAATTGATACCACCATTGCAGTTCGGCCTGCGGCGGCAACGGCGCCTTGTTGGCCGCCTGGCTGCCGATCAGATAGCCGCTGACTGACACCATGGCCTTGCAGCGCTCGGGCCAGAGCGCGGCAAGGATATTTGCCGTCCGTGCGCCCCAGTCGTAGCCGGCGACGATCGCCTTTTCGACGCCCAGGGCATCCATCAGGTCGATGATATCGACCGCCAGCGCGGCCTGCTGCCCGTTGCGAAGCGTGGCATCCGACAGGAACCGCGTCGTGCCGTGGCCGCGCAGATAAGGAATGATTACCCGATAGCCGGCTCCCGCAAGCAGTGGCGCGACATCGACATAACTGTGGATGTCGTATGGCCAGCCATGCAGCAGTATGACGGGAGGCCCATCCGCTGGGCCATCCTCGGCATATCCAACGTTCAGCAGACCAGCATCGATCTGCTTTAGCGCCGCGAACGCGGTGCGCGATCCTGTTGCGCTGACCACAGCGGTCTGCTCTCCGTCCTGAGCATTCGAGCTTCGGACCGCCCCTAGCTGAGCTAGGGCGACGGTAGCCGCAGCGATGCCGAACAGGCGCCGGCGGTGATGGTCTATGACTTCCGGAATCTTGATTGCGTTCATGGGAGTATTGCCTTTGCTCACGGGGCAGTCGCGGCAGCGCGATTGCCAAGACCGAGGGACTAGATCAGGTTGATTTCGACTTCGATGTTGCCACGCGTGGCCTTTGAATAGGGACATGACTGATGCGCTGCATCGACGACCGCCCTGGCGTCATTGGGATCCATCCCTGGCAGGCTCACATTGAGCCGGGCGCTGAGAAAGAAGGCGCCGTCGTTGCTGTTGAGATCGACCTCCGCATCGATCGCAAGATCCGCAGGCAACACGATGTTCATCTTGCGCGCGGCGATCGCCATCGCGCCTTCGAAGCATGCCGACCAACCTGCAGCAAAAAGCTGCTCGGGATTGGTGCCGCTGCCCGCACCGCCAGGCGTCGAGAGCCTGATGTCCAAGCGGCCGTCGGAGCTGCGTGAAGCACCGTCCCGACCTCCTGTGGTACGCACTTTCCCCGTGTAGAGTCGTTTCGCTTGAGTCGTCATGGTATGCATTCCCGTTATGAAATCGGATGTTCGATCAGCGCAATGATCTGAAGGCCGCGCGGACTTCCTCCGTGAAGAGCCGGGGCTGCTCCCATGCCGCAAAGTGGCCTCCATTGTCGGCTTCGTGGAAGTAGATAAGGTTGTGGTAGCAACGCTCGGCCCAGCTTCGCGGCGCGCAGTAGATTTCGCCTGGAAACACCGTCACGGCGACGGGGAGATCGGCAATGTCCACGGCATTGAAATTGTTGGAGTGGTCTTCCCAGTAGATCTGCGCCGCCGACGCTCCGGATTCAGTGAGCCAGTAGAGCGAGATGTCATCGAGCATCTCGTCCTTGCTCAGAACCCGCTCGGGCTCCCCGCCGCTGTAGGTCCACTGCGCGAGCTTCTCGTAGATCCATGCGGCCAGGCCGACCGGCGAATCCACTAGGGAGTAGCCGATGGTCTGCGGCCGTGTGACCATCATGGCGGCATAGCCGGAACTGTCCTTGTAGAAGGTGTCGAGCGCATCGAACGCCGCGCTTTCCTTCCCGGTCAGATCACTTGGCGCTGGTCCGCCGGCAGTGAGGATCGCCGCGATCTCTTTCGGAACGGTACCTGGCATGTTGACGTGTATGCCAATGAGCCCAGGCACCTTCTGCAGCGCCATGCGATGAGAGATGACCGAACCGCAGTCGCCGCCCTGTGAGACATAGCGGTCGTAACCCAGCCGCCCCATCAGCACGCCCCAGGCACGGCCGATATGGTCTGAGCCCCAGCCGGTCTCCGTCGGCTTCCCGGAAAAGCCGAAGCCGGGGATTGACGGTACCACGAGATGGAAGGCATCTCCGGCAGCACCGCCATGAGCGGTGGGATCTGTCAGGGGACCGATGACCTTCATGAATTCCAGGATCGAACCGGGCCAACCATGCGTCATGATCATCGGCATAGCATTCTCATGGCGGGACCGGACGTGGATGAAGTGGATGGCAACGCCATCGATTTCGGTGACGAACATAGGCAGAGCGTTGAGCTTCGCTTCGACCTTCCGCCAGTTGTAATCGGTCATCCAATAGCGAAGGAGATTCTGGAGCTTTGCGAGTTGCACGCCCTGCGACTGATCCGTGGCGGTTTCCCGCAGGGGCCAGCGCGTCGTTGCCAGACGTCGACGAAGATCGACGATTGCCTCTTCCGGAATGTCGGCGCGAAAGGGATGGACGGCTTCGATGTCGGCACTCGCGCGCGCCCTCGCGGGAAGCAGGCTCAAGGCGCCTGCCACCGCTGATGCGGCAAGCAGGCTTCGCCGCGTGAGCGATGACGATAATGCGGGCATGGTCGTTCTCCTTGGGTCCGTCGGCAGAGAGGTTCTTGCTCTTTCCGACACATAGAAGGAGATCGCCCGAAGCGCCCGTTATGCATTATGATGCAACGTTAGTGCTCGTCGGCGAATGCAGGCTTGCAGCGAAGCCCCCACTTTTGTTCTTCTCATAGGTGAGTGGTCGCCTGCATGAGCAGGCCGCCAAGGGAGTGTCATGATAGGACCTGCAAGCGACACGATATCATTTGGTCCCTTTACGCTTGCCGTCCGCGAACGGCTGCTCTTGCGGCAAGGCACCACCGTCGATCTGGGCGGGCGCGCGTTCGATATCCTGGCTACTTTGGCTGCCCGCTCCAACGAGGTGATCAGCAAGAAGGATTTATTGGCGAACGTCTGGCCCGACGTGACCGTCGAGGAGGGTAGTCTGCGGTTTCACATGGCTAATCTCAGAAAGGCGTTGGGCGATGGCAAGGACGGCGCGCGCTACATCGCTACCTTGAAGGGCCGGGGCTATTGCTTCGTGGCACCGATCTCGCGATCGGGTGGTCGCGACGATGCGCGAAGCGAGGCCGCCGCCAGCTACCCGCAGGCCAACCTCCCGAGCCGACTGGCCCGCATGGTTGGGCGAACCGAAGACACGGCCGCGCTTTCCGCGGAGCTGGCGGCCGCGCGCTTCGTCACGATCGTCGGCACGGGTGGGGTCGGCAAGACCACCGTTGCGGTGGCGACCGGGCATCACGTGGTCGATGCGTTCGCGGGCGCCGTGCATTTCGTCGATCTTGGGGCGCTGAATGATCCCAACCTGGTTGCGCCGACTGTAGCCTCGATGCTGGGGCTGTCGCTTCAGTCTGACGCCGCCGCGTCCGCTCTCATCACATACCTGGCTGACAAGAGAATCCTCCTGATCCTGGACACCTGCGAGCATGTCATAGTCGCGGCGGCGGACCTGGCCGCCCGTATCTTCGCTTCCGCGCCGCAGGCCCACATCCTGGCGACGAGCCGGGAGGCTCTCCAGGTCGAAGGCGAGCATGTCTATAAGCTCGCGCCGCTTGCTTACCCGCCAGACGATCTGGAACCCACCGCAGCAGTCGCGCAAGCGTTCCCTGCGACCGAGCTGTTCTTGGAGCGCGCAGCAGCGAGCGGTGCTCGTCTTGACCTCGACGATTCGGAAGCAGGGGTCGTGGCGCACATCTGCCGGAAGCTTGATGGCGTACCGCTTGCCATCGAACTGGCAGCAGGACGGGTTGCGAGCTACGGCCTGCAGAAGACCGCAATGCTTCTCGACGAACGCCTGGCCCTCGTGTGGCCGGGGCAGCGCAGCGCACCGCCGCGCCAGAAGACACTTCAGGCCACTTTGGACTGGAGCTTCGGGCTTCTGTCCGAATTCGAGCGCCTGGTGCTTCGCCGGCTTGCCGTTTTCGTTGGTCATTTTTCGATCGATGCCGCGCTGACAATAGTAACAAGCCCGACCGTGGACGATGCGCTCGTATTCAGCGCCATCGACAGCCTCGTGGCGAAGTCGATGGTCGCGGCGAGGCCAGCCGGTGCAACGATGCGCTACCGGCTGCTCGATACGACGCGGGCTTATGCCCTTCAGTTCGAGGTCCAGGATGCGGAACTCACGGAACTGGTCGCCCGGCACGCGACCTACTGTCTGCGATGGCTGGAGGATACGGGGAATGAGTGGCCTACGTTGTCGAGCGCGTCGCAACGATCACAGCACCTCGCCGGCCTTGCCAATGTGCGTGGTGCTCTGGATCGGTGTTTCGGATCCAACGGGGATGCCAGGCTCGGCATTCGTCTTGCCGCCGCCGCTGCTCCGCTTTTCCTATCGATGTCCTTGCTCACCGAGTGCCATCGCTGGACCTCCCTCGCAATTTTCGCTCTCCACGACTCCATGCGCAGCGGACGCGAGGAGATGCACCTTCAGGCGGCCCTCGGGATCTCCCTGATGTTCACGCACGGGGGAAGGGATGCAGCACGCGTGGCGCTGAACAGAAGCTTCTCCATTGCCGAGCAGCGCGGCGATGCGCTGGATCAGATTCAGGTTCTCGGGCCACTGCAGATGTTCCATTTGCGTACGGGAGATTTCAAGACCGCGCTCCGCTACGCGGAGCGTTGCGCCGTTATTGCCGGCGCGCTGGAAGACTCCGTCTCCACGACATTGGCGCATTCGTTGATGGGAATATCGCTTCACCTCAAAGGAGAACTAGGCCGCGCACAGACCTCGCTTGCGGCAGCATTGCGATACGGGCCGAATTCCGGCCGGACCACGACCAACTATCTCGGTTTCGACGGAAGAATCCTCGCCGGCGCGATCCTGGCAAGGACGCTTTGGCTGCAAGGCCATCCGGATCGGGCGGTGGAACGTGCGCTGCTGACGATCAAGGACGCCGAGATCCTGAACCATCCGCTGACGCTTTCGATCGCTCTTGTTTGGGCCGTTTCCGTGTTCATTTGGGTCGGCGATCTCGATCGCGCGGACGAGCATATAGACCGTCTCTTCTTGCGTGCGGAACCCCACTCGCTCGGACCGTATCTGGCGCTAGGACGAGGCTTCAAGGGAGAACTGGCCATTCGTCGAGGCGATGCGGAGAAGGGAATCGAGAGCCTGCAACGCAGTCTCGCGGAGCTCCACGCAGCGCCCTACGAACTGCTCACCACTCCGCTCAACGTCGCGCTCGTTCAAGGCCTTGCCGCCACGGGCCGGCTCGCGGAGGCCCTCCCACTGCTCGACGACACGATTCTGTCGGTCGAGGCAAACGGAGATCTCTGCTATATGCCGGAGTTACTGCGCGTGAAGGGCTGCCTTGTTTTGGCGTCAGTGCAGTCTGGCACCGACGAGGCTGAAACCTGCTTCACGCGGTCACTCGAAATGAGCCAGGGTTGGGGCGCATGGGGATGGGAGCTGCGCGCCGCGATCGACCTGGCTACCCTTCTGATCGATCGCAGACAACACGAAACCGCCCGGGCGCATCTCCAGCCGCGGTTCGAGCGCTTCGTTGAGGGTTTGGATACTGCTGATCTGAAGTCAGCTGCACGTCTGCTCGCGACGCAGAGTTAGTCTGGCTCCGCTACAATCGGAACGAGAGCGCTCCGGAGGTCACATAGCCATACGTGATGCAATCGGCGAGTCAAGCGATGCCGAGTCCTGCCGCCGCGGCAGCGGCAAGCGCCGTAGCGTTATCGGCCTTGAACCTGCCCTGCGGCTGAATCGCAACGATCTTGTCGCCATCCATGAACTGCCAGGCTTCCGCCCTGCATGAGTGCCTGATGGGTAACGATTGCACTCAGTTCCAACCGCTCATCTCCCTCTGGGCCGCCTGTCTGCGCTTATCAAGGTAGTCTGCCAAATCCTGCAAATGGACACCCTTGGCAAATTTCTGACCTGTTTCTATTCGCATGAGCGGCGGGGCGATGTCGCCTGAACCGAGCTTGCGGAGAAATTTCGGGAGCGTCAGGTGGCAAAGAAATCGCGCCGAACCTCATCGAGCGGAATTATAGCCTTACCGTTGTATTGCGCCATGAACAGAAAAGCGGTGTTGAGTGACATTGATGGTTACGCTTTGAAAAATAGAATGAAACGAGCCACATATCATAGAGGCCGGCAATGTCAGTCTGCCCCAACCTAAATGCAGTTTAAATAATGCGGATAAATGATTGACAAGTATATGAAATTTGCCATTGCGCCTATGATGGACTGGACATATAGATAAATGAAATCAGATGTTTACGGGGCAGCGTGTGCAAAAATCGCACACGAAAGTTCTGCTTCTCTTCTTTTTTCGTTCCCACGACGGAGCCGCCGGTAGCCCTTCTCTGACGTTCTTCTGCCGACGATATTGATCGCTCCAACGCGAATGTTCGCCGGGATATCCGTGAACATCATTGGCCGCCCCGGCGTTCACTTGGCCTGGGGTTCCTGGAAGCTTTTCGAACTTTCTGGGTCGCGCCTCAGCACGAATTGCGGGTACTCATGGACAAGGCGGGACACTAAATTCGGTTTTTTGGGGCGAGTTTGGCCGGCATCGACTTCCTGGCGCGTTTGCCCTCCTGATAACGCCGTCAACAGGAATCCAAATGTGAGTGGCAGCTTTGCGCCTCAGGCACGAATCCGTTTCGCGGGAGTGCCGCCTAATATCGATGAGGTCGATGATCGAGTCGATAAAGGCCGTGTGGATCGAGCGCTGCCGGTAGTCAGGTCAAGACTGAGTCGACGTTGAGTTTTGCAGGCGAACCCCGCCTCAAGTGAGGCCATGCCGAACGAGATGGCGAACAACCGGCGGAAACATCTGCTGGCCGATATATGATCCCATGTTCGTGTTCTCGAAGAGTGCTTCGGCAAGGGCGTTATCCTCGACCGCCGGAATACCGGCCTGGCGCGCTTGAGCTGTTATCTCGTTAGCAACGCGCCCCTGACCCTTGGCGACAACCGTCGGCACCGGCGTTTCGCCCCTGATGTAACGCAACGCCACGGCCCGGTCGCCGGATACGAAGACGATAACCGCATTTTTCACGCCCAGCTTCGCCGGCCGTATCACCGCTTCGCGCCGCTGCCGCTGCTGTTCATGGCGTATCAAGGGGTCGCCTTCGAGATCCTTGTGTTCACGCTTATACTCGGTTGTTGTCATGCGCATGTCGCGAAGAAACAGCCAGCGTTGAATAGGGACGTCGATCACGCCGATGACGACGAAAGCCAGGCCGGCGGCGATTCCCAGCGGCGTCAGGACTGCTTGGATCACCGGCCCCAGGCATGACGGACCGCAACCCGGCGCATCGAATAGCGGCTGCAGCCATATGATCAGCACAAAGACGAAGAGGCATGCCAGTAGCACCAGTTTGATCAGGCCCTTGGCAAACTCGATGACGTTGCGGAGCGACAGGATCTTCTGCAGGCCCTTGGCTGGATTTATGTGGTCGAACTGCGGTTTGAGCGGCTCGAACGAGAGGACTGGCCCGAACGTCCCCAGCATGCCGAAGACCGCGGTGAGAACGACAACGATGCTGACCAACGGCAGAGTGGCAAGTATCAGCAGCGAGAAGAATTGATGGATGGCGCGCAGGCTGACATCCCCGAACGAACCGCCGGTCACGGTCACGGTCTGCACCAGTTCCGAAAGGTGCCTGAAGAGCATCGGCCAGGAAAAATAGAGATATGCGAGCGCTGCGAAGAAAGTGAAGCCGGAGATAAGGTCGCGGCTCTGCGGAACCTGGCCTTTGCGGCGCGCGTCGCGCAGCTTCTTGTCGGATGCCGGGAGTTTCTTTTCCTCAGCTTCTTCGGCCATGTTGCAATCTTACCGCACTGTTGTGGTTCCAGTCCGCCCATGCGCTGTGTAAGGTGGCGCCGGGCTTGAATACGGAGAGGTGGATATGCGGTTGCATGTCGTATTCTTGCCTGTGGCCCTGGCCCTGGCGCTGTCCGCTTGCCAGACGGCCAAAACAGGCTCGATCGACGCGACGGCCCAAGGTCCGTCCTCGCAGTCGGATCGGTTGATCAAGCTTGCCGACGATATCGATGCGCGCGGGGAAAGTGATACCGCGATAGCGCTCTATCAGCGTGCGGCAACGATGCCGGACGCCAACGCGGGCGCGTTCGTCAAGGCGGGCGACGCCTATATGCGGGCCGGATATCCGACCGATGCGACCAAGGCCTACCAGGCCGCGCTCGCAAAAGCTCCCAACGACGGGAAGGCGATGCTCGGCCTTGGCTCGGCGATGATAGAGGCTGGCGACATCGATGCCGGCATGCGCGCGCTCGCGCAGGCAGCGCCTCTGGTCAACACCAGCGCTGCCTATAACCGTCTGGGCGTGGCGCAGACATTCGCCGGCCAGACCGCCGAAGCGCAGACGACTTTCGCCCAGGCGTTGAAACTCGCTCCCGGCGATCTCGACGTGGAGACCAACATGGTATTGGCGGCAGCCCTTGAAGACAATTCCGCGGCGGCACTGCCGCTGGTGCAGAAGATTGCTGCCGCACCCAATGCGCAATTGCACCAGAAGCGCAATGTCGTGATGGTCTATGGACTTCTTGGCCAAGCCGATCAGGTCAAGGGGTCGCCGCCTATCGGTCTGACGACCAAGGAGGTGGCCATCTTGCTCGCGCGTGCCAGGACCATCCGTTCGAAGGGCAGCACGCAGGCCAAGGCCAAAGCGCTCGGCTCCATCCTGGGCTAAAGCAGTTCCAGGAAAAGTGCGGAGCGGTTTCCGGTCCGGAATTGCGTTGAAACAACGAGATGAAGTGGCTCGCCGTTTCCGTGAAACTGTGACCTGTTCCAACGCGTCGGAGCGTAAGACCTGGGCCGATCTCGCACCAAGCTTGACGCCTGGAGCGGTGCTGCGGGCGAGGAGTTGGCAGAGGCTCACTCGACGGACTGCGTCGTCTGCGGCGTCGCCGGCGCAGTTGTGTTGGCTCCGCCTGTCGGCGCCTCCTCGCCATCGAGGTAACGACGGGCCGCGCGCGCCGTCGGCGCCGCAGGCGCGGCTCCCATGCGCCGGCCTTCGACCAGGTCGCGTTGGCTTTCGGCCATGCGCTGCAGATTATAGGCATTAGCGCAGCCGGACGGCAGGTGGAAGCCGACGCCGGAGACGATCGTCAGATTGGTTCTGGCGGCCGAATTGTCATCATCGGCCGGTTCGGCCAGGCATGCGTTGGGAGCCAGAACGGAGCCGCTGACGCCTTTCTCGGAGTCGTCGGTATCGGTCGAAACATAGCTGTAGCCGGGCGAGTAATCCTGCCGCTGTTGCGGACTGCTCATGCAGCCGGCCAGAAACAACGGCGGAAAAACGGAGCTGAAAGCGATGCGCAATATCATGGTCGTTTCTCGCTATTTGATGATCAGACCGGTCGATGACGCGTCGTTGGCGTGCTTGCGACTGAGACGCTTGGCAGCCGGGCGGTCGAGCGGCGTGGCGAGGCTGTCACGCACCGGTGCCACCAGATAGGGCGTGATCAAGATGACAAGTTCGGTTTCTTCGTGCTGGAACCGCTGCGACTGAAAAAGGGGCCCAAGCACGGGCACATCGCCGAGAACCGGAAATTTCTCCAGGTTGCGCGAGGTTCGCTGCTGGAAAAGGCCGGCGATCGCAAAGGTCTGACCGCTTGCCACCTCCACCGTGGTGTCGGCTCGTCGCACCACGAAGCTCGGCATGGCAAAGCCGTTGGCGCTTACGGAGCCGGAATCCGATAAAGAGCTGACCTCCGGCTGGACGTGCAGCGCGATGCGATTGCGGCCGATGAGCGTTGGGGTGAAACCGAGGGACACGCCGAAAGGCTTGTATTGAATGGTGGTCACGTCGGATCCCTGCGCGATAGGCACGGGAATCTCGCCACCAGCCAGAAAGTTCGCCGTCTGTCCGGTCACCGCGGTCAGGTTCGGCTCGGCCAGTATCTTGACGACGCCATTGCGTTGCAGGGCTTCGATGAGGACATCGAAATTGAGGCCGTGCGCCTGGTTGAGGCTCAGACCAAAATTCCCATCGCTGCCCGAAGGCACGCCATTGTCCTGGAACATGTTGAATTCGAAGCCGCCGCTCTTGTAGCCGACGGACCAGTCGACGCCGTATGACTGCAACTCCGTGCGCGAGACTTCGGCAAAGCGGACCCGGATGTTGACCTGCTGCGAGCCCTGCACGGTCATGTTGTTCAGCGGCGGCTGTTCTGGCGGCGAGAACGTTCTTGCGACATTGTCCAGATCCTTTGCCTCGTCGACGCCTCGTGCTTCGCCTGTGATGGCGATGCGGGTTCCGAAAATGTGCAGATTTGTCGCCGACTTCGGCTGCATTGCGTGCTTGGCCTCATTGGCGGGCGTGATGTCGGGCGTGACGCGGAATTGAGCGGTTGCCTCGATCCGCTCATCGGCCGTGACCGCAATGAGATTGGTGAGGCCGGGTTTGAGGCCAAAGACATAGACCAAACTTGGCGATACGACCTGCAGGTCCGCGATCGTTGTGTCCGCGACCAGCACGGATTCGACCGGCTCATTGAACCGCAGCAAGCGTCCTTGCCCGACCGGCAGATCGAGACTTGGCTTGCTCGGCAGCGGCGACGCTTTCTGCGCCGCCGCGCCTGCGATCGTGAACAACAAGGCCAGCAAAACGCCAGCCGTCGCGATCGCGAGCCAGCGCATATCCGTCCGCCCAGCTGCGGATCGGACGCCTGCCGCTGTATCGTGGATCGTCATGCCGTTCCTCTCCTGATTCCCCATATGTCCTCATTCGTCCGGCCGCCGTCATGAGACTGTCTCCTGCGAGGCTTTCGCCTGAGCCGACGGCAGCGCCTGGGCGCGCCCGCCGGCTCTTCCGCTGCGGCCGGTGATCGTGGCCAGCGGCTGGACGTTGAATTCCTGCGCAAGTTCCTGGAAGGATAGGACGGGAAGCTCGATCGCATTGTGGGCGAGCAGGCTGCGCATGTGACGGCGCACGTCCATGGCTGCAAGGACGACCGGCGAGGCGTCGGTGGAATTGTGCGACAGGGCTCGCTCGACTTCGCTTACCAAGGCCTGCGCATCGTCGTCCGCGAGGTTCAGGAACGTGCCTGACGATGTGCTTTGCACCGCGTTTCGCAGAATATCCTCGGCGGAGCGTTGCAGCACATAGGCTGCGATGATGTTGTTGCGGCCGGCGGAACGGAAGCTGATCTGGCGCTTCAGGGACGTGCGGACATACTCCGTCAACAGGACAACGTCCTGTTCGCGTTGACCCCATTCGATCAGCGCTTCGAGGATGAGGCGCAGATTGCGGATCGGCACGTTTTCGCCGACAAGCCGGCGAAGCACTTCCGCGATTTTCTGCAGCGGCACGATCTCCTGCGCCTGTCGGACAAGATCCGCATAGTCCGGCTCCATGTCCGACAGAAGCCTGCGCGTCTCCTGGATCCCGACGAAATGTCCCGCATACAGCCGGAGTGCATTTGCGGTCCATCTGGCCGCGGTTTCGGCGGGTGTGGCGAAAGCGAAGCCCGCTTCTTTCAGTATCGATATTTGGCTGTCATCGACCCACGCGAACCTGCGCTGGCCGGCGATTGAAGCAGCTTTTTCGTAAGTCAACTCGAGCAGATCGAGATGCGTTGGGTCGGCTTCGACGAGAACACGTCCGGCAGGGATTTCGGCGTCAAGGATGGGCGCGCCTTCCAGATCGATGCGGATGCTTCGCGAGGAGAGCATCTCGTCGGCCTGCGTGCCGATGACCGGCACGTCGACACCGAGATCGCCGAAGAGTTCGCGGCGAACGCCGTCGGCAAGCGCAGCAAATTCGGGCTCTGGAACCGCCGCCGCGAGTTTGGCTCCGAAGCGCACGACGACGCGGTAGGAAGCAGTCAGCGTTCCGGTGGAGATTGCTGAAAGCGAAGCCGAACCACCGCGTTGTTCCTGCGCCGCGATCTGGCCGATGTCCTGGGGTTCGGAGTCACCGGCGTCGCGGCGATTGATTGCATAGGCGCCCGCGCCGAAGCAGGCGCCAAGGGCCAGGAACACAATGGAAGGGAAGCCTGGTACCATGGCAAGGCCGACCATGATCACCGCCGCGAGGGCGAGTGCTCGCGAGTCCCTGAGGAGCTGGCTGGTTATCTGCCGGCCAAGGTCGCCCGTTCCGTCCGCGCTGCCGACGCGAGTCACCATCGTGCCGGCGGCGATCGCGACCAGCAGCGCCGGGATCTGGGCCACCAGCCCGTCGCCCACGGTGAGCAACGAATAGGTCGCGGCCGCGTCTCCCAGCGACATGTCGTGCTGCAGCGTGCCGACGGCGAAACCGCCGATCAGGTTGACCAGGATGATGACTATGCCGGCAATGACATCGCCCTTGACGAATTTCATGGCGCCGTCCATCGCGCCGAACAGCTGGCTCTCGCGCTCCAGCTGCTGGCGCAGGCGGCGTGCTTCAGCCTGATCGATATCGCCGTTGCGCAGCTCGGCATCGATGCTCATTTGCTTGCCCGGCAACGCATCGAGCGTGAAGCGCGCGGCCACTTCGGCGACGCGTTCCGCGCCCCTCGCTACCACGATGAATTGCGCGACTGTGATAATCAGGAAGATAACGAGGCCGACCGCGATGCTGCCGCCGACGACGAAGGTGCCGAAGGCGGTGATGATCTCGCCGGCGTCGGCCTGCAGCAGGATCAACCGAGTTGTCGTGATCGTGATCGCCAGCCGGAACAAGGTGGCGATGAGGATGACCGACGGCAGCGACGAAAACTGAAGCGGGTGAGAAACGTAAAACGACGCCAGTAGGATGAGCACGCTAATGGCGATATTTGCGGTGATGAGGAAGTCAACGAGAAAGGTCGGCAGGGGAATGAGCATCATCACCACTGCAACCAGCATCAGGACGGCGATGATCAGGTCGCTGCGGCGTGACAGCCTGGCAAGGAATTGCAGAAGTCGCTCCGACGCGGTCATCAGGCAGCCCGATGCGACAGGAAGCTGAGCAACGCGCTGTGCGCCTCGCTTTTGCGCCCGGCAACGAGCAGGGCCCGACTCTTCAGCAGTGCAAGCACCGGGTGGTCCATTCCTTCCAAAGTCTCCAGCCTGGCAATCGTCGAAAGCGCCTTTTCGGCCTCGCCATCCAGTATGAGCAGGTGCGCCAGCGTCCTGAGAACGCCGGCATTTCCCGGCGAGAGCTGCGCGGCGATAAGCAGGTACGCCGCGCCCCGCTTGGCCTGCCCATGACAACCGTGGAGATAGCCCAGGACATGCAGCAGATGGACGGTGTCATGCGGGTCGGTCAGATTTCGATTCCTTCCTGCATGCGGCCAAGCAGGTCGCGATGACGTTCGATTTCATCCTCGATCAGCGTTCTGGCGAGCGTCTTGAGTTGCTCGCCGCCCTCAAGGTCTGGGACCAGGTTCGCTATGAAATGCTGCAGAATAGGCACCGAGCGGCGCAAGATGGCCCACTCCGGAATGGCGGGCATGACGAAGTTGCTGAGTATTTCATCCAGCGATTCGCCGGCGGCCTCTCCAGAGGCCTGGAATTCCGCCGTCTCAGGCCTCTCGGCGGCAGCGGCCGATTTCGTCCCCGGAGCACCCTTCGCGGCTTTGTCGGCGCCATTCATCCGTCGCCGGCTGATCGTTTGACCGCGCACGCCTTCGGCCTGATGCACGTCGCGGCCGGCAGTCTCCATCCTCGCCGAATCGAGGCGCGGCCCTTCGAGCCGGCGGTTCACGGATATTTCAGCGCGACCGTGGCGCCGCCCTTGGTCAGCAGAAGTTCCGTCTCGCCGATATGTTTGATGGTCCAGCCGTCATCGGTGAATGCGCCTTCGTGATAGCGTGCGCCGTCGGCTGCGATGACGTAGGGCCGGTCGCCATACCAGATCGCCTGCAGCATCAGGCGCGGCGCCTGCACTGCGTTGCCGGTCATGACGTTGGACACGAGAGTAACTTGACCGCCGAAGGTCTGGTCGAACCAGGATTGGGTCTCGGTCCAGACGCCGCTCTTGTCATCTGGGATCACGCCGGAAACCACGAGGCGCCCGGGCGATCGCTGGACGGTGACGGTGCTTATGCCGGACTGATCGAGACGTTGTTTGAGCTGGCTTTCCGCATCGGCGACTGTTTGAATCTGCGCCGGCGATGAATCGTCCAGCACTTCCTGCCGGCGCTCACCGGCGAACGCCATTCTGACCGGTTGATCGTCCCGAGAAGATGCCTGTGAGCCAATGTCTGACTTGGCGAGCGAGAACCCGTTGGCAGCGACAGAAACGGCAAAAACGGCAAGGAGAACGCTGCCGGCAACCAACATGGAGCGGTTGCCGAGCGACCACCGGCTCGATGGGCGTTCCGGATTGACCAGCCGGATTCGGGCGTCACCGATACCGATGAGGAACGGCAACCTGCAGCGACTGCCCTGTCCTTGACGAATGATTTCGCCTGTGAGGAGTGCGACATCGCCGCCGACGGCTTCGATTTCAAACTGGTTGCCCTTGCGCCGCAGCCTGGCGTGGATTGGAGCGATGCCGGCATCCCTGAGGACGATGTCAGATTCGGTGCTGGAGCCGATCGTATACAGCGCCTCAACCAGACTGAGTTCAGCGCCGGCATGAAAACCGTGGGTTACGCTGAGCGCGATGGACTGTGCGGATGACGGCGACGGGGCGATAATCGATCGCAGCCGACGCGCCGGCACAGCGTCCAGATATCTGCCGATAGGACTAGCGGTCATGCCACTTCATCTCCCGCCGATGGCGATTTCAAATGCAGCCGGACGATGGGCTTCCGCCATGCAACTGCGCCGCCGGTTGCTGTCGGCGGCGCATAGATTTGAGCATGCTTCGCGTCAGGCCTTCTCAGCCGACTCGCCGAGCGTCTTGGCGGTGCTCATCAGCATGTCATGCTGTGATTTCGCGATATCTTTCGTGATCTCCAGGTTAAACATGCGTTCCTGTTGCTTGATCATCTTGTCCAGGTTTTGTTCCGGTGACCCTGCAGAACCGGATGTAATGGGAGGGGTGGCAGCCATCATTGTCTCCTTGAGGGGCTGTTCAGGTTGCAAGCCCAGACTCGTGCATGCGGTCCAGGACCTTGCAGTCGCAATCTAGGGCAGGGCGATCGAAAATGAAAGTCCGTTTGGAATATGTGAGCCATTTTTGTTCCAACTGTTGCGTTCGAGGCGTTCGCGGAGTAGCCTGAGCGATGGGGTGAATGGGGTGATTGGGAATGGAAAAAGGTCCTTTGGCGGAGCTGTTGGCCGAACGGTTTGAGACTATGCCGCCGCAACTGCGGATCGCGGCGCGTTTTGTGCTGGATCATCCCAAGGATGTGGCGCTGATGTCGATGCGCGAGCAGGCCCAGCAGGCCGGTGTTTCGCACAGTACGATGATGCGATTGGCGCGGTGGCTCGGCCTTGAAGGCTATGAGGACATGCGCAGCCTTTATGCGCGCGCGCTGCGCGAGACGACAGGAGGATTGCCGGCACGACAGGGCATCGAACGGGACGGCGGTTCGGGATTCTCGACGGTCGGCGTCGTTGCCGACGCCCTCGCCGCGCAGGTCTCAAGTCTTGGCGAATACGGTAGCGCCATGCAATTCATCGCAGCCGCCGACCTCGTTGCGGGATCGCGCAATCTTTTCGGCCTCGGCCTACGCTCGGCTTTTCCGGTCACGAGCCATTTCGTTGACATCATGTCGTTCGCAGATAGCGGCGGCCGCAAGGTGATGCTGGTCGGCGAGATGGCCGGACAAGGTCTGGAGGCCCTTCAGCACGCGGGACGCGGCGACGTGCTCCTTGCCGTCGGCATGTCGCCGTACGAGCGCACGACGATAGACGTGGCGCGCCAGTCGGCCCGGCAGGGCGTCGGCGTGGTGGCGATCACCGACAGCAGCGTGTCGCCGCTGACCCGGATTGCGCGGGAAGCGATCATCGTCACCTCCAATTCGCAATCATTCTTCCGAAGCATGGCGCCGGCATTCGCCGCCGTCGAAATCCTGGCGGCGCTGACGGCGGCGCGCTCCGGAATGGATGCCGCGGAGCGCGTGAAACAGTCGGAAGAACAGCTTGCTGCTTTCGGCATCTATTGGAAGCCCCCTCGATAATAGCGGATGGCTGCGATCGGGGCGGGTGTGACGGCGGCCGGGCTGCCGGCAACAGTGATTTCCGGAGGTCGTCCAGATGGTTCGCCCGATAACGCTCACCAAGCCGCCCCTCCAGACACAGAAGGTCAATGCCAACGCGGATGCCGCCCAGGTAGCACGGCTGGAGGCGCAGGCGGCGGCACTGCGCGATCAGATCAGGCTCGCC
The DNA here is from genome assembly GCF_002294905.1 of Mesorhizobium sp. WSM4308. Taxonomy (NCBI): domain Bacteria; kingdom Pseudomonadati; phylum Pseudomonadota; class Alphaproteobacteria; order Hyphomicrobiales; family Phyllobacteriaceae; genus Mesorhizobium; species Mesorhizobium sp. WSM4308. The sequence continues at coordinate 94,584 of NZ_NSFW01000013.1, read as the reverse complement.
AACAGAATGGGCGAGCGCGATTGGGCGGCACAGGCTCGCCAGGAACTGGCGCATGTAAACACGCAATTGAGTTCCCTTCAGCCGAAGCCGGCAACGGCACCGGCGACACCGGGCGTCAATGTTGCGAACGCCGGCAATGGCACATCCGGCAATGGCACGACGGTGACGCCGGCACTCTACGTGAACACCAATCTCGCGACGCCGGCCGTGACTCTGGTGGACCTCGATGGGAGTCCGACCAGGGACGATCCCGCAGCAGCAAACACCGCCCGCGATATCGTCAACGACGTCACCGGAGGCAAAAGCATCGACCAGATCGCGTCTGACCGCCATATGACACGCGAGCAGGTTATCGCCGCGCTCAGGTCCGGCGGGATGACCGTGTCGGATGGAAGCGCGCCGAACGGCGACACGCAGACGACGAAAATCACGGATACCAGCGGCCGCACCGTCACGCAGTTTTATGATTACCAGCACGACAGCTATTATGCGACCGTCCAGGAACAGCCCGGCGGCGCGACGACCACCTCGCCGGTCCGGGATGGGCTCGGACGCAAGGAAACCACCAGCTACAATTCAGACACCGGCGCCCTAACGACGCGCTATGAGGACGACCTCGGGACCGGAACCGTTACCGAGCGGACGTCGCTGCCCAATGGAGCGTCGGTGGAAACCGTGACGCCGGGCGCCGGTCCTTCTCTTCCCGTGACCACGGTCACAGGTCCGGACGGCCGCAAAACCATATTGGCGCCCGCCCAGGATCCAGGCGGATCCGACACGCCGAACATCAGGCAAGGCCTTGCCGACGGAAAAAGCATCGACCAGATCGCAAAGGAAAATGGCCTCACCGACCAACAGGTGATCGCCGAGATTGAAGGCGCCGGCTATCAGGTCAAGGCCACCGACAGCAGCGACGCGCAGTCGGTCGAGATCGTCGATCCGCGCAGCGGCGACAAGACCGTCTACTCCCACGACTATCAGCACGACGTACGCACCGTCACCACCACGGCTGACGGCAAGCAAACCTCGCAATCCGTCGATGGTAACGGAACCGAGACCAAGACCGTCACCGACAAGGACGGCCGGGTGACGACGACGATCACCGAGAAGATCAATGGCGGCAAGCCTGTCGAATACGAGGTCAAGGCGGGCGACAACCTGACCCTTATCGCGCAGCAATATGGCGTGACGCTGGATGATCTCAGGCGCGCGAATCCGGAGCTTTTCAGCTCGCACCGCGATCCGGACATCATCGACACCGGAGAAAAGGTCACCATCGATAACGGTACGCGCACGACCGTGAAGGTTACCTTCAACGGCTATACCCTGACCACCAAGCCCGATGGCAGTTCGACGTTGCACAACAACACCACCGGCACCGACCTGCAGATCGAGGCAGGAAGCACGGAGGAATCGCTGGCCAAGACACTGCTGGCGGCAAACCCCAACAGCAGCGATGCCAAGGAGGCAAAAGAAAGCCAGGTCGTGAAGACCTTCGTCGAGGGGTTGTTGGCCGGGGAGACCTTGCCCAGCCTGATCGCCGCCGCGCAAAAAGCCGGACATGACAAACAGGACCTGATCGACAAATACCACCTGGGTACGCCCGTCACGCCCAAGCTTGACGGACAGAACAGGGTTGTCGATCCACTCGGCGACCCACCGCAGGGCAACGCGCCCTCCGGGGGAAAGTGGATGCCGATGAAGATGGACGGCGTCTGGACCTGGGTCGATCCCCAGGTTGCTCAGGCCATCATCGACGAGAACATCGCGCTGTCGCGCGTCACCGAGACGCGGGCTCTGGCGGGCCAGGAGCAGGAGCAGCTCAACGTCGATATGCTCGATCCCGCCTACAAGGATGGCGTCGGTGGCGCGCAGACCATCCTGAATAAGGCGTTGGCGCCGCACGGCCTGCAATGGAACGCTCAGAAACCGAAAGGCACGCTTGCCGATGCGCGCGAGCGGCTGACCAAGGCCAACACCTTGCTGCAGAACGCGCGGGATGCCCGCGGCGAATATGAGAACGCCGGGCGCGTCCTTAAGGACGCCATCGCCGGGCAGGGTCCGCTAACCCCGCTGGGCGATCCGAACGCGCCGGCAGTCAGCGCGCGGGGCACTCCCGACCTTCATCCGCAACGCGATCAAAGCGTCGCCGACCACTCTGCCGTCGACAAGCTGTTTTCCGAGGTCGGCCTGCATCTGAGCAAGGGCGACAAGCTCACCGTCGACTTCCTGGTAGGGCAGGCCGAGCTCAACGGCGTTCCCAAGGACTCGAAGGAATACAAGGAGCTCACGAGCCTGCAGACGACGGCAGGCAGCCAACTCGAACTGGCTCAGGCCTACCAGAACTATTTCGACGCCCATGCCGACGCAACCAAGGTCAATGCGCGGCAGACGGATCTCGAGCAGAAGCTGTCCAACGAGTATCTTGGCGAGCAGAAGTTTAATTTTGACGAGAAGTACAATCGCATCAGCGGCGATTACCTCGGGCACTACAAGAGCTCGACACTGGAGATCCGTGACGGCCAGCTCTGGGTGGTCAACCATTTCGACGAGGGAACCACCGAACAGCAGCTGACCTACAGCCTGACCGACAAGAATGTCCGGGACGAATATCGCGATCGCCAACTCAACAAGGACTGGCAGACACTTCTGGCCGGCTACGATGCCAACGCAAAAGTCTGCACGGCAAATGGTCTGCAATCGGTAAAGGCCAGCGAGGAACAGGCGGCAAAGAGCATGAACGACGTCCTCGACAAGCAACTCGGCAACAGCATTGCCGACCTCAAGACCCAACTGCCGACGCTGCAGACCAATTTCGACAATGCGCTGACGAACCACAAACCAGGAACGGTCGATGCTCCCGCGGGCACGCTACCCGATGGCGCGCAGCCGGTCGAGATCGATGTCGGCGGGCAGAAGATCAAGGTGGCGCCCGACGTTGCCCAAAACTACGCCAAGACGGGGATCGATGCGCTGACCAAGGGCGGGAAGGCGGTTTGGATCGATCTTGACACGGAAGATGACGATACCAGCGGTCGCTGGGTCGACCCCGAAGTCGCGGTCGCCAGGCTCAAGCTGGGTGCCGTCAGGCTTCAGATATCGCAGGCCGAGGATCTGCGCAGGGTGGTGCAAGGCTTCAGCGACTATCATGAGCTTCGGCTCAGCGAGCCTTCGCTGCTGGTGGATGACAACACCACGGTCGACAAGACCTATCTGGACAAGCATGAGCCGCAGGCGCTCGACGGCATATATCAGCCGAGGTTCCAGCAGTTGCTCGCCAACGGCTACGACAACGAGTTCAGGCAACAGCCGGGCGCGGCCCTTGATGAAACGGTCGCCAAGAAGCTCGGCCTGGACAGTTCGACCGATGATGGGCGCGACGCGATAGACAATGTGACGGACGAGATCCGCGATATCGGCGGCAACAATCCGTATGTGCGCAGCGTGCCGATCTTCTATATCGACGACCGGGTCGGAACGCAGCAGGTTACTCTCTTTGCGGTGCGCGACGGGGACGGCAACACCCGATATGTCGATGCCACTGGCAAGAAGTTCGATGACCTTGGTGATTTCCAGGACAACAACAGTCAGTTTGGCGAGAACGGCAAGCTTGTCGTTCCCAAAAACCTGGAGATGAAGGCCGGCGCCGACGGCAAGATCGCGCTTGAGGTGGTGAAAGCGCGAAACGTCTCGGTCTGGGATAAGGTCGTCGATCCGCTGGTTGGCATCGGTACCGGCATTGCCACCATCCTGTCATTCACGCCAGCGGCGCCGGTCGCCGCGCCGCTGGCCTATACGGGCGCGGCCTATCTCGGAGCCAGAGCCGTTATAAACGAGGCCAACCACCTGGATCACGGTGGCGAGTGGTACGACACCGAATCGCTCACGAATATCGCAAGCGCCGCGACAACAGTTCTGCCCGTGGCCTCCAGCGGCCTGCGCACCATCGGCATGGCGGCGAAGAGCGAGTCATTGCTGGCAGGCCTTGCTGCCAGCCCCCGCGCCTTCGCCGGAAGCATAGGCGCGACACGGTCGAACTGGGCGTTGGCGTCAGAAACCCGCACCTACATGCAATCGACCGCCAAACTGAACAAGACGGCGTGGGGGCTGGACGTCGGCTCGGTGATTGTCGGCACACCTTTGCTGGCGACATCCGCGTACGATCTCGCCGCCAACGGGGACCAGATGAACGGTCTCCAGCTTGCCAACGCGCTGACGGGTCTTGGCACTGGCGTCACCGGCACGGGGCTCGGCATCCACGGTCTGCGCACCATGCGGCCAGGAACGGGAACACAGGCGAGCTCCAACGGCCCCGGCGCCAACCCGCCGCCGGGCAATGGCGGTCCGCATCAGCAGCCGCCCGGTGGCAAGCAACCGCCCGGCGGCAAGGGACCGAGGCAGTCGCCGCCAGCGCTTGGCCCCGGCTCCTCCGGACGCCCGATGAATATCTATGAAATGGGCGCCGATGGCGTTTACCGGCCGACGGGAGAGCAGGTCTTCCATGACCCCAGCCACCCGGTCATCCCGGGAGAAGCGATCAAGGGCGATGACGCCGGCGGCAATGATCCGACGGTACTGACGGGCCGCGATTCTGATGGCTCGACTGCCCAAGGCACACCGCATCCCGCTGATGGCGACCCCATCGTGGTGCCGGGTGAGCCGACAGGAAAAGACGGACCGGTACGCCTGGTCTGGGATCCGCAGACACGCAGCTTTGCCGGCATGCCCGAACGCGACACGAGCGGCTACGTCTACACCAGCGGCAAGGATCCGAAGACGTCCTCGGCCTATCTCGACGGCCTGAGCGCCGAGCAGCTGGTGGCTCGCTACGAGCAGGAGAAAAGCTATTATTCCAGCGCCGAGATGGCCGAGCGCTATGGCCCGGACGGCGTCCAGGTTCCACGCACGCCGCTTCGTGACGTACTGCCGGACTTCCGCGCCGGCCTCACCTTCCGGGTCCGGTTGAACACCGGCGACGCATTCGGGATAGGCTCGCCGACAATTGCGGCCGTTGGCTTCGGTGTCGGAACCAAGACCGATTTCGGCATGATCGGGTGGTCGATCGTCGACAGCGTCAGCCAACGCAGCCTGACGCCGTTCAAGGACGCGCTCGGCACCCAGGGCGTCGTATCCTACCGGGCACGCGAATACAGGAATATCACAAGCCTCCAGGCCGGCGTGTGGCCGGTGTCCAACCAGACGGCCTTCCCGGTTCGCAGCAGCGATCTGTCGGCGGCGGCGAGCAAGGCGATATTCCACGATGCCAGCGGCTATGAGGCCAATCCGGTCGATGCCGCTATCGTCGGGGTGACACCCGACGGCGAAGGCACTGTGATCGAGATGATCTACACGCCTTCGCTGACTGGCAAGGAGGCTACCCTCGCGCCCGGCCAGCATGATTTCTTTGGGGTGCCGGCGGAAAACAGCTCCGGCCATGTCACGCTGCAAGGCGCGCTTCCGTTCGATCGTGTCATGACCGAGACCAAGGCCGGCATACGCCTGCCGATCGTAGCCAATCACGTCGCGGCGGTGGGCGAGATGCCGCGCGTCGGCTTCGAGAGGCGCCCGGAACTGTCTGTCAAGGACACGTTGCAGCCGGGCGACATAGTGTCGACGCAGGCATTCGACCAGATCCAGTCCGCGCTCGGCTCGACAAGCCTGAAGATCCAGTTCGCGGTCAAGGACCCGGCGAAGGCGTCCGAACTGATCGCAGCCATCGGCGAGGGCGATGGCATCCGCTCGATCCGTGACCTCGTCAAGGCCGGTCAGATCGATCCGTCGAACACGGTTTCTCTGGTCGATGAGCCGACGCTGAGCGGATTGCGTCTTTCGGCAGTGCCGGGCAAGGCGGCCAGGGCAGACATCGTTTTGCTGACCGGCGAGAAGGCTCGCGTTGTAAATCCCGAGGCGATGCTGGTCGACGTCATCTTCAACGATCACAACAACCTGCCGGGCGTGCTGGGTTTCAATCCCGACCGGATGGTCACGTCCGCGACCTACAAGGTGAAATCGACAGTACAATCATGGCTTCCGGCACGCTTCCAACCCGACGGACCGCCTCAGTCCCGGTACATGCCGAGCGCCGGCAACATCTACAAGAACCTCTACGGTTCGCATGGCAGCCCGGCCACGCGCTACACGGTTTCACTGTCGATGCATCCTCTGCCCGCGGGTGCGCTGACTTTCAGCGCCGAGGTGAGGGTCCAGTACAAGTCCAAGGCGGCCAGCATGGCTCCTTCGATCGCCAAGAACGAAACCGCGACACTGACCTTCGATCGCGCCGACGGGCAAACCGAGGAACTGACGGTCCCGGCCTGGCTTGCCCATGCCGTGGAAACCTCGCATGACGGCGCGGCGACAGGCATCCCGAAGGGCGGCAAAGCCTCCCTGGAGCAGTTCCTCGGCGGACTGGAAAAAAACGCAAGACCTGATCAGCGCGCCGCGATCGAGCAGTTCCGGACGGAATTCGGCCCGTCGATCGTCGATGGCGGCTTCATGCGCCAGAACGTTGCCGACGGTGTGCTGACGTTCCTCTCCTCGCAGGTGGGCAGCCGCCGAAACGGCCCGATTCAGATCAGGGACGAGCACGGGCAGTCCGTGACGGCAACCCGTTATGGACCGCTGCCGAAGAGCGCGGAGAATGTCTATGTGCCACCCGCCGACGGACCACCGGCGCGTGGCGACGAACCGGAGTTGATGCACAAGTCGCATATTTTGTTCCGCGATCCGGAGACCGGAGAAGCATCCGTCCTGCCATGGATGCGCGGCGCCTCCGAGGACCATGTTCCGGGCACTCGGCCGGAGGGTGAGGCCGTGCCGCCGGCGGCAACGCCGGTCAGGAAGGCGATCGAGGCGGCGCCTCCAACGACCTATTCGCTGCAACAGGTCCGCAACATGCGGCAGCCCGAGAAATGGAAGGCCGGCGAGATCTATACGCGCGAACTCAATGGGTCGCCTGGAGAAGCGCATTTTCCGGTCGATGCCAACCCGGGTGGAGCCCACCCCGTCTCAGGCGCGGGTGGCCGGTATGTGGATGCGCCCGTCTTCAAGAGCGACGACGTGATCGAAGCCATCGAGGTCAAGACCTACCATCGCTGGACGACGATCAACGGTGTCGCGCAGATGCGCGAAGTGCCGCTCACGCCGAAATTGCAGGAGCAGATCAACAAGGATGTGGCGCTGCGGGATGAGAACCCGGGCTATCAACCGCGCTGGGTTTTCCTTGACGCGCCGCCTTCGCCCGAGTTGCAAGGGGCGCTCGATGATGCCGGGATCGTCGGCAACATCTTCGGACACAACAAACCTGCCGCTGCAACTTCACCATCCCAGTCCGCGGCGACCAAAAGCAGTTCGGGCCGAACTATCCAGCTCGAAGACGAGAGCGGCAAGGTGATCACGGCGGCGATGCTGGGCACCGAGCCAAGGGGACCGGAACGGGTCTATGTTCCGCCTTCCGACGGTCCACGGGCGTGGGGCGACGCCCCGGAGCTAGCGGACAAGACGCACATACTGGTGTACGACCCCAGTACGGGCGAAGCTGTGGTGCTGCCCTGGATACGCGGTGCTTCCGACGAACACGTGCCGGGAAGCCTGGATCGTCCGGAAGAGGGCGATCAGCCCGCTGGTGTAGACGAGGGAGCAAGCAATGCCGGCCGACCGTTGCGCGGCAATGTCGGCCCCTATGTTTTCCGCGCCGACACGCGCTCGCCGGGCGAGATCAGGGACGCGGGAGGCTTCTCGCCGCCGCTGCCGACAGGGATCTGGGTGGACAACCCGCAAGGCATCGCGCTGAGCAATTATGTCATGGGCAATACCCATGGCCGTTTCGTTGGCACGAGCCAGTCGGTCTCAGGGGCGAAGGCCTTCGTCTCGGAGGAGTCGCGGGCCGCGCGCCAGCAAGGCTACACCTATCTCTACACATTGAATCCGAGCCGGCCGCGCCTCCACGTACCGACCGAGTTCGAGGCGATGGGCCGGCCTGTCGGCGACAGGATGGCCCGTGTCGACGAGACCGCAGTCGACGGCAGCATACCGTGGGGCGAGGTCCATGGTTGGCGGATGATGGGCCCAGACGGCACCTTCGTCAGCGGATTTACCCGCAACGAGGATGCCCTTGCTCCAGGCGCATCGACGCCGAAACGCCCGCAGATCATCTTGCGGCCAGCCGACGAATTCTGGGATGTCGGCGCTCCGACGGAGGCGCCGGTAACCGAAGCGGTGGTCGACGAGACGCCATCCGTGACGGCCAACGAAACGCCGCAGGTGGTGGACACTTCGGCCGAAACGTCCTCGCCGAGCGTCACTTGGCCGCCCGTGTCCGACGACGGCAGGGCGGTTTTTGACCCGGCAAGCGGAAGGATCGTCAGCCTTGAGCTTCCGGCGAGTTCCGCAGCGCAACCGGGACATGCCCAACCGGTACGGGCGCCGACCGGGCCGGAAGTCAGAGCATTTTCCACCGATCAGATTTCAGGGCTGACCGGGGCGCAGTTGCACGCCATCAAGCCGGAGCACATCGCCAAGCTGACGCCCGAGCAGGTTGCCACACTGAGCCCAGAGCAGATCGGGCAACTGACGATTGATCAACTTGCGGCGCTGCGGCCGAAGCAGTTGCGGGCGCTGAGCAGCGAACAGCTCCAGGCGATCAGGCCAAGCAGATTACAGGCCATTGCGCCTGGCCGCATCAGCGGCTTGCGACCGGATCAGGTTGCCGCCTTCTCGCCCGAGCAGCTCGCTGCCTTGACCTTGGAGCAAGTGCGCAAGCTGACGCCTGACCAGATCGCCAAGCTCAGCGATGAGCAGCGCAACGCCTTTACGTCGGAACAGTTCGCGGCCATGAGACCTGCCCAGTTCGGCCATCTCGATGGGACGCAGTTCGCGGCGTTCAATCCCGACCTTGTCGCGGCACGCAATCCCGCGACAACGGCAAAGCTGTCGCCGGACCATATATCGGCGCTGACGCGTGAGCAGCTAGGGACCCTGACCGTTCATCAGATCGAGGCGCTGACCAGGCAACAGATCGGCGCCCTGACGCCGAAGCAGCTTGGCGAACTGAGCCCCGGCCAGTTGCGCAAGTTCACGCCCACGCAGTTTACCTGGATGTCGACGGAGCAGACGAATGCGCTTTCCGTGCTGCAGCTGACAACCTTTCGGGCTACCCATAAAAAGGCGCTGACGCCGGATCAGGCGGCCGGCGTCGATCTGGCGCTGAGCCACGCCAGGATGCGCGAAAACGCTCAGGCTCTCGCCACCTTTGGCGGCATGTCGACCACATCCTACGTGCTGTGGAGCTCGTTGCCTCCGACCTGGACCGCCACCGCCGGAGCGGTTGCGTTTGGCGTGCGGGGCTTCGTGTTCGGCACGCAGGCGATCTTTCCCAACGCGACGGCAAGCCACAGGCCGTTCGGGCGGTTCCTCAATGCGCTTGGCGGCGCCACGTTCATTGCCGCGGCGCCAGGGGCCGCGACCGGAATGGTCCAGGGCAAGGATCTTGTCGTCAACAGCACGTTCTCGCTCGGCAACGTCGTCTATGGCACGAAGTCAATGCTGCAGTCGTTCACCGGCAGGCCGGTGATCCGGAACCTGGCCGAGCATCTGGCTGGCCCCGGTTATGTGCTCGGCTGCGCTGTCTATACACTTCACTCCTGGCCGGCGCCGATCGCCACGGTCGCCGGCACCATGTTCACGTTCGGCTGCGCGGAGTTCTGGGCGTCGGCGATAAGGACGGACCGGATGAACCGCCGTTCGGTGCCGCGAACCGATGCCGATATCGCGGCCGCTGCGAAGTCCGACAAGAAATGGGCTGCATGGGATCGCTGGACGCTGGGCATCACTTTCGGCATCGGAATGCTTCTCTTCTCACTGGACTCGCTGCTCGCCCAACCTTGGGACCCCAAGACGGTCGCCCCGCCCGATCCGAACAAGCCGGATGGCGATGCGTCCTCCCAGCAGCCCGACGATCACCCGGATGTCCCAGACGAACCGAAGACCCCGCCCGAACATTTCCCGCAACTTGTGGTGTCGGCGGACGATGGCCTGAATTTGCGGAGCCAGCCCGAGGGCGACGCCGCCGTGGTGACGGTGCTGCGACCCGGCTCATTCGTCGAACAGACCGCGAGGCCTTCGACCGACCCGTCGGGAAAGGCCTGGATAGCCGTCGAAGGTTTCGGAACGGATGGCAAAATGCACAGCGGCTGGGCTTCCGGCAACTATGTCGAGGTTCATCCCGAAGGCAGCAGCAATCCGCAGGGCCGCACGAACCCGACACTGGAGAAGGACGGCTATCAGTGGGTCGAGGTCAGGAACGGTGACAGCATCCGCCTGATCGCCAAGGCGCATTCAGCCGATGTTGCCGATACGGTGGTGCTGAACATGGATCATATTCTAAGCCCGGATATGATTTTCTCCGGCGACCGCATCTACCTGCCGATTGCGGCGGTTGGCTGAGACGGCGCGGGTTCTAATCGGCAGGTTGGGCCTTGCCGATTCTTGCGGCGAATGCATGTGCGATGCAACCGGCCAGCTTTGCCGCACGCTCCGCTATCGGATTGGACGGTTCGGAGGAGTATGAAGCGGTGAACCGCAGGTCGGAGGGATGCCATTCGCAATCGACGATGCGCAGCGAGCCGCTGGCAGTATGATCCTGAACGACTTCCCTGGGGAGGGAGGCGATACCGATCCCGTTCAGCGTCATCGTGATGGAGGCGGCCAGCGAATTGGCCGGAAAGATACGCGGCGTCGCTTCAAGCTCACCGGTCAGCTTGCGGTAAAGTTCGCTGTAGGGTCTCGTCGTGCGCGCATAGCTGATAATCGGAAATTGCATCAGGTCGCTTAGCGTCAGCTTGCCTCGATTGGGCAATTTCAAGGACGGCGAGCAGACCCATACGAGCGGAAAGGAGGGCAGCTCCATATTCTCGATGCTGTATTCCTGAATGGGACCCATCAGCACCGCAAGATCAAGCCGGTGGGACATGAGCTCATTGCGCAGCGTCGTCGTCGTGTCGACGACGATGTCGGTATCGACGAGCGGATAGTTCGCCTGCAATTCCTTAAGGAAATCCGCCAGCCAGGTGTGCACGATGGTCTCGGCAACCCCGAGCCTGAGCACGCCCGCTGTTTCCGAAAGGGAGCTTGCGGTCAATTGCAGCCGTTCGGCGACACGCAGGACCCGCTGCGCCGGCGGCAGCAGCCTTTGTCCCTCGGCGGTCAGCCTTACGGTGCTGCTCTGCCTTTCGAACAGCTTGGCGCCGAGCGCTTCTTCCAGACTGGCTATCCGGGTCGATACCGCCGGCTGCGTTGTGTTCAAGCGTTCCGCAGCCTTTCGGAAGCTTCCGAAAGTCGCCACCAGGAGAAAGGTTTCAAGCTGCTTGATGTTGAAAGGGATCACGATTCAATGCCGGACAATAATCTGGGCGCCGATCTTCACTCGGTCATATAGGTCGATAACGTCTTCATTGGTCATTCGAATGCAACCGGAGGAATTGGCCTGCCCGACGGTCCATGGCTGATTGGTGCCATGAACGCGATAAAGCGTGTTGCCGATGTAGAGCGCGCGTGCGCCCAGCGGGTTGTTCGGTCCTCCTGCGACGCGCGCCGGCAGCAAATGGCCCTTCGATGCTTCCCTGAACCGCATGTCGGCCGGTGGTCGCCAATCCGGCCAGTCCTTCTTGCTCGAAATCGTGTCGCGACCGGACCATTCCAGACCCTCCTTGCCGACGCCGACCGCATATCGCAGCGCCTTGCCGTTTCCCAATATGTAATAGAGGCGCCGCTCCCTGGTGTTGATCACGATTGATCCCTTCGGTTGCGTCTCAGCGAAATCGACGATCTCCCTCGGTATTGCCGACCATGCCGGCCGTATTTCGCCATCCGAGGCCTGGCCGGGGGCGAATGGCGAGACAAGCACATTTCGGGCTTGATCGTAGCTCCAGCTTCTCGGGTCGTAGCCGCTGTTCGATTGACCTTGCGCCGGCGCCATCGCGGCAGTCAACGCGGCAGCGACCAGAACCGATTCACCCAAGCCCTTGCCGAGCCGCTCCCCGATCAGGGGCCATTGCCAAGCAATGCCGGTCGGACCATTCAGGCTCAAGAGCAGGTTCTTGCGTGCCGCCACCTGGGCTGATCCCTTCAAATCCGAGCAACAAACCGGCGACCGCGAGCCTTCGCTGCCCGATTCCAGCCCGCACCATATCGCTTTGCTCACTGACCGCAACATTTGGAACTAACTACGTGAGTTCAATCCAATTGGACTTCCATTTTAGCGACGCACGCGATAGGGTGAAATTGGCGGGTAACCCATGAGACGGGCGACGCGGGCTAGCTCCGCGCGTCCGTGATAGGATCAATTTTGACGGGTCGCGTTACCTGCCTCGTGGACCGGTTATCGGGAGCCAACGCTGCCTTCATGGCTGGTGTGATCCTGCTGTTCACGCTTGCTGCTTCGCAGGCGAACGCCGCCGAGCCGCGCTGGCCCGCGGGCCCCTACAAATATATCACCATCGACCAGTCGGTGACGGATGCGCTCGCCGAGCTTGGCCGCAACATGCGGGTGCCGATGCGCGTCAGCAAGCTCGTTAAGGGACGTTTGAGCGCCGGTATGCAAGTTGGAACGGCGCGCGAATTTCTGGAAGATATTTGCAATCGATACGGTCTGGTCTGGCATTTCGACGGTATCGTCATGAACGTCGCCACCGAAGCTGAAATCCAGACCGAACTGATCCCGCTCGATGCCAACACGGCCGCCGGCGCGGAAGATCGGCTTTCGCGGCTGGGCGTCATCGATCCGAGGTTTCCGACCAAGGTCTCCAGGCAAGATGACGTCGTCTCGGTGTCGGGGCCGCCCTCCTACATCGAACTGGTCAGGAAAACGCTCGGAGTTCCTGCGGCGACGGGCACCAAGCAAGAGCCGGGCAAAGTTGTTTCGGTCCGCGTTTTCCGCGGAACGCAGGCGCAGGTGTATAATGTCCCCTCCGCCCAGCCGAACTAGGAAAGAGGAGGGCAGGTCTATGCAAATCGCGCCGATTGGAGCTCTGGAAGCTACGCTTGCAAACTTGACCACCAGCATAAGCTCACAACAGCAGATCACCGCCGGCGCTGCAGCGCAGCCTGGCAACGGAATGGTCGGAGCCAAGCAGGAAAAGCACGACGCCGCGAAGGTCAACACGCCTGAGCGCGGTGATGTCGCCGCACGCGCGGGTCAGCAGGTGGCACAGGCATCGTCCGGCGCCAGTCCGGCAATGGCTGGACAGTCCTCAAAACCGGGAAGGACGGAGCCGATCGTTGAGCGCAAACTCTTCGACTATCTGGCCGAGGTGGAAAAGACCGGAGGGGGCCCGGCCACGGATCCCTCGGCCTTGTTCGGCTCCGCTGTCCAGTCGCTGGAAGGAACCATGCAGCAGGTCCAAAAGGCCCTTGGCAAGGCGAACATCCCGGCGCAAGCCGAAACCGCCGCCACGCCGGATGCCGCCCCGGCAGGCAAGGAAGCCGAAAATGCGCCGGCAAAGAATGCCCAGCACCTGCTCGAGCGATCCATTTCGGTGATGTGGGCAGCAGCCAATCTGGAAGTCGTGACCAGCAGCGTGAAGGCCGTGACGTCGTCCACCAGCACGTTGATCAAGCAACAGTAGGCGCCGCGGAATGCTCGTGCCCGAATTGTTCCAGTCGCGACGGTCGGCGCTGTTCAATCGATGTGCCGCACGGTGCCGCGTGGCGCTTGTCGTCGCCGGCATGCTGATGCTCCAGGCCTGTTCGGTGGAACTCTATTCCAACCTCGATCAGCGGCAGGCCAACGAAATCGTGGCCACGCTAATGCGTCACGGGATTTTGGCCCAGCGCGAGGCCGGCAAGGACGGCAAGATGACGGTTTCGGTGCAGAAGGGCCGCTTTGCCGAGGCAATGGCCCTTCTCGACGAAAGCGGTCTACCCAAACAGGAATTCCAGACGCTCGGCGACGTATTCAAGAGAGGCGGGCTCGTATCCTCGCCGGTGGAAGAGCGGGCAACGATGATCTATGGCCTGAGCCAGGAGCTGTCGCAGACAATCTCCGAAATCGACGGCGTGCTTTCCGCGCGGGTTCACCTGGTCCTGCCCGAGAATGATCCGCTGAGGCAGCAGTTGGTGCCGTCGTCCGCGTCGGTATTCATCAGGCATCGCGCATCGGTGCCGATGAACGAGCTGATCCCGCAGGTCAAGATGCTGGTGGCCAAGGGCATCGCCGGGCTGACCTACGACAATGTCTCCGTCACGCTCATTTCGGTCGCCGCGACCGCCCCGGAGCAGGAATCTGAGCCAGGGTTCATAACTTTCCTTGGTCTCTGGCTGCATCCGGACAGCGTGGCGGCGGCGATGTGGCTGTTCTACGGCATGGCGGCCGCGATACTCGCGCTGGCCGCCCGGTTGGCGTACCTGCAGTGGTACCGACGGCCTAATGTCTACGCCCTTGAAGCTTCCGCAATCCCCGCGAGGAAGGCATGACCGGGGCCGGCTCGGAGCAAGCGGCCAGCCCGGAATGGCAGGCCTTCATCTCTAGCCTCGCATCCTATGCGGACGCGGCCCGACTCGCCGAATGCTTTGACGATGCGATCAGCGAAGCTGCGTGCCAGCGCATGTTGCAGTCGCAACGCCTGCATGAGCGGTTGTCGAAGCTTCTGCTCGATCACTACCGGCTCTCTTGCGCGACCGATGAACCGTCGGACTACGTGGATCGGGCGATTGCCTTGTCGTCGGGCGAGGAATTGGAGGACCTAGCTCTTCGCTCGGGTGCGATCTACTGGGCCGGCAATCTTGCCGCCGCCATTGACGGGCGCGAAGCCGATGCGTTGCAGACTGCGCTGGGCGCGGATCTCTGCACTTTTGCGGTTGCCAATCGCGATCTGGCCGGTCCAACGCGGCCGTTGCACCCGCTTGAGGATATCCGCGGTCGTGTCTATGCCGATGGTTTGAGCTGCCTTGGCGGATGGTGCCAGGCGATGCCCCGCGAGACAGGCGCGCGCGTCCGCATCAAGCTCATGCCGCACGAATTCGTCGACCGGACCGCCAAGTCGTTCATCGAGGCCGGTCCGGCAATTGTGCGGCGAGCGATGGGTTAGCGCGATGGCCGAAGCGGACACCGCGACCGTTGAAATACCAAGGCGCCCCTATGCCCGCATCCTGCGCGCCGCTGAAGCGCGGGCCTGGCAGGATGGATATGCATTTCTCGATGCCGCGAGGCGTGATGCCCAGCAAATGCGCGAAGCCGCCCGGCGCGCCTACGCAGCCGAATACGCTCAGGGTTATGAGGACGGCAAGGCGCAAGGCGACGCGGATGCCAGCCGGCTGATAAGCGAAACGGCAGTCAAGGTGGATCGCTATCTCGGCGGGCTCGAGGCCGAAGTCACCGGGCTCGCCCTCGAGGTCGTCAGGCGAATTCTGGGGGAGTTCGACGTCGGCACGCTTGTCGCGAGGGCTGCTGGACAGGCCGTGACCGAAATTCGCCGTGCCAGATATCTGAAAATCCGTGTCCATCCCGCTTCGGTGGACCGGGTCCGCGAGGAGCTGGACACGGTCTTGCGCAACAGCGATCTGGGCATGATGGTTGAAATCGATGCGGATGATGCGCTGGCGCCGGCGGCCTGCATCCTCTCGACCGATATCGCCGTCATTGACGCCAGCATCGACGCCCAGCTCGATGCCGTCGCCGCCGCAATCCGGTCAAGGGCCGAGGCGCCGGCATGACAGGTTCCGCCATCGATATCGAAAGCCGTCTGGCGTCCATCATTCCAAACCTCCGTTCTGGCCTTCGCGACGATTCGAGCCGTCCCCGCAAAGGACGTGTCCGGCGGGTCACCGGAACGGTCATTCATGCGACCGTCGAAGAAGCCAGGATCGGTGAGATATGCGAGCTGGTCGACCCCAGAACCGGCCGGACGACCAAGGCGGAAGTCGTAGGCCTCATGGATGAGATGGCGGTCCTTGTTCCACTGGGCGATCTGACCGGGCTTTCAAGCCTAACCGAAGTCGTTGCGACCGGGAAGGACCAGCTGGTGCCCGTCGGCCCCGGCCTTCTGGGCCGGGTGATCAGCGCGTTCGGCGAACCTTTGGATGGCAAGCCGCTTTCGCCGGACGGCATTGTCGGCAGCTATCCGGTCAATGCCTATCCGCCATCCCCGCTGGAGCGCAGTCTGATTTCCGAGCCGATCCAGCTCGGAATCCGCGCCCTCGACGGGCTGCTCACCTGCGCACGCGGGCAGCGCGTCGGTATCTTCGGCGAGCCAGGCGTCGGCAAGTCCATCCTGCTTTCCGATATCGTCAGCGGCACCGACGCCGATGTCGCCGTGGTCGCCCTGGTTGGCGAGCGCGGGCGCGAGGTGCGTGAATTCCTCGAACACCAGCTTGGATCGGAAGGGCGCGAGCGGGCGATCGTCGTCGTCGCAACTTCGGACCGGCCCGCCATCGAGCGTGTCAAGGCCGCCTATGTGGCGACAACAATAGCCGAATTTTTTCGGGATCAGGGCAAGCATGTGCTGCTTGCGATGGACAACATAACGCGGTTTGCGCGTGCGCAGCGCGAGATCGGCCTGGCCTCGGGCGAGCCGCCGACGCGCCGTGGTTTCCCGTCTTCGCTGTTTGCGGTCCTGCCGCGTCTGCTCGAGCGCTCAGGCCCCGGTCGAGTCGGGTCCATCACAAGCCTCTACAGCGTTCTCCTGGAAGGCGACGGCACGCTGGATCCGGTCGCCGAGGAAATCCAGGCGCTGCTCGACGGCCACGTCTTCCTGTCGAACGAGCTTGCGCAACGCAACCATTTTCCCGCCATCGACGTCCTGCGCAGCCGAAGCCGCCTGATGGATGCCGTCGTGCCGCCGGCACATCGGGCTGACGCCGGCCGCTTGCGCGAACTGCTCGCCCGCTATGCCGACATCGAACTGCTCCTGCGCGTCGGCGAGTACGAAAAGGGCAGCGATGCCGTGGCGGACGAGGCGGTAGCGAAGATCGATGCCATCAACGCCTTCCTGCGCCAGCCGTCCGCAACATATGAGACCATCGACGGGACACGCCAGCGCATGCGGGAGATCGTCGATGAAGGAGCCTGACATGATCGCTCGACTGCGCGACCTCAGACGCCGCCGCCAGGAGCGCGCACAGGAAGAGGTGATCATAAGGCGCGCCGCCGCCAACCAGGCCGCGAGGGAAGTTCAGGAGGCGGCCGCGGCCGTCACGGAACACCTCCTGCGCACTGCTAACGCCGAGGATGCGGCCTTCGATGCGCTGGTCGGGCAGCCGGTGAATGCCGCCAGCCTCCACCGGCTGCAGGGACGGTTCGAGGTCGACGCCAGGAAAACCGGGCAGTTGCGGGAAGGCGAGAAAATGGCCGGCGTCGTCGAGAAGCGACGGAAAGTCGAGCTGTCGGCAGCCCGCAACGACCACCGTGCGAGCATCAAGGCTGTGACCAAGCTGGACAGGCTGTCGGAGCAATTGGCCAAACGCAACGCGCGTCGCCGCCAGGCCCTCGCCGAGCTTTCCGAGGAAGAGGAGCGCGGCCAGCCGCGCTTGTCCACAGAACGATAGCCCAATCCGTGATTGATATGGATGTGATGCCTCAAGACTTCGCGCCGGCAAGAACGAAAGCGCGGGCAAAACCGGCGAAACGCGCGGCGGCACAGTCGAGCAGCGGAGAGCCACTGACTTTAGCAACCGTAGCGACCGCGGATGTCGGGGCGTTGAACGCCTTCTACCGTCGCCGCACTGCCGCGCAGATCACGATTGCCGGGAAGGCCATGGCGATCGCGGCCGCCTGGCCGGGGCTGAATTCCGCGAACCAGCCGCTATGCGCTGTTGGCTTCACTGTCGGGGACATGGCCGGGCAATTGCGCCTGCCGCTTTCTGTTGTCGAGCGAGGTCTCGCCAGGGTCGACGGGGCGGTCGATATGAAACGGCTTGCGCCGGCCCACGCCGCGCTCTTGTTGGAGGCCACGTTCGAAGACGATCTCGAATATATCGAGGCCAGACTGGGCGAGAAGATCGCGATCACCTCGCTGGCACCGGCAGATGCCGTTTCGGGGGAAACTCCATTCGCTTTCGCCCTGACCGACAAGGATGACACCATAGGCTGCGTCCTGACGACGAATGACACCGGTCTGCCGGTACGGATCGGCCGCCTTCTCGACGAGCTCGGCAAAACCAGGCCGCCGATCCCGGCCGAATTTCCGCTGTCGGTCCGTCTTTGGCGCGGTCCGCTTGCGATCACCATTGGCGAGCTTCAAAGCCTGCAGGCTGACGATGTGGTGCTGTTCGACGACACGGCGGAAGAGGGCGTGGCGACGCTCATCATTGCCGAGCGCCTTTTCGCGCCGGTGGGCCTGACCGCCGGCGGCCCGCAATTGCTTGCCGCGCCGACCGCAATCACTGGATCGAACTGGGAGTGGGCCATGAACCAGAATACGCCGCCGCCGGACACCTTGGAAGAATCGACTTTGGACGAATTGCCGGTCGTCCTTGCCTTCGAGGTCGGCCGCACGGCAATGCCTCTTGGAGAAGTAAGGCAGCTTGCGCCCGGCGCCATCATTCCGCTCGTCGAGGTAACCGAGGCGACTGTCGACATCCTTGCCAATGGCAGGCGTGTCGGCCGCGGCGAGATCGCGCGGATCGGAGAAAGCCTGGGCGTGCGGGTCCTGCGCATGTTCGACAATGCTTGATAACTCGCCCAACCTGCTTGGAATCCTTATCGCCGTCGGTGTGGTTGGGTTGCTGCCTCTGGCAGTCGTCACGATGACGGGCTTCCTGAAGATATCGGTCGTGCTGTTCCTCATCCGCAACGCGCTCGGCGTTCAGCAGATGCCGCCCAATCTGGTGCTCTATGGCATAGCGCTCGTGCTGACGGTCTATGTCACCACGCCATTGCTGAGCGAAATGTCGAGCCGGCTTCAGGAAGGGCAGGTGCAGTTCCAGACGACGGATGACCTTGCCAGGGCAGCACAACTCGTCAGGGAGCCGTTGCAGCGCCACCTCATGAAGTTCACCCAGCCGCAGGAGCGGCAATTCTTTCTCGACGGAACGAACCGCCTTTGGCCGGAACAGGCGCGGCAAAACCTCAAGGACGACGACCTGTCAATCCTTGTCCCTGCCTTTGTCGCATCCGAGCTTACCCGTGCCTTCGAGATCGGCTTCCTACTTTATCTGCCTTTCCTGATCATCGATATCGTCGTTGCGAACGTGCTGATGACGCTCGGCATGATCATGGTTTCGCCGGTCCTGATTTCGATCCCGCTGAAACTGTTCCTTTTCGTCGCGATAGACGGCTGGTCGCGGCTGATGCATGGCCTCATCCTGAGCTACTCATGACGCCGCCGGGGGTTTTCGCATGAGCAATGATTTTATTCTGGCGAAGGTCCAAGGCGCGCTTCTCACGGTTTTGCTGGCCTCCAGCCCGGCCATCGTCGCGGCACTGGCCGTCGGCGTGCTCGTCGGCCTTGCCCAGGCACTGACACAGATTCAAGATCAGTCGCTGCCGCAGACGATAAAGCTCGTCGTCATCCTTCTGGTTATCATCGTCTTTGGTCCATTGCTCGCGCAGCAGATTGCGCAACAGGCGTCGACCGCGCTGGACGAGTTTCCCATCGTCACCCGCTGAGATACGAGGATGCCGGTCGAACCGCTCTTCACCTCGGTCAAAGAGCTCCAGTTCTATCTTCTGGCAGGTGCTTTCGCGCTCGCGCGCATGACCGGGTTCATGCTGCTCATGCCGCTTTTTTCGCGTGTGCCCCTGTCAGGGCTTCTGCGCAATGGTGTTGCGTTGGCGCTGGCGGTTCCGGTCTTTCCGATGATCGTGAGCAAGCTGACGACCACCGATCTGCCGATGACGATGATCGTGCTGTACATGCTCAAGGAGGTCGTGGTCGGGGTGACACTCGGGCTGGCGATGGGCATACCGTTCTGGGCGGCGGAAGCGGCGGGCGATATACTGGATCTGCAGCGCGGCTCCTCGATGGGTGCGCTGATCGATCCGATGATGACCCATGAGACAGGGGCCACGGGCACCTTGCTCGCCATCATCATGGTCACGATCTACCTTGCAGCCGGCGGCCTGCAGCTTTCGTTGACAGGCCTCTACGACAGCTATGGTCTTTGGCCGATCGATCATCTTCTGCCTGTGTTCAGCAAGGACGCGGCTGGAATCTTTCTCGATCTCATGAACCGCATCCTGGTGATGGCGCTGACCCTCGTTTTCCCGCTCATCATCAGCATGCTCTTGTCTGATATTGTGCTGGCCTTCCTGGCGCGTGCCTCACCGCACCTGAATGTTTTTGCGCTTTCGCTGGTCGTCAAGACATTGGTCTTCAGCCTCGTCTTCGTCCTCTACGCGGCTTTCCTTCTCTCTTACATCAATCGCGATCTCGCCTTTCTGCACGAAGCGGGCCGGCAGATCGAAGCGATCGGCTGCCGCGATTGTCAGTGAGAGTCAGTATGTCTATGCAAAACTGCTAATAACTTAGACTTTGCCATCTAAGCAATAAATACAATTTATCGACGAGGAAAGATTCTGTTGATTTGACAATCCGCTAGGTCGCCATGATCCTACACTCTTTCCTGAAACGTGCGTATTTTCGGAAACCATGCCTCGCCAAGTCACTTCATTGTTCTATGACAATTTGCGGCTAGTCGATGCAGACAAACTGCGGACACTGGTCAGGACGGGCGAATATGAAGGGCGCACAGGAGGGCTTGCAAGAGGCAAGCTTCAAGCGAACGTCGTGATTGTGTCCCGTCGCTTTGCAAGCGATTTCCATCAGTTTTGCGTCCGCAACCCTAAAGCCTGCCCCTTGGTCGCGGTAAGCCGCGCCGGCAGCCCATTGCTTCCAGCGCTAGGCGATATCGATATCCGCACCGATGCTCCGCAATACAATATCTATCACTTTGGGGAGGTGATCCGTCAGAGGACAGATATCATCGACCTTTGGCGGGACGATTTTGCCGCCTTCGCGCTCGGCAGTGCGCTTACCGTCGAAGCGGCCCTCGTGGAAAAGGGCGTCAAGCTCCGCAGCATCGGCCACGGCAAAGCCCTCCCAAAGTTTCGGACCAAGATCATGACGCGCGGCGCGGGACCTTTTGGTGGCGAGATGGTCGTGTCCATGCGTCCCATGAGACGCTGCGATGTCGACAAGGTTCGCGCCCTCACCGCACGCTTCCCGCTTGCCCACGGTTCTCCCATCCATGTCGGAGATCCATCGATTATCGGAGTAAGAGATCTGACCGCTCCCGATTGGGGCGATGCGGTCGAAATCCTGGAAGGGGAGGTCCCAGTGTTCTGGGCCAGCAGCCTGACCGCGCAAGATGCACTTGCTCGCGCCGAACTCGCGATCTCGATCACGGTATCGCCAGGGCATATGTTGATTACCGACGTCGACGCCAAAGCGGATGCGGGCACTTTCAAGGTGTGATAGCAGCGGTTCTGGCATCCAGCGATACCGTTGTCCTCATGTTCGGAAGTTGACGACCGAGACATGTTGGGAGCATCCGTCGGCTTTTCAGGTCTAGCCCCGAACCCGTCAATCCGCTTGCGACCCCAAAAGCGGTTCTGCAATTTGGGGGTTCCTGGAAGCTTTTCGAACTTTCTGCCTTGCGCCTCCAGGTGAATTGCGTTCGCTTATGATGGAAGTTCGATGTCTCTATCCGCAGCTATGCGAACTTGAGCAATACGAATTCTGGGGTTCGAGTCGGTAGACCGCTACATTCCGAGACCCACTATCGAGGAAGCACTCTTCTACTATCGGCGATGCTCAGTCGAGAATTTAAACGTCGAAGAGCGCCTGGTATAAGGTGGTGCGCCCCCGGCACGTCGCCGGTGGGTCGTTTTGGTCGAAAAACCAGAGCGCCCAAGGTGGGACGGTCCAGAAGCTTGTCTCTACTAGGCCCTGGACTTGCGCTTGGCAGGGACTTTTTTAGCAGAGACCGGCTGCGGTTTGCGTCCTAGCCCCGCCGCCTTCGCAAGTGTTGATCTTTGAGCCGCGTAATTCGGCGCAACCATAGGGTAATCCTGCTTCAATCCCCATTTCTCGCGATATTCATCCGGAGAGAGTCCGTAGTGTACCGAGAGATGCCGTTTTAGCGATTTGAATTTCTTCCCGTCTTCGAGGCAGATGATGTAGTCCGGCGCTACCGACCGTTTCGGATTGATGGCTGGCTCCTGTTTCGGCAGCTCGGCCACATTCGGCTGGCCAAGGCCTGTCAGTGACGAATGGATCGACGCGATGAGATCTGACAACGCAGCAACGGGTAGTGGATTTTGGCTTACATAGGCAGAGACAATGTCTGCAGTCAGCCCGACGAGATCGGCCGTTTGGGCTTCGTTTTGATCGCTCAAGTATCAGCTCCTACGATAGGGATAAAGCTCGCCCCACGCATCTGTCGTATACCGCAATTTTGAGCGATGCCGAGAGAAATTCCACCAGCGGATACTGTTAGATGGATGTCACGGAGACCAAGCCACAGAGCGCATCCAATTCGCCTGGGGTTCTTGGAAGCTTTTCGAACTTTCTGGATCGCGCCGCAGCCCGAGTTGCATTTGCTTATGGACAAGGTGGGTCAGTAGATTCGATTTTCGGATAAGAGGTGTCGACCTCTGGCACGTGTGCCTTGCTGATAGCGCGCGTCAGCACGAGCGCCTAAGTATTCCCAACGACAGCTTTGCGCCCATGCAGGCAGCGGCATACGTCAAAACAACGCTTAAAGCGTGTCGTCTGAATCCGTTGAGACGTGACGCTCGGTTCTGCCGCCCCATTCCTCGGGCGCGACATCGGCGATCGTCTGCGAGAAAGTCCAGGCGTGGCCGGCGAGATCGCGGCAGGAATATTGCCGTTCGCCATAGGGGTAGCTCGTCGGCGCGGTCAGCGCCATGGCGCCGCGGCGCATCGCGCGGCGGTGGTGCGCATCGACATCCTCGACACGCACCATCACCGAGAATCCCTCGTCGCCGGGCGACAGCGCGGATCCGCCGCTCTTCAGGGTCGTGACCACGACGCCCCCGTCGCCGCAGCCGAGCTGGACGCGATGATTGCCGATCGTCAGCCGCAATTCGAATCCGAAGGCTTCGCAGAGCCAACGACTCGCCGCTTCCACATCTGGGTAAGCAAGCACCGGTATGACCGTATTGGCAGGCATGGAGCGGTTCTGCATGGGCGAGCCTCCTTCCGGGGTCGATGACGGCAGCGCCGCGTTTCAATTATAGGGCGACCGGCATTGCTGTAGAGGGCCGTCATAGGGCTGGTAGCTGTTATCCCAGGCGCGGTAGGAGCGGTAGTGGTCAAAGCACCAGCGCACATGGGCGGCCGCCAGGCGCGCCGCGGGGGGCGGCGGTGGCGCTACCGTGGCGGCCGCCACGCCGGCCGCGAAGGCGGCGGCCGGGAACCAATAGCCGTTGTAGTAGCGGTAGCCGGGCCGTACACGCCAATAACCCCGGTAACCATTGTAGTAATAGGCGCCGCCGACAACGTAGAAACCGCGCCGGTACCAGACCGGCGTTGCCTGGCTGGTCACGGACGCCGGAACTGCCGGCGCCGCAAGCGGCATGGCCTCGGCCGGCGAGGCCAAGATCACGGCGCCGAGCATCAGGCCGCAGAAAGCAGTGATCATTCTCTTCATCGATAGTCTCCTCTGATTTGGTTTGGCATGGATCACGGGCGCTTCAGCGCCCGCAGTTCGGAAATCGAAAGCGCGCCGTCGCCGTCGGTGTCTGCCTGCAGCAGCCGGTCGGGAATGGCGGCCGTGAATTCGTCGCGCGAGATTTTGCCGTCGCCGTTGCGGTCCATGCGCCCCGCCTCGGCCTGCAGCCCCGTGAACCGTGCGGCCTGCACGTCGCGCTTCGCTTTGACCTGTGCCATGGCCGCCTGCACCTCGTCGGGGTCGAGCACGCCATTGTGGTTGGCGTCCAGCCGGTCGAACATCAGCGCCCGCGCTGCCTGGATCTCGCTGAATTCGAGCTTTCGGTCGCCATTGGTGTCGATGCGCCGGAACGCCTCCCTGGCGCCTTGGTCGGCTGCGAATGCGCTGCAGCCGCACAGAAGCAGCCCCGCAAAGGCGGTCACGATCTTGGTCATCTGGGTGTCTCCGCTGAAATCGACGGCCCGCCGCGGACCGTCCTTGCAGCGTCTCCTACGCAAGAGTTCGCCGGCTCCTACGCGCCGTCTTCGAATTTTTCGGAAGGTCGATGCACGGGGCACCGCGGTATGGCGGCCGCCAAAAAAATCCGGACGTCGGCGTAGGAGCACGAACCGGGCTGCGTATTGGCCGACAGTCGCTCCCCCGCGACGTCACAATCGAAAGGAACCACCCATGAAATGCTCAGCGATCCTTGCGGGCCTGCTTCTCGGCCTCACGCCGCTCTGCGCCGCCGCGGCGCAGGACATGCCCGGCCAGCGCATCCTCCAGCGCCTCGACACCAATGGCGACGGCGCGATCTCGAAGGACGAGATGCTCGCCGCCCGCGGACGTCTCTTCAAAAGGCTCGACCGCAATGGCGACGGCGTCATCGACGAGAACGAGATCGAGACCGCCCGCCAGGCCATCGATGACCGCGCCCTGGCAGCCGAGGCCCGCCTCGGCAATCGCTGGCGGCGCATGGACAGGAATGGCGACGGCAAGGTCACCGAGAGCGAGTTCCAGGCCAGCACGCCGCTCTTCGATCTCGCCGACCGCAATGGCGACGGCAGGCTCTCCGCCGACGAGATCGCGGCGATCCGCAAGATCGTGGCTGCTCACGCCAACTGACCAACCTGCCTGCCAGAAAGGAAATGACATGCTTTCAAGACTCAAACTTCCGCTGCTTTGCCTTGGCGCGATGGTCGTCTGGTCGGCCGCTTCCCCAGCCTCCGCCGAGGAGTGGACGCGCAAGACCGCGCATGGCGGCGAACTGAGCCGCAGCGTCGACCGGGACGGCAATATCTACACCGGCTCGACCACGCGCACCGGACCGAACGGCGGCACCTACACGTCCAATTCAACCTGCAAGGCCGGCGTTGTTGACCACTGCTCCAGGAGCTATTCTGCCACCGGGCCGAACGGCAAGACCGTTTCAGGTCAGCGCTACAGCGCGGCCGGACCGTTTGGCGGCCGTTCTGTCGGCAGCTTCACGGGCCCGAACGGCAACACGGTTCACGGCTTCCGCCGTTGGCGCCGCTGATATCTGGTGGTGGACTTGACGTCGGAATTCGTTCTTCTCCCGAGCCGGATCGTCGCAGACTTCTCCCTCGCCGCCGGGGGCTCCTCGACCGGTGCCCGCCGCCGTGCGGGATGAAGCCTCCAATGGCGACGAGGAGCTTCTGGCCCGCATCGCCGCGGGCAGCCAGGCGGCTTTGTCCGCGCTCATGGCCCGTCACGGCCGTGGGCTGCGGACATTCGCCACGCGTTATCTCGGCCATGCGGCCGATGCCGAGGACGTGGTGCAGGAGGTGTTCGTGACCGTCTGGAAACAAGCCGCGCGCTTCGATCCCGGCAGGGCGCGCGCCTCGACATGGCTCTACCGGATCACGGCCAACCGGTGCATCGACCAGCGCCGGCGCCGCGCGCTGCGCAATTTCTTCGGCCTGGACGACATCGGCGAGGAGCCGGCCGCGCTGGAAGCGAATGCCGAGACTGCGACGGCGGCAAGGCAGGAGCTGGCGATCGTGCGCGATGGCCTGTCGCGCCTGCCGGAGCGCCAGCGGATGGCGCTGCTTCTGCGGGCGGTGGGCGAGCTTGACATCGCGGCGATAGCCGAGGTGATGGGCGCCAGCGCGGGCTCGGTCGAGCAGTTGCTCGTGCGCGGACGCCGCGCGCTCAGGGATCATTTGGCAGATGCGGCCGGGGGCCGCGAAAGGAAGTCCTCATGACACGCGAGGAATTCGAGAACAACCGGCGCCGCTTCGGCGACGACATCGACGCCTGGCCGGCGTCCTTGAAAGGCCCGGCCCTGGCATTCATGGCGCTGGAAGGCGATGCCGGCGCCGACGCGGCGCTCGACAGGCTCGTGCGGCAGGCCGCGCTGGTCGAGAGCGACGATCGCGCCCTGGCGCGCAACGTGATGGCGCGCATCGATCGCCCCGCTCGGCGTCCGTCCCTGCTGCCGCGCGTCCTCGTCGCGCCGGCGGGCCTCGCCGCTTGCACCGCCGCTGTCCTCGTCGCCGCGACGGTAGCCGGCTACCAGGTGGCGCGCCTTCAGGACCAGTCCCAGGATTCCGAACTTCTGGCGCTCGCTGCGGGCGCCAGGCTTGCAGATGACGGAGGGTCGGCGATCACGGCCGATCCGGGCGAGGGGGGTCCGCTATGACCAGGCGATCATGGACCTGGGCGGCCGTGCTGGTTGTGCTCGCGCTGTCGCTTGCCCTCAACTTCTTCTTCATTGGCTATGCCACGCATGGCCTGCGCCAGGCGGCCGTTGCGCGCGGGCTGCTGGCGGAGGTCGCGGGCGCCTATTCACCTGAGGTGCGCAAGGAGTTCCGTGCGGTCATGCGCGACAACCGCGCCCGCACGTTCGAAGCGCTGCGG
Organism: Mesorhizobium sp. WSM4308; assembly: GCF_002294905.1. NCBI lineage: Bacteria > Pseudomonadati > Pseudomonadota > Alphaproteobacteria > Hyphomicrobiales > Phyllobacteriaceae > Mesorhizobium > Mesorhizobium sp. WSM4308. Next base: position 68,097 of record NZ_NSFW01000013.1, on the reverse strand, counting down.
CAGCTGCGCGCGGCGCGCGCCGACCTTGCGGCGGCCGAGCAGGCCCGACCCTTCGACGAAGCGGCGGTCAGGCAGGCGATGGCCGCGGTGCGCGCCGCCACGACCAATCTTCAGGCAACGGTCCAGGATTATCTGCTTGCCGCCATGAAGAACGTCAATGCGAAGCCGGCCGGCGGCGGATGAGCGGTCGCCGCACTCGCGGCACAATTGCCGTGACCTATTTCAACATCGGAAACATGCTGACGGACCAATGCGGCACGACAGGCTTGTCCTGATATTGCTCTGGCGAGAGCTGGTCGCCGGCCTGCGCGCGGTGCGACGCCGCGATCTTGCCTGGATTGCGTTCGGCGGCGGCGGGCTGCTCGTTTATGCACCTTTAAAGGCGGGTTAGTCGCGCGTCGTACACCGCGCACATGGTTGGTTCATCCAAAAAGGGAACGGACGCGTGACGGAGGCCGCTCGATGAATCGGGTCAAGTATCTGAAATGGGCCGAAAGTTGCAGCAGCAACCGACGCCAGGCCCGCCCCCTTTTTACTGTTTCTGCAAGCCGGACGCCCCCAGCAGAGACTAGACTAGACGCCTCACCTAGCGCCATGACGCATCGCGTCGGCAGTCTGGCCGTCGACGACATTGCCGCCGTCGCAGCGAAATAGCTTCCCGGGCTGCTTCTTCGAAACAATCCTGACCGCTGACTCGTCTGACGGGTAGGTTCTCGTGCCTCAGTCCGTGGCTTCGACAATGACAGCTAACCTCAACGTGCCAGGCGAGGCGCAATGTTAGCGGTCTGGCGGATGGAACTCGCGTAGATTTCGCCAGCGATCCGTCCAACTTGGGTTGCAGCTACAGCGCGTACGGCCATTCGGCGGCCACGAAACGGTAGCTGCCATTTTCGGAAGCGATGTGGCCAAAACCGGGAAACGGCATGTGCATCCCCGCTAGAAGGATGCGATCGTAAGCTGCCTGGTCAAACGCGCGCTTGCGGGACGCTGCAGCTTGGTTTCCATCAACGTCAAAGGCAGGACCCCATTCGGGATGGGCGAACTGAAATGCGGCATGGTGTACAATATCGGCCCAAATGAAGAGGGCATCGTCTCCGGAACGGACCATAACGCCGGTGTGGCCGGGTGTATGGCCGGGGAGCGGCACGGTCCTTAGCTCGCCGAATACCTCGGTTTCATCGGAAAACTGTGTCAGACGCTTTTGGTAAGCTTTGGCGACGGCGCGAGCTCCAGAGAAAAATGGCTTGAATGCTGCTGGAGCCTGGCCAAGAGCGCCCTCGTCGTGCCAGTAGCGAAAGTCAGCTCCCGAAACAATCAGCTCCGCGTTTGAATACACGGCCTTCCCATGCGGATCGATGGCGCCGCCAACGTGATCCGGATGCATATGGGTGAGCAGGACCGCATCAATCTGCTCGGGTTTGACCCCGACCGCGGCAAGTGCTTGCGACACCTTTCCGAGCGTTGGACCGAAGAGATCAGCTGCCCCTGTGTCGATCAGCACAAGGCGGTCGCCCAAGTTGATTAGATAGGCGTTGACCGGGCTCAAGCGCGGCGAGGGCGGCTGGAATTGTTCGCGGGCGAGGCGGGCAGCTTCTTCCTCCGGTGCTTTGAATAGGGTGGCGGGCATTTCCATATAACCGTCAAGAAGAGCGGTCACCTCGATCTTTCCGACCTTCCGGCGGATCACGCCGGGCACCGGGGTTGCGGCAAGGGGAACTGCGGCAAGAGCGGCAGGGGAGCCGGGGAGAACGGCGAGCGAAGCGAGGCCGGCAGAGACGGCGAAAAGGTTTCGACGTGAGATAGACATGTCAGCTCCTGGAAGTTTCGGACGATTGGCTGAAGTGCTATATCGCGATTATCGCCGCTGATTAATTCCGCCAAACTTGATAACATTTATCTCGGCTACTTATAAATGGGACCGCCACCTTGGATCGTCTTTCGATGTTGTCCTGTTTCGTGCGCGTCGCAGAAAGCGGCAGCTTTTCGGCTGCGGCTCGTGATCTTCAGCGCGCGCAGTCTGCCGTAAGCCAGCAAATCCGGGCTTTAGAAACCCAGCTGCAGACTCGGTTATTCGATCGAACAACGCGAAAAGTTGCTTTGACGGAGGCGGGTGCTCTTTATCTGCAGCATGTCAGAGGCGTACTGGAGCGCATGGAGGAAGCCGACCAGATCGTCAGTGATCTAGACGCAGGAATCACGGGTCGATTGGCCGTTAGCGCGCCTGTTAGCTTTGGGACCCAAATTCTGGGCGCATACCTTTTTCAGTTCAGGGAAGAGCACCCGGGCATCGATTTGGACGTCTCACTCTCCGATCGCTTCGTTGATCTGGCCGCCGACGGTCTCGATCTCGCGGTTCGGATGGGACCGGTTACGGAAAGTCAGCTGATCGTGCGAAAGATAGGGCTACTGAAGCGCAGTCTCGCGGCGACGCCTCAGTATCTTGATGGGCATGGACGGCCGAGCCATCCTGCGGATCTGAAGCATCACGATTACGTCGTACGCTCGTATCTAGAAGGCGCCGAACAGATCCGTCTGACGCGATCCGCAGAGGTCACGGAAGTTCTCGTAAAGCCAGTACTCCGATCTGACAATTCACATCTTATATGCGAGGCGATCGTCGCAGGCATGGGTATTGGACTCGTCCATGACGTCCTTCTGGATCCGATGATTGCGTCGGGCACACTTGAACGCGTGCTTCCCGATTGGCGGCACGAGCCACAGGTCATTCAGGCCGTCTATCTTTCGAATCGCTATGTTCCTAGAAAGGTGCGCGCCTTCGTCGAGGGTCTGGCAAGATTTCTGCGGACACGTGGAGCGCTCGCAGAATGAGGGCACAAGCCGATCTTAGCGACAAAGTCGTCGCGGATAAGATCGATTCCGCGATTTTGATGGAGACGCATCCAGCCGTGCCAGCGACAGATTTCGTTCTTGCCGCTTCTGACCAGAAAATGATTCTCTCGCAGTCGCTTTGGCCGGCGATGCCTGGCGCCGGTCGTCTTTCTCTGGGCGCTCGTCTTGGTTCTTGCAGAGCTGGTGCTGAGCCGGACTTGGTTCGGCCGGGCGCTTTATGCCGTCGGAGGTAACCGGACGGCTGACTCCGGATTTCGGAATTCCGGATCTGGGTCGCTGCCTATGCTGCCAGCGGCGGCATTTCGGCAGCGGCGAAGATCATCGTCTCCAGCGGCCGGGCGCTTGGCTCGCCGGAAAAGTTTGCCGAAGTGACCGCCGGCAGGCTCAGCGCCGCCGTCGGCGTCTCGAGCCGCGGTAGACGCGGGCTACGCGCCGAAAGACTTGCAAGTCGGCCAGACCGGAAAGATAGTCGCCCCGGACCTTTACATCGCCTGAGTGATTTCCGGCGCCGTACAGCATTTGGCCGGCATGAAGGATTCTAGGGTGATCGTGGCGATTAACACCGACGCCAACGCGCCAATCTTCCAAGTCGCCGATTACGGAATCGTTGCCGATCTTTTCGAGATCTTGCCCGAGCTCCAACAAACCCTCTGACGACAAGACGGACGACCGCAGCAGGGACCGTATCCAGCCGAGCACCGGGTCGCCATCTCTTTGCGCGAGCCACATCATATTGGCTGTGAAGCCAGCAACAGGCAGCGGCAGCTCGCGCAGTCCTAGCGGCCAATGTGCCGCCGCCATCTTGCTGAAGCGCCGGCCGAGAGCGATGACGAGCCCTGTTTCGGCGACGATCTGCGGAACGTGGAGGAAGTTCGGAACCGTGAGAAGGACTCGGCGCATTAGCCCCAAGGGCCGAAGTGCATCGTCGACCTGTCCGACCGGATCCCCAGAAGAGGAAACCAAGGCCCACTCGAAGCCCGGCATGTCGCGCGGCGCGAGGGTTTCCGCAGCCAGGATCGGATGGCCCTGATGCGCGACGATGACAAAGTCGTCCTCAAACAGCTGCTCGGTCCATGGAGCGCTCAACGCGGTCCCGACTGATGCTGCCACCCCTCACCACAATCATGCAGCCTTTGTCGCGTGGATGGTATGAAGCATCTCCGGCTTTAGATGAGTGTATCGCCGTAGCATCTTCCAATCTTTGTGCCCTGTGACCAGCGCGACCTGTTCAATTGTGAACCCAGCTTCAAACAGACGGCTCGTTCCTTCGTGCCGCAAGTCGTGAAAATGAAGGTCCTGGATGCCAAGGTCAGCGCATCCTCGGCGGAAAGCGGTGCCGACTGACCTATGATTGAACGGGAAAATTCGATCATCGTCGTTGCTGCGCCTTGCGCGTTCCTCCTCGATAATAGCCCACGCATCGTAGCCGGTTGCGGCGAATGGCGGTATGCGCTGATTGTTCCCGTTCTTGTTCCTAGGATCTTTTCGGTCGCGGATGAGTAGCATCCGCGTGCGAGAATCGACGTCAGACCAACGCGCCTTGCAAATCTCCTCCTGCCGCATGGCCGTAGCGATGGCAAAGCGTATGATCCGACCGACAGGCGCTATCTGCAGAGGGTTTGAATTGAAGTGGGCGATGAGCCTATCGATCTCATCTTGGGTGGGACGTCTGTCTCGCTCGTTCCCTTTACCCACAAGGCCAAGCCTTGTCAGAGCGATACGCGCCAGATCAACCGGTTCGACCTTGACTGGCAGACCGTGAACCGCCGCAGCATGAGAGAGGACAAGTTTTACAAAGCCGATGTCGATACCAAGAGTCATCGGCCCGGCGCCCTGGACGGCCCGCTCTCGGCCGAAACGAATGATCCGTTCGCGATCGAGAGCCGCTATGTTGCACTTCCCCAGATGTCTTCGCAGCATATTGAGGGCTGCGGCCTTGGAGCGGCGAGGGGACTTGCCTACATCGCTCATGTCGCCGATATGAAGGTCGATGAGGTCGCCGAAAGTTTTCAGGCGCGCTATGCGGGACTTGGTCGGCGTCTCACCGCGATCGACCTGGCGCTCTGTCTCGGTCGCCCAGCGCCGTGCGTCGTCTCGGCGAAGGAAGGTCTCGCTGACGTAGCGTCCTTTGCGACGGACCTGGACACGCCAGGAACCGGACGAGAGCTTTGTGTAGGTGGCCATTTTTTCGTGTGCGCTCCGTGTGCACTGAGAGATCGAAACGTGGCGAAAAGGGTCGTATTCTGGCGTAAATTCGGGTTGGGCCGCTAGGACCTAAGAATTTGATGTTAAAGAAAAAATGCTGAAAAATCAAGATCATAGAGTCGCCGTGGCCCCGATGATGGACTGGACGGACCGGCATTGCCGGTTCTTCCATCGCCAGCTGACGAGCCATGCGCTGCTCTACACCGAAATGGTGGTGGCCGACGCGGTCATACAGGGCGCGCGCGAGAGGCTGCTCGGTTTCGATGCGGTGGAACATCCGGTCGCGCTGCAGCTCGGCGGCTCGGATCCGGCGAAACTTGCCGAGGCGGCGCGCATTGGCGAAGCCTTCGGCTATGACGAGATCAACCTCAATGTCGGCTGCCCGTCCGACCGCGTTCAGTCGGGCACGTTCGGCGCCTGCCTGATGAAGGTGCCCGACCTCGTCGCCGACTGCGTCGCGGCAATGAAGGCGACCGTGACAATCCCCGTCACCGTCAAGTGCCGAATCGGCGTCGACGAACAGGATCCGGAGCTGGCGCTGGATGCGTTGGCGAACGGGGTTTTCGCGGCCGGCGCCGACACCCTGTGGGTGCATGCGCGCAAGGCGTGGCTGGAAGGGCTGAGCCCCAAGGAAAACCGCGACATCCCGCCGCTCGACTATGACAGGGTCTATCGCCTGAAGGCCAAAAAGCCGAACGAATTCATTGGGATCAACGGCGGAATTCAGTCGCTTGAAGAGGCGCGCGCGCATCTCGATCATGTCGACGGCGCCATGCTCGGCCGCGCCGCCTACCACACGCCAGGCATATTGGCCGGCGTCGACGCAGCCTTCTACGGCGCAAGGCCCGAGGCGTTCGATTTCGCTGGGCTGATCGATGCCATGGCGGACTATTCGGCGCGCCACATCGAACGGGGCGGGCGGCTCGGCCATGTTACCCGCCATATGGTCGGGCTGTTCCATGGGCTGCCCGGTGCACGCCGCTACCGCCAGATCCTGTCGACCGACGCAAACCGGCCCGGTGCCGGGCCCGACGTGCTGAAGACGGCTTTCGCGGCCGTCGAATTCGGTGGAAGGGCCGCCAAGGCGGCCTGAGCTCAGTCCCTGAGGATCATGCGGTCGCCACGCACGTCGAAGCCCGACAGCGAGCCAATGAAATTCATGCCGAGCAGACTTTGGCTCAGCATGCCGGGTGCCGCGACCATCACCGGCATGTCCTTGCGCACGATGCCGCCGATCGCCACCGCGTCGGTCTTCACCGCGGCGGCGCGCGCCATGCCGTTGGCTGTCGAAACCGGTATCGTGTAGTTGAGCGCCGCCGGATTGAAGCCGGCGGCCTGCGCATCTTCCGACGTCAGCACAGTGCTGGTCGCGCCTGTGTCGACAACGGCCCGGATCGGGTTGCCGTTGACCAGGATGCGCGCTTCGAAATGGCCATTGTCGGCCTTGTCGAGGGTCACCGTGTCGTGGCCGTCTTCGACACCAAGCGCCAGCGGGCTGCCGGGAACGAGGCCCGCGGTCACCCGGCTGGCGACATCTTGCAGTTCGTAGCGGTACTGGTAGCCGGCGATCAGCGCCAGCACGATTGCCGCCCAGGCGCCGAAATTCCGTGCCATGTCGCCCAACGGGCGGCCCGATCGCAGCAGGCCGGTGGCGATCAGGGCGCCGAAGGCGCCAAGCCATATCAGCCTGCCAAAATCGTAATTCTCGACGCCAAGCGTGCTGCCGGCGGAATCATTGAGCACGAGCAGGGCCGCTCCAACGCCGATCACCGCCATCAGAATCCAGAACAGTCGGCTGCTCATCCGTGCCTCGCTAGGGCAATTCCAGGAAAAGTGCGAAAACGGTATTCCATAGGAATTGCGTTAAAACAAAGAGTTGGAGCGGTTCGCCGTTTCCGTGAAACGGTGAAGGCTTTAGAGTACGTCGCGTTCGCGCGCCATGCGGGTGCGGCGCGTTTCGCGGCGCGGCCGGCGCTCGACCGTTTCCAGTCGGGCCGGCAGTTCGGCCATCACATTGCGGCGTGATTCGGGCGTCATCCCCATCCAGGCGCCGATTTCCTCGCGCGTGCGGCCGCAACCGAAGCAGAAGCCGGTTTTCATGTCGATCGAGCAGACCAGGATGCAGGGGGATTCGATGGCCGTCATGACTTTCTTTCGAGGGATCCGTGCGGACTCCGCTCTTCCACCTCCACATGGTGCAACGGCAAAGCCAATGCAAGCCCTCGCGATCGCGCCTTCCCGGGCCATCTTTGCGGCAATCAAGGCTGATGTTTGGGAGAGGTTGTGCCGATCACGCAACGCGGCTATGCCGCTCACCAAATCCAGGAATGATTGCTCACGACATGACCAGCGCTCTGCCTTTCGACGATTTTCGCAACCTGCTCGACAATCTGCCGGCAGCCGACCTGAAAGCCGAAGCGCGCGTGCGCGCGCTGTTTGCCAAGGCCGACAAGCCAGCGCATTCACTCGGCCGCATCGAGGACATCGCGGCGTGGCTTGCCGCCTCGAGCGGCCGGGCTCCGCCCGCGGTGACACGGCCGCTGATGGCAATCTTTGCCGGCAATCACGGCGTGACCCGTCATGGTATTTCGCCGCGTCCGGTGGCGGCAACCGCCAACGCGGTCGAGCTTTGCGCGGCAGGCGGTGCGGCGATCAACCAGATCTGCATTGCCTATGATCTCGGATTGAAGGTGTTCGATCTTGCCCTGCATATCCCGACCGGCGACATCGCAGAGGATGCCGCGCTCGACGAGCGCGGCTGCGCGGCGACCATGGCCTTCGGCATGGAAGCGATCGCGGGCGGCACCGACCTGCTTTGCCTCGGCGATCTCGGCGTCGGCAATTCCACCGTCGCCGCCGCCCTGCTCGCCGCCCTGTTCGAGGGAAGGGGTGCCGACTGGGTCGGTCCGGGATCCGGCGCCGACGCGGCGATGCAGGTCCGCAAGGCCGATGTGGTCGATGCGGCGCTGGCTTTTCACCACGGCCATCTCGACGACCCGCTGGAAGTGCTGCGCCGGGTCGGCGGCCGCGAGTTCGCCGCGATAGCCGGCGCCATTCTCGCCGCGCGGATGCAGAAGATACCCGTGCTGCTCGACGGTTTTGCCGCAACGGCTGCCGCGGCTGTGCTTTATGTCGCAAACCCCGCTGCGCTCAAGCATTGCCTTCTCGCCAGCCTGTCGCCGGAGCCCGCGCATGCAAGGGCCGCCGAACTGCTTGGCTTGCGCCCACTGCTAGACCTCGGCATAAGCAATGGCGAGGGGGCGGGGGCGGCACTTGGCGCGGGCCTGGTCAAGGCGGCGGCGCTGACCAGTTCAGGCATGGCGGCGGCGGTTCGGATCTAGAGGCTTCCCGCCCGGCGCATCACCGCCTGGGATTGGGGAGACGATAGACGACCGAGGTGTATTTCGGATTGGAGCGGGTCTCGACGATCGAGCCGCCGAGGCTTTCCGCGATTCTTCGGCTCGCCATATTCTCTTCGGCGACAGGATATTCGAAGCCATCCGGATCGAGTTCCTCGGACGCCCATGCCACCACGGCGGCGACGGCCTCCCGGCCGATGCCGTTTCCATGGACGTCCTCCCTTATCCAAATTCCGATTTCGGGACAGGCCGTCTTCGCCGCATGCAGGCCGACAAGACCCATACAGCGATCGTCCGCCAGCGAGCGCACAACAAAATGCAGATCCGATCCGTCGAGGATCGGCGCCAACCAGGATCGCCATACCTCGGCAAAGGCCGTTGATGATCGAGGTGGTTCCCACTGCATGAAACGGGTGATTGCGGGCGTGATGGCGGCAAAGACCTCGTCAGCATCAACGGCCGCAAACAACTTGAGGCGAAGTCGGTGCGATTTGATTTCGACGCTGCCGGCATCCCAGTCTGCGGTCATTGCGGTCCGCGTTCCCCTTTGAGGCCGGTCGCCTAACGCCGTCGCGCCGCCACCGCCGCGGTTGGCAACGCCGGCAGTTCTTCCATCACCCGGCTCAGCGGGAAGATGGCAATCGCCTCCGTGCCTTCACGCAGCTTGGAATGCAGCTCGAATTCGCCGCCATGCATGGCAAGCAGGCCTTGCACGATCGGCAGACCGAGCCCGGTGCCTTGTTCGGCGCTCTTGATGGCGATCGAGCCCTGGCCGAAAGCCGAGAGCACGACCGGGATCTCGTCCTCGGGAATCCCCGGGCCATTGTCCTTGACGGAGATGTATTGCCCGCCGCCCGCCGTCCAGCCGACGCGGACGCGGATCTCGCCGCCGGTGGCGGTAAATTTGATGGCGTTGGAGAGAAGGTTGAGCGTGATCTGGCGCACGGCACGCTCGTCGGCGAACAGCCGCGGCAATGTCTGTTCGAAATCCTGGATGACGCGGATATCCTTGTTGCGCGCCTTCAACTCCATCATGTGGCAGCAATCCTCGACGATGTTGAGCAGCATCACCGGCTCTTCGTTGAGCTGGTAGCGACCGGCCTCGATGCGCGACAGGTCGAGGATCTCGTTGATCAGGTCGAGCAGGTGCTGGCCGGAATCATGCACGTCATGGGCATAATCGCGATAGGTGGGATTGCTCATCGGCCCCAGCACCTCGTTCGCCATCACCTCGGAAAAGCCGAGAATGGCGTTGAGCGGCGTGCGCAATTCATGGCTCATCGAAGCGAGGAACCGCGACTTTGCCAGATTGGCATCCTCGGCCCGCCGCCGCGCCTCATCCGACATGGATTTCGCTGTCTCCAGTTCGGCGATCAACGCATCCTTTTCGGTGCGGAACGACAACAGCATCAGCGAGGCGCGGTTGAGCTGACGGGCGACATAGACGAAGAAAGGCAGCGACAGGACAAGCAGCCCGGCCATGACCGCCTCGACCGGCATCCACAGCCTGGTGCCGACATAGGCGTAGAGCGCCACCGGCACGGCAAAAGTCGCCAGCAGCGCGCCGCTCAGCGATGAAGCCATGAGCGCCGTCCCGGCCATGGCAAAAAGCAGCACCACCGCCTTGACCACCTGAAACTGGTCGACAGCGCAGGCGCCGCAGCCGAGCACGACGAACCAGCCCCAGCCGAGGCCGCAAAGAAAATGGCCGACCAGAAATTCCCGTCGCGTTTGCAAGGGGTTAAGCTCGGACGCTTCCGTGCGCTCGATGCGCCGTGCCATGAAGGCGACGATCGTATAGCAGATGAGCGTGAACAACGCCCAGAGCCCGATCTCATTACCGACGCCGGCGAGCCAGCCGCCAGCGGCGATCGCCAGGACGAACAGCGGGATCGCCACGGCGCCGCTTGTCATGGCGCCGGCGTGGAGTTTCAACAATTCGCGGTCGAAATCGGGATTGCCGGCTTGCTGCGAAAGACGGTCGCGCGTCTTGCGCACCGCACGCGCGACATCGCTGTTGCGATGCCGTTTCCTGCGGTCCACAATGAACTTGTCCGCTGTGTTCGAGCGTTGCAAGGGCATCAAAAACTTCGATTTATGCGTGCAGCGGTTCCAAGGTGTTAAGCTACGTTCGAATGATTAACCAACCGTTTGCCATATGAGCCGTTCCTGGTCGCCAAGATCGCGCCGGCGGTACGCGGCGCCGCGCCCGAGAAGCCTGTGGCGCAAGGTGCTGGACTATGGGCTGGCCATCATCATTCTGGGGCTGCTGATCCTGTTGGCGGCGCGCCTCGATCAGGTGGAGACGCGCCAGACTCAAGGCGCTGCCATCATCAATGATGGCGACTCGATCACGCTCGGCACCGAGCGCATCCGCATGCGCGGCATCGACGCCCCGGAATACACACAGACGTGCCGCAGGAACGGCGCCGACTATGCCTGCGGCACGCTTGCGCGCCAGTCGCTAGTGCGCCTGATCGCCGGCAGGCCCGTTACCTGCAGCGGCTGGCAGCGGGATCGCTATGGCCGGTTGCTCGGCGACTGCAAGGCCGGCGGCACCGACCTCAACCGCGCTCAGGTCGAGGCGGGTTGGGCGGTTGCCTTTGGCGACTTCGAAAGCGAGGAAGCGACCGCCCGGGCCGCCAAGGTCGGTATCTGGGCTGGTACGTTCGATCAACCGCAGGACTGGCGCGACAGCCATCACGGCGAAGTGGTGGAGCGAAAACACGGCACGCTGGCGTCGATCGGCGACGCCGTGCGGGAGATTTTTCGCTTCTGGTGAAGCGTATCGGCTTGGAAGGAAAGGGAGGATCGAAATGAAGCTCTTCGACGGTGGCCGGGCGCCCAATCCGCGGCGGGTACGCGTCTTTCTCGCCGAAAAGGGGATCGCGGTTCCGCTGGTGTCCGTCGACATGGGCGCGCTGGAGCACAAGGGCCAAACGGTGAGCTCTCGCAACCCTTTGCAGCGCCTGCCGGTGCTGGAGCTTGACGATGGCACCGTCATCACCGAATCCGTCGCTATTTGCCGGTATTTCGAGGAGTTGCATCCGGAGCCGGCCCTGTTCGGACGCGGCGCGCTCGGCAAGGCACAGGTCGAGATGTGGCAGAGACGGATGGAGTTCAACCTGCTCAGCTGCGTCGCGCAGGCATTTCGCCACATTCATCCGGCCATGAAGGAATGGGAAATCCCACAAATCCCCGAATGGGGCGAGGCCAACAAGCCGAAGGCGTTGGAGTTCCTGAAAATCCTCGACGGCGAGTTGGCGAAGCGGGAATTCGCTGCCGGCGACAGCTATTCGATCGCCGATATCACCGGCCTGATCGCCATCGACTTCATGAAGCCGGCGCGCATCAACGTACCGGAGGAATGCACCAATGTCCTGCGTTGGCATCAGGCGATCTCCAGCCGGCCGAGTGCCGCCGCTTGACCCTGGAACTGGACAATTTTGCCGCAGAAGTCCGGGCCTGCCGCATCTGCGTCGAAAACCCCGCCGGCAGGCCGCTGCCGCATGAGCCGCGGCCGGTGCTGCGGCCTTCGTCCAGTGCCCGCATCCTGATTGCCAGCCAGGCGCCGGGAACCAAGGTTCACCTGTCGGGCATGCCGTTCACCGATGCTTCGGGCGACCGCCTGCGTAACTGGCTCGGCGTGACCAGCGACGAATTCTACGACATCGAGAAATTTGCCATCGTGCCGATGGGCTTCTGCTTTCCCGGCCAGGATGCCAAGGGTGGTGACCTGCCGCCAAGGCGCGAATGCGCGCCGGCCTGGCGCACGCCCTTGATGGCGCTGATGCCGCGGATCGACCTGGTGCTGACTATCGGCATCTACGCGCAGTCCTGGCATATGGGCGCCGCGCGCCGGCCCTCGCTGACGGAGACGGTTAAGGACTGGCGGGCCATCTGGGAGAATTCCGTCGGCGCAAAGGTGCTGCCGCTGCCGCACCCATCCTGGCGCAACAGCGGCTGGCTGAAGCAGAATCCGTGGTTTGAAATGGATTTGCTGCCTTTCCTGCGCTCGGAAATCCGCTATCGCCTCGGCTAGGCATTCAGCAAGAAATCACTCGCTTTCATAGCGATTGGCAGAATTTCTTTCTTGTGAAAGCCCGAAATAAAGGGGAATATAGCCAAACTATTCCTCAGGAGCCTCTAATGGACCGCCTTGACCGAAAAATTCTCCGCCTCCTGCAGGAGGACGCGACACTCGCGGTGGCCGATGTCGCCAAGAAAGTAGGCCTGTCGACCACGCCCTGCTGGCGCCGCATCCAGAAGCTCGAGGAGGAAGGCGTCATCAAGCGTCGCGTCGCCATTCTCGACCATGAGAAGGTCAATGTGCGGGTCACCGTCTTCGTCTCCATCCGCACGAATTCGCACAGCCACGAATGGCTGCGCCGCTTTTCCGAGGTCATCCAGGAGTTTCCCGAGGTGGTCGAGTTCTACCGCATGAGCGGCGACGTCGACTATCTCTTGCGCGTCGTGGTGCCTGACATCGCCGCCTACGACGCCTTCTACAAGCGGCTGATCGCCAAGATCGAGATCCGTGACGTGTCGTCGTCCTTCGCCATGGAGCAGATCAAGTACACCACTGAAATCCCGCTCGATTACATGGTGCTGGACAAGGAATCGGGCGCCAACGCCGCCTGAGCGCAAGCCCGATTAGTTCTTCTTTTTGTTCAGGAACGTCCAGGGCGAGTTCACCGGCAGGGTGACGGCATCAGGCACGGTGTCGACCCCAACCACCTCTGCTCTGTGCACGCTATAGCCCGACTGGATGACGCTGACGCCATCCAGAATGAACAGCTGGCTTTTCTCCATGTCCGGCTTCAGGGCGCCGGTGACGGCGACCGACTGGTAGGCTTGCGACATCTTGTAGGGATGGGCTGGCGTCACCAGCACGATCTGATTGGCTGGTGGCGTCGGCATGTGGCTGCACGCGCCGGTCCATGGCACCAGCAGGAACTGATAGACGAGGTCGCCATCGCGATCGACCGGCAACGCGTAGCCGGCTAATTGTACCGTCTTGTCCTGCAAGCCGAGCGACAGCGTCTCACCATGATCGGGTAGTTTAGCCGCAATCATCGGCAGGCCGGCGTCTTCCGCGACGGCCTGGCTCGCCGGGCGCAAATCCTTCCAAAAGATGTGCATGGTTTCGGCCGAAGCGCCGGCAGCCCAGAGGGACAGCGCGGTCGCCAGAGCCAGGATTGATTTGAGATGGACGCTCATGCCGCTTCCTTTGCGGCCAAGTAAAGACGCCGCGGCCAATGACGTCAATGCGCGAGCCGCATCACATGTCGGCGAGAACCAGCCATGCCGACTTCACGGAAGCCGCGCGACGCGAACATGTCGCGAAAGCCCATGAAACGGTAGCTCGGCGACGCTTCGGCCACGGGATAGGCCTCGATGATGCGCGCGCCCTTGGCGAAGGCATGATCGATGGCAGCGTCAAGTAAGGCCGAAGCAAGGCCGCCGCCGCGCAAGGCCCTCGGCACATAGAAGCAGGCGATCGACCATACGCCCGTCTCGCTGTCGTCCTGCCGCCTTGAAAGCCTGCGATAGGTCTCGCGCGGAGCGACCGAACACCAGGCAATGGTGTTGCCGTCGATCTCGGCGAGGATGCCGACCGGGGTGCCGGCATCGATGAGCGCCATCATCTGACGCTTCTTTTCATCGTTCTGGATGTGCTCGCGGTCAGAGTTCCGCCAGGCCATGCACCAGCAATATTTTGGCGCACCCGGCTGCTCGAACAGGGTCTCAAAGCTGCCGCGTGTTGCCGGCGTCACCTCGGTGAAGCGGATGTTGGCGAGGTCAAACGTTTCTGCCGGCGAGGCGTTCCAGCGTTTTGGCATCCGACAGTTCCTTGACGGCATCCTTGCCGATCCAGCGCGCGGTCTTGTCTGGGGAGTCGGCGAGTTTCTGTGCCAGGGTCAGGGCAGGGGCGTGCAGGCTCATCGATCGCTTGCCGATCTGCCGCAGCGCCCAGTTGACGGCTTTCCTGACGAAGTTGCGCTGATCGCCGGCATGGACTTCGATCAAGGGCAGATAGGACAGGAAAGTCGCGTCCGGCTCCTTTTTCAAATGCACGGCCGCCCATGCCAACATGGCAAAGGCCGTGCGGCGGACGAATTCGCGCTCGTCGACCGCAAACTCCTCGATCAGCGTGCGCCAGAACGGCGTATCGACGAACAGGTCGGAGACGGTATCGACGACTTCCCAGGAATCGAAATCGTCGGCCCAGCTACGGCATTCCTCAATGGTGATCTTCTTCGGTTCGCCGGTGAAAGCCGCCAGCATCCGCGCTTCGCGAATGCCGCTGGTCCACAGCGCCAGGGATCGTTCGTGGTTGCGCTTCAGCTTGCGCGCCAAGGGCCGCAAATCCGTGTTGCCGACACCGAGCGCGGTCGCGATGTTGATGCCGAACCGCGCCATGCCGGCGCGGTTTTCCTCGGTGCCGATCGAGCGCAGATGCGCGACGATGTCCTGCGCGGTCCAGCCTGGAGCGGGCAGGGACATGATCGCCTACTTCTCCAGGCGCGCCAGCAGCGAGGAGGTGTCCCAGCGCTTGCCACCCATGGCCTGCACATCCTTGTAGAACTGGTCGACAAGCGCGGTCACCGGCAGCTTGGCGCCGTTGCGGTCGGCCTCCGCCAGGCAGATGCCAAGATCCTTGCGCATCCAGTCGACGGCAAAGCCGAAATCATACTTGCCGGCACTCATTGTCTTGTGGCGGTTTTCCATCTGCCATGAACCGGCGGCTCCCTTGGAAATCACCTCGATCACCTTCTCGATATCGAGCCCGGCCTTCTTGCCGAAATGGATACCTTCCGACAGTCCCTGCACGAGCCCGGCGATGCAGATCTGGTTGATCATCTTGGTGAGCTGGCCGGCGCCAGCCGAGCCCATCAGCCCAACCATGCGGGCAAAAGCGTCGATAACGGGCCTCGCTCTGTCGAAGGCAGCCTGATCGCCGCCGACCATGACGGTCAGCACGCCGTTCTCGGCGCCTGCCTGGCCACCGGAGACCGGCGCGTCGAGAAATGAAAATCCACCTGCCTCCGCTGCTGCCGCCAGTTCGCGCGCGACTTCCGCCGAAGCCGTGGTGTTGTCGATGAAGACCGAACCTTTCTTCATCGATTTGAAGGCGCCTTCGGGACCTGTCGTCACCGAGCGCAGATCGTCGTCATTGCCGACGCAGGAAAAGACGAAGTCCTTGTCCTTGGCTGCCTCTGCCGGCGTCACTGCAAGGCCGCCGCCATGCTGGCCGACCCATTGCTCGGCCTTGGCCTTGGTGCGGTTGTAGACGGTGATGTCGTGACCACCCTTGTTCTTCAAGTGGCCGGCCATGGGATAGCCCATCACGCCAAGACCGAGAAATGCCACAGATGCCATGAACTTGCCCTTCAGACGGAAACGAAATTGCTGCGGAAGCTCTAGAGCAATTCCAGGAAAAGTGTGAAGCGGTTTTCCCTCCGGAATTGCATCAAAACAAAGAGATAGAGCGGTTCGGCGTTTCTGCGAAACGGTGAACCGTTCTAGGCCCTGCGCTCAATTCGTCAAGACGCCTGCGGACTGATCGACTGGAGCAGGCAATATGGAAATCCGTCAACGCTTCAGGTGGATGGTGATCCGGCGCTCGATCCATTCGATCGCATGGCGCAACAACTCGACCATCACCAGGTACACCAGGGCGACCCAGATATAGGCCTGGATGTCGAAGGAATTGGCAAAGGCGAGTTTTGCATTACCCATCAGGTCGTACACGGTGATGATGGCGACGATGGCGGACGCCTTGACCATCAGGATCAGCTCATTGCCGTAGGGCCGCAAGGCGACGATCAGAGCTTGCGGCAGGATGATCTTGCGCAGCGTCTGCAATTTGTGCAGGCCGAGGGAGGCGGCGCCTTCCCATTGGCCCCTGGGCACGCTTTCGACGGCGCCGCGCAGGATTTCGGCCTGGTAGGCAGCGGTGTTGAGCGCAAAGGCGAAGACGCCGCAGTTGAAGGCGTCCTTGAAGAAATCCCAAAGCCCGATCATCTGGAGTTCCGGCCTGAACGACCCCAGCCCGTAATAGACCAGAAAGGTCTGAACCAGCAGCGGCGTGCCCCGGAAAAAATAGACGTAACAGTAGGCAAGACCGGCCAGGATCCGGTTCCTGGACATACGCCCGTAAGCAACCGGCATCGACAGGACGGCGCCAAGCACCATCGAAATGGCGACCAGCGACAAGGTAACGCCCAGCCCGCTCAGATAGGCCGGCGCATATTTGGCGAAGAAGGCCGGGTTCCAGGCAAAAAACAGATAGCCGACGATGCCGAGGCCAAAGGCGATCCACAGGCAGACCAGCGCGTAGCCGACGATGCGCCGTCGCGGCCAGCCGCGGGTCCGCGGTGGCGGCCGCTCGACCATGGCGGCTGTGGCGCTCATCGTTGTGCCTCCCGTTTGCCAAGCGAGCGCAAAATGGCGCTGGTGGCGAAGGATGACACGACGGCCAGACCCAGAAAGACCAGAGCCGCAATGCTGTAAAACAGGAACGAATGCTTGGTGACGCGAGCCGCCACACCGGCGTTGCGCAGCGTCTCGGCAAGACCGACGACCGAAACCAGCGACGTGTCCTTGAGAAGGCTAAGCCAGCAATTCTCGAGACCGGGGAAGGCAATGCGCAGCAGCTGCGGCAGGATCACCAAGCGCATTGTCTGCCATCTGGACAAACCAATGGAATAGCCACCCTCATACTGCCCCTTCGGGATGGCGCGGAAGGCCGAGAGGAAAACCTCGCTGGCATAGGACGAGAAGATCAGCGAGAGCACGATCATGCCGGCCACGAAACTGTTGACGTCGATGGTCGCTTCGGGGCGAAAATACCGGATGAGATGTTGCAGCAGGATCGGCATGCCGAAGAAGAACAGGAAAAGCGTCACCAGTTCCGGCAGGCCGCGAAAGACCGTGGTGTAGATATTGGCGGCGAGGCGCAGCGACGGCTCCTCGGATTGCTTGCCCAGCGCAATGAAAAAACCGATCGTCAACCCAATGGGGAGCGTCGCCAGCGCAAGCAGAACCGTTACAATGACGCCATAGGCAATGTCGTCACTCCAGCCATCAGGTCCCCAACTGAGAAGTGTCCATATGCTTTGGGCTGGCATTGACAGGTGTTATCCCCACGACGTTCCCAGGATGAATAGAAAGACGGCGGGGAATTTCCCCGCCGTCTTGATCCTGTCTATCAGGACTCGGCGCCGAAGACGTCGAACTTGAAGTACTTGTCGTTGATTTCCTTGTATTTTCCATTGGCGCGGATGGCGTCGATGGCCTCATTGAGCTTGTTGACCAAATCGGTCTCGCCCTTGCGCACGGCAATGCCGGCGCCCGGTCCGAAGATCTCGACCGGCTGCGGCGAGGGCTGGCCGAGAATCTTGCAGCAGGCACCATCAGGCGTGTCCAGCCATTGCTGCAGCACCACGATATCGTCCTCGATGGCGTCGAGGCGGCCGTTGGCCAGATCTGCCTGCTCCTCGGGGCTGCTCGGATAACCCTTCACGGTGCTGTCGGTGTAGGTCTTCGAGGCATAGTTGAAATGGGTGGTCGTCGTGGCGACGCCGATGGTCTTGCCGGCGAGATCTTCCTTGGTCACACCCTTCAGCGTGCTGTCTTTCGGCACTGCGAGAGCCGAGGGGGTGTTGTAGTATTTGTGGGTGAAGTCGACCTTCTCCTTGCGCTCCGGCGTGATCGACATCGAGGCGACGATAGCGTCGAACTTGCCGGCCTGAAGTGCCGGGATGATGCCGTCCCAATCCTGGGCGACGAAGGTGCACTTGACCTTCATCTGATCGCAAAGCGCCTGGGCGATGTCGATGTCGAAGCCGACGAGCTTGCCGTCGGAGGTGAGGTTGTTGAACGGGGGATAGGCGCCTTCGGTGCCGATCCGCAGGGTCTTTTCCTGGGCCTGGGCTACGCCGAGCGTCAGCAGCGCAGCCGATGCGGCGAGCGCGATACGCAGTGCAATACGCATGATAGTCCTCTCTTTATGGTCCCGGCCGTCGTTCCGAAACGGCTCTATGGGGCGGTGCTTTTGACCGCCCGCTGAGGCGATACTCCCACTCTTTCCAAGAAAAAAGCAACTGCAAAACCACCGAAATCGGCAATGGGGTTCTGCCGTTACGTTACATCCCAAGCAACGAGGCCGGTGATGCGCTCGATGAAGTCGACTATCGATTTTACGTCGTCGAGGTCGAATACCGGCAGGCTCTCGTCCGTGACGGCGAAATCGGCGGCGATGGCGACAATATTGGGATCGCCTGCCGAAAGCGGCGCCCGGTCCCTCGCTTCCAGGCGCCGCGTTTCGATCTTGCGGTGTGATTCGCGCTTGTAGCCTTCGACCAGCACGATGTCGCATGGGGCGAGTCGCGAGAGGATGCTCTCCAGTGGCGGCTCATCCTCGCCACGCAATTCATGCATCAGCGCCCAGCGGTTGCCGGACACGATCGCGACCTCGGTGGCGCCGGCCTGCCGATGGCGGAAGCTGTCGGCGCCCGGCTTGTCGATGTCGAAATCATGATGGGCGTGTTTGACCGTCGAGACCTTCCAGCCGCGCCGCACAAGCTCAGCGACCAGCTTTTCTGTGAGGGTGGTCTTGCCGGAGTTTTTCCAGCCGGTGATGCCGAAGACGTTCATGATGTCATGCTCTGCAACAGGCGCCCGGCCTGGGCAAGATCGTCCGGCACATTGATGTTGAAGAAAGGATCGAGTGGCCGGCCAGCGAATTGCACGACCTGGAATTCCACCTCGACATGGCCATGGCGCTCGATGAAGGCCGAAACGCGCCTGTTGTCCTCATCGACCAGGAAATGCCGCAAGGCGTCGCGACAGTCCGTCGGCCACAGCGCGAAGGTCGGGTGGAGCCGGCCGGCCGAGGAGGCGACGGCAATTGAACCTGGATGTTCGCCGGCTGCCGCCGCCAGACGCGCGACGAGGTCTAGCGGCAGGAAAGGCGTGTCGCCGGCGGCGGTGACGACCGCTTTGCAAGGTGTGCCAGCGGCCGCCCATTCGAGGCCGGACAGAATGCCGGCAAGCGGCCCGGCAAAGCCTTCGACGGTGTCGGCAAGCACGGGCAGTCCGAAACGGGAAAAGCGTTCGGGATCGCCATTGGCGCTCAGCGCCAGGGTTTCGATCTGCGGGCCAAGGCGCGACAAGACCTGCTCAAGCACGCTGCCGCCGCCGAGCGGCAACAGGCTCTTGTCGCCGCCTCCCATCCGCCTTGACTGGCCACCGGCCAGAACGATCCCTGCAATATCTCGCCTCATGCATCGAGCCTGTACGCCAGCCGCCGGAAATCACAAGACCCGGCTAGATTCCATCCGGCGCCATGGCCGGCCCGGTGGTTTCGGCGACGATCCTTCGCCGACCGACCACGCGCTCGCGATAGAGCGCGTAGAGACCCGAACCGACGACGATTGTCGCGCCGACGATCATCGGCATGTCCGGAATGTCGCCGAAGACGATCAAGCCAAGCAGGATGGACCAGAGGAGCGCTGTGTAGCGGAACGGCGCGATGAAGGAGATCTCGCCCGAGCGCATCGCCATGATGATGAATTGATAACCGATGAGCACCAGCACCGCGGCCAGCGCCAGCAGCGCCGTGCTCTTGCCGGTCATGGGCGTCCAGCCACCCATCGGCGACAACAGCACCACGCCGACGCCGGTCATGGCCAGCGCGGTCGCGGTCGAGACGAGCATGGTCGGTATGGTTTGGGGGATGCGCTTGGTGGCGAGGTCGCGCACGGTGCAGCAGGCGACGCTGGCCAGCGCCCAAAGGGAATAGATGCTGAAGCCATCAAAGCCGGGCCGCACAATGACCAGTACGCCGGCAAAACCGACTGCGATTGCCAGCCAGCGTCGCCAGCCGACCGCTTCGCCGAAAAACAGCGCGGCACCCATCGTCACCGCCAGCGGCAGCGCCTGAAGAACGGCCGAGACACTGCCGATCGGCAAATGGGCAAGCGCCACCAGGAACGACACGGTGGCGCCAGCTTCGCCCAGCACGCGGATTGCCACCAGCGGCTGCAGCATCAGGCGCGGCCGCAAAAGCGCGCCGCGTTGCCAGGCCAGCAGGCCGACGAAGAGCGAGGCAAAGGCTCCTCTGATCAGCATGACCTGCGCCATGTTCATCGATTGCGAAGAGTATTTGGTGATGGCGTCGTTGAGCGTGAAGCCAACCATCGCCACCATCATGAACAACGCGCCGCGAAGATTTGGGGAAAGAGGCAAGACATCCACCGGTTGCTTGGGAAGCAAGCCTGTAACAGCCCGCCACGAAACAGCAATGGCAAAGGGCTGGGCCAGGACCGGGGCATTCGTCATCGCCGGCGTGAAATCACGTCCTCAATTCGGCGCGGATCTGGTCGGGAGGCGGCTTCGCCTCCCGGAACGTACCGGCTGCCGATGTCTATTGCTTCGGCGTCAGCACTTCGGTGCCGTTGCCTTCCTTGCCGGCGATGGTCCACAGGCCATGCAGCGACCCGTCATCCTCGACCTTGTAGACGACGAGGCCGATGTCCTTGCCCATGACATAGCCGGCGGAGAATGCATCGTCGTTGCGCATGCAGATGCCATCGGACGAAGAACCGCCAGTCTCCCAGTGGATCGCGCAAGTCGTCCCGCTGGTCAGCGTGATGGTGGCTTCGCCATCATATTTCGATCCGTCGAAATTGGTGCCGGCGACGGTGTAGGTTCCACCGATCGACTGCGCTGCCGCCGGCACGGCCGCAAGGCCGAGCAATGCAAGAGAAAGAATGAGTTTGCGCATGACGTTTCCCCCTATCTGCGAAAAGCCGCTTTCAGGGGAAGGCTAGGCCGGAACAGCGTGGCCGTAAATCCGGCGGCGGTTCGCGGACAAGACTTTTTCTGGGGTGTGATCCGAAATACTCACTGTCCCTTCAGACTGCCGGCAATCGCGCCGACCAGCGGGTCGTATTTCGACTTCAGGGCTGGCGGGTAATCGATCCAGACCGTGCGGATGACGCCATCAGTGCCGAACAGGCGCCGCTCATAAAAGATCTTTCCATCCTTCATGCCCGACAGCACCGCCCAGTTCTTGCCGGTCTTGCTGTAGGTAACGGTGTAGTCAGGTTCCTTGCTTGCCTTTTCATCGGCGACAAAGCCTTTCGGCGTGTCGTCATCGACGTTGAGGATGCCGGAGCAGGTCAGGCTGGCGCCATCCGCGCTCAGCCAAACCTGTCCGTCGCCATTTTCCGGCTCGGGCTGGCGATCGGTGAATATCTCGTCGGGAAAGGTGCAGACGGTGCCGAAGCGCGCGTTCGCATAGGTGAAGGGCTTGGCGTTTGCACTTGTTGTGACGGGCGTCGCCAAGAACAGGACAGTGGTCAGCGACGACAAGCCTATACGATAAAGACGCAGCACGATGCCCCCTTGGCCTTGTGACCAAAGATAGTCTTGCACCAAATCGGACAAAAAATCAGCCGCCGGTGACGCTCATATGCCGGGACACCGACGGACGGCTGGTGCGGCGGTCGATGACGAAATCATGGCCTTTCGGCTTGCGGCCGATGGCCTCGTCGATCGCGTCGGCGACAAGTTCGTTGCCTTCGGATGCACGCAACGGCGCGCGCAGGTCGGCCGCGTCTTCCTGGCCGAGGCACATATAAAGCGTGCCCGTGCAGGTCAGCCGGACGCGATTGCAGCTTTCGCAGAAATTATGCGTCATCGGTGTGATGAAACCGAGCTTTCCGCCGGTCTCGGCGACGTGGACATAGCGTGCAGGGCCACCGGTCTTGAAGGGAATGTCGGCCAGCGTGAACTGGCGTTCCAGCGAGGCGCGCAGCAGCGACAGCGGCAGATACTGGTCGGTGCGGTCTGCGTCGATCTCGCCCATCGGCATGGTTTCGATGACAGTGAGATCCATGCCGCGGCCATGCGCCCAGCGCATCATGTTGGGCAGTTCGGCGTCGTTGAAATCCTTCAGCGCCACCGCGTTGAGCTTGACCTTGAGCCCGGCCGCCTGAGCGGCATCGATACCTTGCATGACCTTGTCGAGATGGCCCCAGCGGGTGATCTGGTGGAACTTGTCCGCATCCAGCGTGTCGAGCGAGACGTTGATGCGCTTGACGCCGCAATCGGCGAGCTCGGCGGCGAAGCGCGACAGCTGCGAGCCGTTGGTGGTCAGCGTCAGTTCTTCCAGCGCGCCGCTATCGAGGTGGCGCGAGAGCTGGCGCACCAGATGCATGATGTTCTTGCGCACCAGTGGCTCGCCGCCGGTGAGGCGCAGCCGTCTGACGCCCTTCTCGATGAAAACGGTGCAGAGCCGATCCAGCTCTTCCAGCGACAGCAGGTCCTTCTTCGGCAGGAAGGCCATGTCCTCGGCCATGCAGTAGGTGCAGCGAAAATCGCAGCGGTCGGTGACCGACACTCTGAGATAGCTGATCGTGCGACCGAAAGGGTCGATCATGTTCATGTTCGAGCGTTTCCCGTGGCCGTTACCGGCGTCGTTATATACAGCTATGTGATACGATCCAGCCCACCATTCAAGATACCGCTTCTCGATCTTTGGTAACATCCCGGAGCCGACACCGTGTGTCGGTCGTCTATCGGGACTTTTCCCCTGTCGCGAAGCGGCGTAGGGAAGGGCAATCGATACGGGATCAAACAGCATGACCGCGCCAAAAGAACTCCGGGTCTCCAAGGACCGCAAGCTGCTGTCGGTCACCTTTCCCAATCACCAGCCATTCGAACTGCCGGCGGAGCTTTTGCGCGTCGCCTCGCCATCGGCCGAGGTGCAGGGCCATTCGCCCGACCAGCGTGTGACGGTTCCCGGCAAGCGCAATGTGGCCATCCTGAAGATCGAGCCGGTCGGCAACTATGCGGTGCGCATCACCTTCGATGATTTCCACGACACCGGCATTTTCACCTGGAACTATCTGCACGCGCTTGGCCACGAGAAGGATGAGCGCTGGAATGCCTACCTGGCGGAGCTTGCCGAAAAAGGGCTGAGCCGCGATCGCTAAGCCGACGTCGTAAAGGCGTCACACATCTGGAGTAGCGCCGGCCAGGGTTCGGAGACGAAAAAGATGTCGCTTATCACCACGGTCGAACAGCTCGAGGCGCTCTACGGCGTTCCAGGCGAAGCCTCGCTGGTCAAGGAACTCGATCACGTCATTCCCGAATATGCCGCCTTCATCGAGGCGTCGCCCTTTGTTGCGCTTGCCACCAGTGGCCCGGAGGGATTGGACTGTTCGCCGCGCGGCGATCTCGCCGGCTTCGTGCGTATCGTTGATCCGAAGACGCTGATCATGCCGGACCGGCGCGGCAACAATCGCGCCGATTCGCTGCGCAACATCATCCGGGATCCGCGTGTCGGGTTGCTGTTCCTGGTGCCGGGCTCTGGCACGACGCTGCGCATCAACGGCCGCGCGCGCATCACCACGGACGCCGAACTTTGCGCATCCTTCATGGTCGACGGCAAGGCGGCGCGCTCGGTGACCGTCATCGACGTCGATTCGGTCTATTTCCAGTGCGCCCGCGCCATTGTGCGGTCGGAGCTTTGGAACCCGGCAAAACATGTCGATCCAAAATCGCTGCCGACGCCGGGAAAAATCCTGGAAATCACCAGCCGCAAGAACATCGACGGCGAGGCCTACGACAAGGAATGGCCGGAGCGGGCGAAGAAAACCATGTGGTGAGTGACCGAAAAGGCCGTCAGGCCTCCTTCAGCACCTCATAGATCTTGCGCATCTGTTCGCCGATCATGTCGCACTGCTCCGGCGTCGACTGGCTCATCGCTTTCTCGATCAGCGCCATATGCACTTTCAGCGCCTGCATCAGCAGCGCCTCGCCAGCCTCGGTCAAGGCGAGCCGCAGGATGCGCTTGTCCTTCTCGTCGCCTTCGCGGCGCAGCAGGCCGCGCGTCTCCAGCTGCGGCAAAAGCATGGTGATGTTGGAGCGGCCGACGAGCAGCTTGCGGGCAAGATCGTGCTGCGACATGCCGGGATGGCGGTAGAGGTTCATCAGCACGTCGAGCTGCGCCGGCTTCAGGTCGAGCGGCGCGAGTTTCACCGCCAGCGTGCGCTCCAGCACATGGCAGGCACGCGCCACCGCGACCCAGTTGCGAAAACGCGGGTTGTCCCAGGGTAGCTCTTGTTTATTGTTCATCTTTGAACTATTATGTTCATGCTTGAACGTATGGATGGATTCTCACTATGGCATCAATCGGGCTGAAGGTCATCCGGAGCGTATTTGGTGCGGCCGAGCATATTGCGCCACGCATCACCGGGCGCGCGGCTTTCGAACTGTTCTGCCGCACGCCGAGCACAAAGGCGCTGACCGATGGCGAGCGCCGCGCCATCGGCCGGGCCGCCGAGTTCATGACCGAGGCGCGCCATCATCGGCTGAAGACGGCAACCGGCTGCGTCATGGTGCACGAATTCCGGCCGGAACCGGGCGGGGCCGCACTTGGCACGGTGCTTGTCGTTCATGGCTGGCGTTCGCGCACCGAATATATGCGCGCCTTGATCGAGGGCTATCGCGCCGCCGGCTACAGGGTCGTTTCCCTGGACCTGCCGGGGCACGGCCATTCGCAGGGCCGGCACCTGAACATGGTCAACGCGGTCGACGCGGTGCGGGTCGCCGGCGAATGGTTCGGCCCGTTCGTCGCGGCGGTGGGTCATTCCTTCGGCGGCGCCGTTGCCGCCAATGCCATTGCCGGTTCCGTCAAGAACATTCCGCCGCTGGCGGCCGGACGTCTCGTGCTGATCGCCGCACCCAGCTCCCTGCCGGCTATCTTCGCCGATTTCAGCCGCATGCTCAACGTCGGACCGCGCTCGCAGGTGGCGATGGCGGACCGCGTCCAGCACCTGTCCGGCCGGCCGCTGCATGAATTCACCGGTGACCGCCAGCTCGCCCAGGCGCCGGTGCCGACGCTGGTCATCCACGCGCCTGACGATCGCGAGGTGCCGGCCGAGCACGCGAAACGCTACGCCGGCGCTGGCGGCCATGTGCGGCTGCACTGGGCCGACGGTCTCGGCCACCGCCGCATCCTTGCGGACAAGGGCGTTGTCGAACGCGCCGTTGCCTTCGTCGCGGAACACCGCGAGCCGTCGCGGCTGCATTGAGACGCAATCCTCGTCCAGGCATGTCGTTGTCTCAAAACCGGGACCACTCTCGAGCGACATGCATTGGGGCTATTTCTTCTTCTCGCCGGGCTCGACAGGCAGTCCGGCCGCCTTCCAGGCGGTGTAGCCGCCAAGGATGTGCTTGACGGGCACAAGCCCCATGTCCTGCGCCGTCTTGGTGGCGAGCGCTGAACGCCAGCCGCCGGCGCAGAAGAACACGAAGCTCTTGCCCGAGGCGAAGAACGGCTTGTGATAGGGACTTTCCGGATCGATCCAGAATTCCAGCATGCCGCGTGTCACATGTTTGGCGCCGGGAATCCTGCCGTCGCGTTCGACCTCGCGCGGGTCGCGCAGGTCGACGAAGATGGTGCCTTCGTCCTCGAGCAGTCCCGCGGCTTCTTCAGGTGAAACCACTTCGATCTCGGCGTTGGCTTCATCCAGCAGTTCGCGATAACCCTTTTTCACAGCTTGTTCCTCCCGACCGCGCGTTTGGCTGGATTTCCACCATAATGGCCAGCGTTTGTCACGCTCAGTCGGGGCCTGCCAGAGTTTGCCAGGCAGCCATCGCGCCAGTGACGGTGGCCATCAGCGCTGGGCGCGACGCGCCGTCGCGCGCCTGGATCGACATGCCGTGCTGCACCGCGATTCGGCAAGGCCGATGACATCGCCGGCATGGTTGCCTGGCTCGCCGGTCCGGAGGGGCGTTTCGTTACCGGTGCCGCATTGACCATCGATGGCTGCGCCAACGCCTGAATTTTGGGGATTTCTCCAGGCTGGAGCGAAACGCCCGCGCTCCAGCCGACACGATCTTGTGAAACCGTTCTGCAACAGGCTTTCCAAAATTTATGAAAGCTTAACCAAATCGGTATGAATCGGTATAGTCGCGCCTTACATCCGCCATGCGGTGAGCGAGACGGTCTAGCGTGCGGAACGGGAACCGGTTGCGACCGGAGCGGGTGATCCATGAAATTCCTCGGTAAAAAAGCAACCGCGATGCCGCTTGTGGCGATCGCGGCAACGCTCGCCCTGGGCGCGCCTCAGGCAGGCGCCCAGGGGCTCTTCGACATGCTGTTCGGCGGCGGCATCAGGCATGAGCCGCAGGGCGAATTTCCGCCTCCGCCAACGCACAAACCCAAAGCCCCGGCTGGCGGCGGCGGCGGCGCAAAGATCAGCGGGCCGTCCTATTACACCTACAAGGCTGACAAGCTTATTCGCGTCGACTTCTCGACGCTGTCCGCCGCGCCGCAGCCGGCGACGGCGCAGGACGCGGCGTTCGTTCCGTCAGCAACGGGGGCTGCTTTCCACGATGCCATTGCCGGTCTCAGCGACTACGAACTCTACGCCGAGCCCGACATCGCCAAGGCGTTGATCGCCTATTACTCGGCCAATCCGGACTTCATCTGGGTGAACGGACCCAGCCCCAACAACCGCGCCCAGGATGCGGTGCGGGTGCTGGGCGAGGCCGCGAGCTACGGCCTGACGCCCACCGACTACACCGTCGATGTGCCGGCCACGACTTCGGCGTCGACGGATGACGCGGCCAAGCTCAGGGAACTCGTGCGCTTCGAGATGGCGCTGTCGGCACGCGTCCTGCGCTATGCCCATGACGCCCAGAACGGCCGTGTCGAGCCCAACCGGATGACCGGTTACTATGATTTCCCGGCCAAGCCGCTCGACATGGTCGGCGTGCTGAAGACGCTGGCGCATACACAGGAAGTGCGCACCTACCTCGAATCGCGGCATCCGCAGAATGCGGAATATCAGGCGCTGCGCGTCGAGCTGGAGGCCCTGCAGGCCAGTGCCGAAAATGAGATCGTCGTCGATCCCAAGCTGCTGCTGAAGCCGGGCGAGACCAGCCCCGAACTGCCGAAGCTGCTGTCGCTGATCGCGCGCAATCTCGATGACGGCATGGGCGGCACCTATGGCGAGCTCTTGTCGCGGCTGGCGACCAGCGAGGTTTATGTCCCCGAGCTGGTGCCGCTGATCAAGGCGGTGCAGGTGAAGGAAGGCATGAAGGGCGACGGCGTCATCGGTCCGCGCACTGTCGCCTTGCTGGCCGGCACGTCGAAGGCTGACAAACTGCTCAAGGTGCAGGTGGCGCTGGAGGAGCTGCGCTGGCTGCCTTCCGATCTCGGCAGCCCACGTGTCTTCATCAACCAGCCGGCGTTCACTGCGAGCTACATCGACAACGGCGAGGAGAAGCTGAAGACGCGCGTCGTCGTCGGCCGGGTGACCAACCAGACGGCTTTCTTCTACGACCAGATCAAGCAGGTAGACTTCCATCCCTATTGGGGCGTGCCGCAGTCGATCATCGTCAATGAGATGCTGCCCAGATTGCGCAGCGATCCCGGCTATCTCGATCGGGCCGGCTACGAGGTGACGGATTCGCGCGGCAAGCGCATTCCGTCGTCGGCGGTCAATTGGGGCGGCTATGGCGCCAACATTCCCTACAGCGTGCGCCAGCAGCCGAGCGAGGCCAATGCGCTGGGCGAACTGAAGATCCTGTTCCCCAACAAGCATGCGATCTACATGCACGATACGCCGCAGAAATCGTTCTTCAAGCAGGACATGCGCGCGCTCAGCCATGGCTGCGTGCGCCTGCAGGATCCGCGCGGCATGGCGGCGGCGGTGCTCGGCACCACGGTCGACTATGTCGCCGAAAAGCTGAAGCACGGGCATTCGACCGAGGATGTGACGCGCAAGATTCCGGTCTATGTCGCCTATTTCACCGCATGGCCCGACATGTCCGGCAAGGTCGAGTATTTCAGCGACGTCTACGACCGCGATTCGCGGTTGAAGCAGGCATTGGACGCCACCGAGGCCGTGCGCTCGCCGTCGAGCTGATCGTTTAGAATTGCGACAACGGGCGGCGGAACCCCGCCTCCCGCCCGGCGATCAGCCAGTAGATCAATCCGGCGACGAGGCCGGCCGCGGCGATGATGCCGATATCGGCCCAGCGCTCCGGGTCTATGTCTTCCGCTGAGCTCGGCCAGATCAGGAAGAAGCCGCCGGCGGCGGCAGCGGCGCCGAAGACCATGTGCATCAGGGCATTGCGCAGCGAGAAGAACTCGGCGATCAGCGCGAAGATCAGTGTCTGCAGCCCGGTCACGACAATCGTCAGGAAGTAGACGAACATGCCGAGCGGCGGCACCACCAGGACGGCGATCGGGCTGACGCCCATGATGTCGAAATAGGCCGGCGCGTTGGGCAGCGAACTGAGCGCGGCGTAGATCGCCGCCACGGCGACCAGGCCGACCAGCACGGCGACCAGATAGCCGGCCAGCATCATCAGGATGCGTTTCATCACATGCTTCGCCGTCGCCATGCCCATCCCCCATGCGGCGCAGTCAACCGTTCCAATCAGCCATCAAAGACGATCCGGCGCAAGGGCAGGCACAGAGCGGATGCTTTGGCAGGCTTCGTGGATTGGGAAGCACGCCGATCAGGCGCCGCCGCACAGATGCTCGGAGTCCGGCAAGGCCCAGGAACCTTTTGCAACCAGATCGATCGAATAATAGACCCGGCCGCGGTCGTCATCCCTGGGACAATCCCTGGGAATCGCGATCAGGCAAGTCACGACGGGTTCGCCGACCTTCGAGGCGGCAAGGCCCGGTTCGCGATCATAGGAGACGGCCCCACCGCCATTGGTGAAGGTGGCTGCGCTGCCGGCGTCGGGCGAGGCGGTTTCCAGCGGATCGTCGCCAAGCCGCGTGGTCAGCGTCTTGATGTGCGTGGACGCGCATTGTCCGACGGCCGAGGGCAGGGGCTGATCGTTGTTGCCGGGATTGCCCGCGGCGGTATCCAGAGCCTTCTTGCCGATCAGGGCGATGTTGTAGTCCTGTACCCATGAGGGCGCATTGCCATAGGTCTGCAAGGCGTTGTTCAGCGCGCTGACGATGCAGGCTGTATCGCTCCTGCAGGCGTTGCGGTCGGCAATCAGCCCGCGGGCGATCTTGCGCTTGTCGCCGCCAAAGGCCGGCTCGAACCCCTTGTAGGCCTTGGCGACCAGCAGATCGATCGCCGACAGCTGCGGATCGGCGCAGATCGCCTTCTCCGCCGGCAGGCTGGCCTTGGCGCAATCGAAGGATGGCCCGTCCGCGGGCGCCGAAGGCGCCGCAAGCATGCTGCCAGCCAGGATGACAGCAAGCACAAGCAAGACTTTGGTTTGGATGGAAGATCGCATCGGTGCCCCCAAGCATCAGGATAGCGCAAGGCACGGCCGCGCCTCGGCGTACATATCACACGCCAAGGATGGACAATTTGCGGCACGCCGATTGGTCCATCGAGCGTGTGCAAAAGCGGATCCGTCTATCGGATATCTGCCGGCGGCTCCTACCTGGGCTCGGCGGTCACCGGATCATAGGTGATTTCGACCTTCGCCTTGTCCGACGTGTAATAGGTGACGGTGTAGGCGCCATCGTCCCAGTCGACCTCTTTCACATAGCGAAAACCGTCGCGGTGCTCGACCTTGGCGAGGATCTCCGACAGCTTCTTGGCATTGGGCGGCGGCAACGGCTTGTCATCCGCCGCCAGGGCCGGTCCGGCGGCGAGAAGAACGGCAACGCTGGTTGCCACGAGAAATCTGGACATGGTTTTCCCTCAAGTTTCGACGCAAGGAAACGAGCTGGTGCGGTGGTTGGTTCCGGATGGGACGCCATGCGTGCCCGGCCATGTCCGCACAAGCTGCAATTCGCCGCGCCGCTGCCAACAGAGCGTCAACGGGCTAAGGCTGGAAAACCATTTGGGAAAATGGTGGGCGATGCAGGGATTGAACCTGCGACCCCACCCGTGTGAAGGGTGTGCTCTCCCGCTGAGCTAATCGCCCGCTCGTTGCCCGAAGGCCAAGCGAGCCGCGATATAAGGGAGGCCGGCCGGTTAAGTCAAGGCGCTGTCTGGCGTTCTCACAGCGATCGGATTCTTCGCTCCTCGGGCCGTCCCGATGGGATGCCGGTCGCCGTCGGCTCAGTGGCCCGCGGCGCGGATCAGCCGCTCCGCCAGTTCCACGGTCAGAGCGTCGAAATGCGAGATCACCGCCGAAGGTTCGAATTCGCGGACATGCCGGTCGGTGTAGCCGAAATCGACGGCCACCACCGGAATGCCGGCGGCCTTGGCGGTGTCTATGTCGGTCTGCGAATCGCCGACCATCAGAGCGCGGTGCGGATCGCCGCCGGCCAGCTTGATGGTTTCGGTCAGGTGGCGTGGATCGGGCTTGCGGAACGCAAACGTGTCCTGGCCGGCGATGGCCGCGAAATGCCTGGTCAGGCCGAGCGCCTCGATCAGCGCCAGGGAATTGGCCTCGTATTTGTTGGTGCAGATGGCAAGGAGATAGCCAGCCTTCTCGAAACGCCCGATCGCCTCGACGACACCGGGGTAGGGGCGCGATTTGCCGGGGATGTTGTCGGTGTAGTGATCGAGGAACAGCTTGAGCAGCCGGTCATGCTCGGCGACGTCAAGCGAGCGCTGCTGGGCGGCGTGCGCCCGCTCTATCATCACGCGGCCGCCATGGCCGACAAAGCGCCTGAAGCCGGCCTCGTCGACGGCCGTGAGTTCGCTGGCAGCCAGGCTGTGGTTGAGGCTGTCGAGCAGGTCCGGCGCTGTGTCAACCAGCGTTCCGTCCAAGTCGAACACGATGATCGGGCGACTCATGATCCATCCTGCACAGGTTTGTACCTGTGGAGGCGATAGCGGCTGCGGCGCGTCAAGGCAAGCAAAGCGGTGGATAGGTGCCCCAACGGCTTTGACCACGGTCAAAGGTTTTGACCCGGTCAAAAGCTTTGACCGGGCCGGCAAAAATGCTAGGAGCCCGAACACAAGGTTCCCCGGGGCAGCAAGCAGCAGCATGGATGCAAGACAGTTGAAGGTCGAGGCCGCGCGGGCCGCCCTTGCCCATGTCAGCGATGGCATGCGGCTCGGCATCGGCACCGGCACCACTGCGGAAGAGTTCGTGCGGCTGCTCGCCGACAAGGTCGCCACCGGCATGACCGTCATCGGTGTGCCGACTTCGGAGCGCACCGCAGCACTTTGCCGCGAGCTTGGCGTGCCGCTGTCGACATTGGAGGAAACCCCCGAGCTCGATCTCACCGTCGACGGCGCCGACGAGGTCGATCCGGAACTGACCCTGATCAAGGGCGGCGGCGGCGCACTGCTGCGCGAGAAGATCGTTGCCGCGGCCTCGCAGCGCATGATCGTCATCGCCGACCGCTCGAAGATGGTCGAGACGCTCGGCCGGTTTCCGCTGCCGATCGAAGTCAACAAGTTCGGCCTGCGCGCCACCGAGATCGCCGTAGCCAAGGCGGCTGCAGAGCTCGGCCTTTCCGGTCCGATTACATTGAGGATGACGGGAGGCCAGGCTTTTGTTACAGACGGCGGCCATTTTATCCTCGATGCATCTTTTGGCCGCATTCCGGATACAAGAGCGCTTTCGAATGCTCTCCACGCCATTCCGGGCGTGGTCGAGCATGGTCTTTTCATCGGGCTGGCGTCAGCGGCCATCATCGCCGGCGGCGACGGTATCCAAACCGTCCATGCCGCCCGAAAACCAGGGAGTTCTACCAACCATGATGTTGCATAACCGGGTTCGCGGCCTTTGCGTCGTTCTGGCGGCTTCGGCCGTTTTGGCCTTGTCGTCGCCGGCGTTTTCGCAGGACGTCACCGAATCGCACCTGAAGGCAGCCCGCGCCGCGGTCGCGGCGATCCATGCGACCGACCCGTTCGACAACATCCTGCCGCAGGCGGCCGCCGCGCTCGAATCGCAGCTCATCCAGAAGAACCCGGACATGCAGGAACTGATCGGCAAGACGATCAGCGAGAAGGCTCTGGCGATGGCGTCGCGCCGCGCCGATCTCGAGAAGGAAGCGGCCCTTGCCTATGCGAAGGTGTTTTCCGAGAAGGAACTCAACGACATCGCCGCCTTCTACAGCTCCGAGTCCGGCAAGAAGCTGCTCGACAGCGGCCCGACCGTGACGCGTGACTTGGTCAAGGCAGCCGACATCTGGCAGAACGGCCTTGCCCGCGATCTCGCCCAGCAGGTCGGCCAAACGCTGGCCGCGGCCGCCAAGGCAAAGGCTCCGGCTGCGCCTGCTGCGCCCGCTGATGGTGCTGCTCCGGCCGACAATGCGGCTCCGGCGGATGGCGCCGCACCGGCCGACGGTTCGGCTCCCGCCGACGGCACGCAGAACTGATCCTGCGTTTTCAAATGCGGCCTTGCGGCCATCTGCGAAGCCCGGCCTGTCCGGGCTTTTCTTTTGGCCTTTGGCGGCCTACCTGTCACTCGCATTTTCCGACATTCAAGGAGCCGCCTCATGGCCGGTTATGACTATGATCTTTTCGTCATCGGCGGCGGCTCCGGCGGGGTGAGGGCGGCGCGCGTTGCCGCCGCACTCGGCAAGCGCGTCGGCATCGCCGAGGAATACCGTTTTGGCGGTACCTGCGTCATCCGCGGCTGCGTGCCGAAAAAACTCTATGTCTACGCCTCGCAATTTCCGGAGCATTTTGCCGATGCCGCCGGCTATGGCTGGACGGTGCCGGAAGCCAGTTTCAACTGGCAGACGCTGGTGGCCAACAAGGACCGCGAGATCAGCCGGCTGGAGGCGATCTACAAGAAGAATGTCGAGGGCGCCGGCGGCGAGACCTTCCATTCGCGGGCGATGATCGTCGACCCGCATGTGGTGCATCTCCTGGACGACGACCGCACCGTCACCTCCGACCAGATCCTGATCGCCACCGGTGGCCGTCCGGCGGCCCACCCAGCGCTTCCCGGTCATGAGCATTGCATCTTTTCCAACGAGGCTTTCGACCTCAAGGAACTGCCGAAGGCGATCATGATCGAGGGCGGCGGCTACATCGCGGTCGAGTTCGCCAACATCTTTCACGGGCTCGGTGTCGACACCACGTTGGTCTATCGCGGCAAGGAGATCCTCAGCCGCTTCGACATGGATCTGCGCCGCACGCTGCACGAGACCATGGAAAAGAAGGGGATCAAGATCCTCTGCCACGCCGTATCGGAGTCGATCCGCAAGCGGCCGGACGGCCGGCTCGATGCCCTTCTCACCAGCGGCCAGACGCTGACGGTGGATCAGGTCATGCTGGCCATCGGACGCATCCCCAACACCGAGAATATGGGCCTGGAAGGCATCGGCCTCGAGATGACCCAGGTCGGCGCGATCAAGGTCGACGCGTATTCCCGCACCAACATCGACAATATCTGGGCGATCGGCGACGTCACCAACCGCGTGCAGCTGACACCGGTGGCGATCCACGAAGCAATGTGCTTTGTCGAGACGGCATTCAAGGGCAACCCGACCGCGCCCGACCACGACACGATCGCGACCGCGGTCTTCTCGCAGCCGGAAATCGGCACTGTCGGCCTGTCGGAAGACGAAGCCGTCAAGCGTTTCGCCGATGTCGAAATCTACCGCGCCAGCTTCCGGCCGATGCGGCACACGCTTTCGGGCCGCGACGAGAAGATGCTGATGAAGCTGGTGGTCGACGGCGCTTCCCGCAAAGTGCTAGGCGCCCACATATTGGGGCCGGATGCCGGCGAAATGGCGCAGCTGCTAGGCATTCCGCTGAAGGCCGGCCTGACCAAGGATGATTTCGACCGCACAATGGCCGTGCACCCGACCGCGGCGGAAGAACTCGTCACCATGTACAAGCCGACCTACCGCGTGAAGGACGGCCAGCGCGTCCAGTGACGGGCGCGTTTTGCTCGATGAAGGTCGACTGAACCACCTAAGGCAGGCAGCCTAGGGCGGAAGCCGCCGCCGGCCATGGCCAGCGGAGGAGACAGCAATGCGCTACAGCAGCGTGCCGCGCAGGATGACCAGCGCCACCGAGAAATAAATCACCAGCCCGGTGACATCGACCAGTGTGGCGACAAACGGCGCCGATGCGCTGGCGGGGTCGAAACCGACCCGTTTCAGCGCGAAGGGCAGCATCGATCCCGAGAGTGAACCAAAGGTGACGATGCCGACCAATGCGGCCCCGACCGTCGCGGCAATCAGCGGCCAGTGCGGACCGTAATCGTAGAAACCGAAATACTGCCACAGCGTGATGCGGCAGACGCCGACCACGCCAAGGATCGATCCCAGCACCAGGCCGGTCGGCAGTTCGCGCAAGGCAACCCGCCACCAGTCGCCGAGCCCAATCTCGCGCAGGGCCAGCGCCCGGATGACCAGCGAGGTCGCCTGCGAGCCGGAATTGCCGCCGGAGCTCATGATCAGCGGGATAAAGAGGGTGAGCACGATCGCTTTTTCCAGTTCGCTTTCGTAGCTCTGCATGGCGTTCGCGGTCAGCATTTCGCTGAGGAACAGGGCGCACAGCCAGCCGGCGCGCTTCTGGATCATGGCGAGGAAGCTCATCTTCATATAGGGCTCGTCGAGCGCTTCCATGCCGCCGAAGCGATGCACGTCCTCCGTCGTTTCCTCGATCATCGTGTCGATGATGTCGTCGATTGTCACGATGCCGAGGATCTTGCCGTGGTCGACGACGGGTACGGCGAGCAGATCGTATTTGGAGATCGTCTGCGCCAGGGTTTCACGATCGGTCAGCGGGGTGACCGTCACCGGCACACGGTCCGGCGCCACAGACAGGATCGGGTCGTCCGGCTCACCGGTGATGAGCCGGCGCAGGCCGGTCGACCGCACCAGGAGGTGCGTTTGCGGATCGACGATGTAGATCGCGTAGACGGTTTCGCGCGTCCGCTCGACCTTGCGGATGTAGTCCAGCGTGCGTCCGACGGTCCAGTCGGAGGGAACGCTGACGAATTCCGTCGTCATGATCGATGCGGCGCTGCCTTCGGGATAGCCCAGAATGGACAGCAGGGTGGCGCGCAGCGGCGGCGCCAGTGCGCCGAGCAGTTCGGAGCGTGCCGGCTCATCGAGCTCGCGCAGTATGTCGGCCGCACGGTCGACCGACATGGCGGTGAGCAGCTTGCTTGCCTTGGCGCGGGGCAGGGCCTCCGCGAGTTCGGGCGCGCCGTCGAGTTCAGGCTGGTCGAAGATCTCGACCAGCCGCTCGAACGGTACGGCGCAAAGCAGATCCGTCGCGGTTTCGCGCGATTCATGGTTGAGCCCCTCGACCACGTCGGCGACATGGTCGTTTGCAAGGATGCGGGCGATGGCGATGGCCTCGTCGTCCGCTACGGGGGAAAAATCGTTCATGGTTCACTCCTAGCCGTCCGGCAGGACATGAACCATGTTAGGTCACGTCTAGGCGGACGGCGGTTGCGTTCGACTAATACTGTCGCCAGGCATGGCGCGGTGACCTTTCCGCTTGCGGGTTCGCGTTTGACTGTCAGCAAGCGGGCGCAACATAGGAGCGCGCCTTGCCGAGTCAATCGCAGTGAGTGAGGAAAACGGCGCCTGATGGCTCCGATCGCGATACTGTGATCGCCGACTGCCGCGCTGCCCGGCAAGTCGCGGTGAAATCAACGTTATTTCTGCTTCAGCCGACGTGAGAAACGCAGCCATTTGTCCTCGACCGGACGTGGCTGGGTCAGAATCGTCGTGAGTTCGACCGGCAGGGTCGGAACCAGCGGCTTCTTGGTGGCGACGCCGTCGGCGATCAACACGATCGAATGGTAGAACTCGGTGCCGGCAGCCGATCGTGGCGCCACCGCTTCGTGCATGACGCTGATCACAGTGACATCGGGGCAGTTGTCCTTGATCGCCTGGTGGAAGGCAATCTTGCCTTCCGGGTCAAGGGCGCCGGTCGCCTCGTCAAGGAACAGCAGCCCCGGCTGCTGCAGGATGATGCGGGCCACCACCAGCTTCTGCTTCTGGCCGCCCGACAGGACCTGATCCCAGCTTTTGCCTTCACGGCTTTCATTGGCCATATGCTCGATGAAGTCGCCAAGGCCGGCCTTGTGCAGCGCGGACGCGACCTGCGCATCGCCGTGGTCGTGCTCGGAGCCCGGCAGGCAGACCAGCTGCTTCAGCGACACCTGCTGGAGCTTGACCTCCTGGGCGGCATAAAAGCTCTTCACCCCGTCGGGGAAGACAATGGTACCGCGGCCATAAGGCCAAAGACCGTTGATCGCCTTGATCAGTGAAGTCTTGCCGCAACCGGATTCGCCTTTGAGGAACGTCCACTCGCTGCGCCGGAAGCGCAAATTGGCGGCGCTGAGGAACGGTGTCGCGTCCTCTCCCTGATGCGCCAGTTCGAGCTTCTGGATGGTCAGGCCGAAAACCGGGTTCTGGCTGGCATAATGGAAGTCGGACTGACCGGTCTGGCTGTAGAACGCCTGCGGATGCTGAACGTTCTCGATCGCGTTCGCCAGTTCCGTGACACGCTGGCTGTTGGCGCGCAGCGTGGCGATGGCGGGCATGACATGAATGAACCACGAGCACTGGCTGATCAGCTGAGCGACCATTTCGGAGCCGGTTATGTAGCCCTTGTAGTCCAGGCGATTGTGTATGAACGACACCAGACCGGGGCCATAGGCGACGATCCGGGCGCCGAGGAAGTTGTAGATCAGCTCGAACGACGTGTAGCCATTGTTGACGACATTGAGCTTGCCCCAGGTCTTGTCGATATCGACGTAGAGCTTGTCGTGCATCGACTTTTGCACGTCTTCGCCATGCGAGGCGGCGACATGGAAGCTACGGCGCAGGAACGTCGTCAGTTCGCTGCGGTAGCTGCCCTCGGCCTGCTGCATGCGGATATTGAGCCGCTCGAGCAAGCGGCCGAGCTTGACCGCGATCCAGGTGTTCAGCGGCACGTAAATGGCGACGGCGAGGAAGGCCAGCACGGCGCTGCCATAACTGCCGAGGAACTCCAGTCCTTTGACCTCAACCGAGGACCCGATCAGATTTTCGCCGATAAAATAGAGCGAGGTCGCGACACCCAGAACGCCCATGGCGAGACCGATCGCCCCGCCCGTCATGTCCTTGATCGATTCCTGGATGCGCTGGTCGATGTTGTCGGGCGCGACGATACCGCCAGCCGCCGAACCATGCTGAGCATGGAAGTGGGTGTGATTGCCGTCGAGCAGAGCCTTGTTGAACTGGCTATTCAGCCAGCCACGCCACTTTCGGTGCAGGGTTGCCGAGACAAGACCACGCACGCCGGTGAAGCCGGCATCCTTGAGCACGACCAGCAGAACCAATATGCCGGCATTGGTCAGGATTGCCTGCAGCGGGCTGGTGTTGGCTGCATCGTGGAAGAAGGCAATCGAATTGCCCAACTCGCCCAATGCCAGGGCAAACCAGACGCCGGCCTTGCTGGAAAGCGCCGTCAGCAGAGCGATGACGATGGTGAGCGTCCAGGCTTCCTTCCAGCGCTCGGAGAACCAGTAGGCCTTCATCAGCCCCCAGAAACTGCGCATCGAGGATACCGGCGTCAAATGCGACCGCCCTGCGGCGCCGCGGTGTAGTCTATCCGGTACTGACTCCTGCGATCGTCTGCCGATCCGAATCACGATCCCGCCCAAACCTTTTTTGTTTTGTTACGGATGGTAACACCAATTGATCATTTTCCATTAATTTTTATAGGGGGTCAGCGAGATTTGAAGATCCGGCCGTGTCGGGAAGGCAACAGAGCAGGCTTTCCAACTGCTTCGCGTAAGCCGGCAGGAAGGCGATTTAACATAACAATGTCAGATGGTTACTTGGTTACGACGCGATGAGCCACAACCTTCCCTTAGGGAAGGCGTCCACACGATTTCGTGACTCATTTTGGCTTGTCCGGCGAGCCGATTTTTCGTTGGGGCTAACCAAATTCCCGAAAACCGGCCGTCCTTTGACGTCTGATTCCTGGCGCGATCGGCCTTTCCGGGAGCCGAGAAGTGACCTGAAACGGTCTCGTCGCAGGCGAAGGAATGACCGGCTTCAGCCGACCTTGTCCAATTCGCCGCGCGCCTTCGCCGCCGCCACCTGGCGGATGGCGTCAGCCAGCGTGTCGACGTCCTGAGCGCCCATCACGGCATATTTGCCTTCAAGCAGGAAGCACGGCACGCCCGATATGCCCATGCGCGACGCCGTGGCGATCTCGGTGCGCACCGCCTCGACATCGGCGTCGGTCGGCAACAGCGTGGCGACCACGGATGCGTCCATGCCGGCCTCGCGAGCGGCTTCGACCAACACGGTATGGTCGCCGATGTTGACGCCTTCCTCGAAATTCAACTGGAAGAGACGGCGGACCAGCCTGTTCTGAACGGCTTCACCGGCAGCACCCGCCCAACGGATCAAGCGGTGCGCATCCAGCGTGTTCGACGCGACCTTGATGGCATCGAAGGCAAAGGAGATGCCCTCTGCCTCGCCGAGCGGCTCGATGCGGGCATGAATCTCGCGAATGCGCTCATCGCTGCCGAACTTGGCCCGCATATACTCCCGGCGGTCCTTGCCTTGCGGCGGAATGGTCGGATCGAGCTGGAACGGCCGCCAGCGTATACGCACATCGACGTCGCCGGCCGCGGCAACGGCCTTGTCCAGCCGCTTCTGACCGATGAAGCACCAGGGGCAGACGACATCCGACACCACATCGACGGTTATGGCGTTCGCTTCGCTCATCTCGATCTCCGGATTTTCAGTTCGGTTTGCGCCACCATGTCGGCAGCTGATAACCGAATATGGGCGTCTTCTTCGGATGTTCCAGATAATTCCAGTAAGCAAGCCACTGCTGCGTGTTGTACTGCATCGGCACCATGTAATTGCCCGAAATCAGCAGCCGGTCGAGAACGCGAACGGCGGCGACATAATCCTCCTTCGAGCGCGCGCGCAGCATCGCTTCGATCGCCGCATCGACTGCCGGATCGGCAACGCCGGCGAGATTGAACGAACCTTCGGCCCTGGCCGCCTCGGAGCCCCAGCGCCCGAGTTGTTCGAAGCCTGGCGACAGTGAATTGCTGAAGCCGCTGGATCCGATCAGAGCCTCGAAATCGAAGCGCTGCTTGCGTGACTGGATCTGGTCGCCGTCGAGGCTACGGATGCTGACATTGATGCCGATCTTCTCCAGCGTGCGCTGATAGATGCCGGCCAGGCGCTCCTCGTCTTGCGAAGCGGTCAGGATCTCGAACCCGAAAGGTTTGCCGTCGGGATCGAGCATCGTGCCGTCCTGCACGTGGTAGCCGATGCTTTTCAGGAGATCGAAGGCTGTCTTCAAAACCTTGCGGTCCTGGCCCGAACCGTCGGTCACGGGCGGTTTCCAGGTGCCGTCCATGACGTCAGGCGGCACACGGCCGGGGTAGGGGGCGAGCAACGCCTTTTCCCTGTCGTCGGCCGGATGGCCGAGCGCGGAAAGCTCGGAATTCTGCCAATAACTCATCGTGCGGGTGTATTTGCCGCCGAACAGGTTCTTGTTCGCCCATTCGAAATCGTAAAGCATGCCGAGCGCGCGCCGAACCACCGGATTGGAGAACTTCGGCAGCCTGGTGTTGAACAGGAAACCGGTCACCACGGGCGGAATGCCGGTATCGAAGGTTTCGGAAACCACCTCACCTCTGTGGAAGGCCGGGAAATCCAGATCGCGCTCCCGTTTGACCGGATCGCCGTCGTCGTCGATGGCGCAAAGGCCTTTCTTGAAAGCCTCGAGCTTGGCGTTGGCGTTGAGGAAATATTCGATGGTGATCTGTTCGTAATTGTCGAAGCCGCGCTTGGCCGGGACATCCTTGCCCCAATAGTCGGGGTTGCGCTTGAACACGATGCGCTGGCCCGGAGCCACCTGGGCAATGGTGTAGGGTCCACTGCCAATCAGCGGCTTGAGCGTTGTCTTGTCGAAAGTCTCCTTGTCGAAGGCATGTTTCGGCAGGATCGGCGTCAGCGCGATGATCATGGGCGTTTCGCGATTGGCCTTGTCATTGAAGGTAAAGCGCACGCTGTGATCACCGGTCTTTTCAAGCTTGGCGATCAGGCTCATGCGTGCGTTGTAGGGCGGTCGGCCCTTGTCGGTGAACACATCGTAGGTGAACAGCACATCCTCCGGCGTCACCGGCTCGCCGTCCGACCACTTTGCATTGGGATTGAGATGGAATTCGATCGACTTGCGCTCGGAATCCATGTCCGCGCTGTCGGCGAGCAGGCCATAAAGACTGAAGGGCTCGTCGTAGTTGCGCTGCATCAGCGGTTCGAAAACGAGGTTGCCGTAGGTCAGATCCATCATGCCGCGCGCCGTCGTGCGCAGGCTTTTCAGGATGAAAGGGTTGAGGTTGTCGAAGCTGCCGACAACACAATAGGTGATGTTGCCACCCTTCGGCGCATCGGGATCGACGTAGTCGAAATGGGTGTAGTCGGGCGGCAGTGCCGGCTCGCCCTGCATGGCGATGGCATGCTTCGGTTCCGACATGGCCGGTCGCAGCGAAAGGGTGAAAAGCGATATCGCGGTGACCAGCCAAACAAGAACGCGGCCCATGACCGTCTCCTTAACAGGTCGGCTTGATGATTCGGTGCGCAGCCTAGCATGAGGCAGTCGCGTACCGGCCAATCGTGTCATCAAGAATTAGAAGTGAGCGGGGCTGGATTCGGCACCGCTTGCAGTGTAACACGCCGTCCGAAGTCATTCTGTTGCCTCATTTCGGCAACAGGTAGCTGGACCACACGGCGTAGAGAAGCCGGTTCCGGGATTATTTGAGAGGAAGTGCACGACATGACGAGCCTGAACAGCAATGCGTACCGCCTTTCGGTCATGGCCGCGGGCGTGGTCGGCTTTCTGGGCGCAGGACTTCCCTCTGCTTCCGCACAGCAGCAGCAACAGATCCCTCAGGGCTGGTTCAAGGCCTGCACCAAGCAGGAAGACGTTGATATCTGCAACGTCCAGAACATCGTCACTGCCGGCAACGGCCAGCTCGTCACCGGTGTCAGCCTGATCGAACTCAAGGGCAAGGTGAACCGCAAGGTGTTTCAGGTGACGGTCCCGACCGGCCGCCTGGTGCCTCCCGGCATCGGCCTGCAGATCGACACCGGCAAGGCCGTAAAGCTCGACTATGTCATCTGCTTTCCGGATCGTTGCGTGGCCGAAGTGCCGCTGACCGACCAGCTCGTCGCCTCGTTCAAGAAGGGTCAGGGGATCACGCTGACCTCGATCAATTTCCAGAATCAGGCCAACCCGATCAAGATCGCGCTCCAGGGCTTCAGCGGCGCCTATGACGGCCCTCCGCTGCAGCAGTCGGACATCGAGGACCGGCAGAAGAAGCTCCAGGACTTCGTTGCCAAGAACAACCAGGACTTCGCCAAGAAGCTCAAGGACGAGCAGGACAAGGCCAAGACCGCCAACTGATCACCGGCTTCGGTCGCTCCCAAGCCAATGAAAAAGCGGGGTCATGCCCCGCTTTTTTCGTGTCTGGCCTTTCCTGACGGCGGCCGGAATGCCGGAAGGTCAGTGCCTGGACTGGCGTTTCGGCTCGTAACGCCCGTCCGGCCTCTTGTCGAACATCTCCTTGATCTGCGGATGGCGGACCGGCTCGCCTGACCGATCCTCGAGGAGATTCTGCTCCGACACATAGGCGATGTACTCGGTTTCCGAATTCTCGGCGAGCAGATGGTAGAATGGCTGATCCTTGCGCGGCCGCACATCGGCGGGGATGGCTTCGTACCATTCGTCGGTGTTGGCGAATTGAGGGTCGACGTCGAAAATGATGCCTCGAAACGGAAACAGCCGGTGGCGAACCACCTGTCCGATCGCGAATTTGGCCGTTTTCATCGTACTCACCACTGAATTCCTTGACTTTATTTGGCGCAGACTCCGAGTCAATTCAATCCCGAAGCGTTCGAGCGCCTTCAAGCTACGCAGAATGCGACGCAAAGGTTTTGATTGATGTCGCGATGTCGCGATAGAATCCGCAAAATCGCTACTGCTGCCGCATGGGTTTCCGCAGGCCGCCCGCGAGTGCTGCAAAACCACTGCCGGGGCGAAGCCCTTCGCGCATGAAGAAGGCGCGCAACGGTGCAAAGCCGCCGAGCACGCCGAGACCGGCGCCGCGTGCCATCTGCGCCGGCAGCATGTCGGAGAGCAGCGACATGTTGAGCAGGTTGACCGCGCTGCTGCGCGCCAGAATGTCGGGACGACGCTTGAAATCGTAGGCGGCAAGGACCTTGGCCGCGCCTGGATCTCCGCTATTTTCTTTTGCAATTCCAACCAGATCGTCAATATCCCTGATGCCAAGGTTGAGGCCTTGCGCACCGATCGGCGGGAACACATGCGCGGCTTCGCCGACAAGCGCCACCCTGTCCCGTGCGAAACGCAGGGGCGTCACGGTCGAAAGCGGATAGATCTGGCGGCCCGGCTCTACCGTCACCCGACCCAGCATCGACTGCATCTGCTGCTCGACCCGCAACGAGAGCGTTGCGTCATCCAGGGCGGCAAGCTCCTTGGCGGTCTCGGGCTTCACCACCCAGACGAGGCTTGAGCGATTGCCGGGCAACGGAACCTGAGTGAACGGACCGGTTTCGGTGTGGAACTCGGTCGAGGTGGAGGCGTGCTCACGGCTATGGCCGAAATTAAGCACGAGCGCGGCCTGCGGATAGGCGTGCGAGCCGGTCGAAATGCCTGCCGCCTCGCGCGCAGGCGACTGGCGACCATCGGCGGCGACCGCCAGTGACGCGCCAACCTCGCTGCCGTCGGCGAGGACGGCATGGGCCCGATCGGCATCGAGATGCCAGGTCCTCACCATCGACCTGCGCCATTCGATCCCGGAATGGGCGGCGACCTTGTCGGCAAGCGCCGGGCTAAGCACGCTGTTGGGCAGGTTCAGCCCGAACTGGTCCTCATCGATCTCGCTGGCGCGGAAGGTGACGACGGGGCTGCGGATCAGCCGGCTGGTCGCGTCGACGATGCGCATGACTTTCAAGGGAGCGGCCTTGGGCCTGATGACTTCGAGGACCTCGAGCCGCTCAAGCACTTTCAGGGCAGGGTTCATCAGCGCCGTGGTGCGGCCATCGGGGGCCGACGCCTCGGGCCCCACCAGCGTCACCGGGAAGCAGGCATCGGCAAAAGCAAGCGCCGCGATCAGTCCTGCCGGACCAGTGCCGGCAATCAGTATCGGCGCTGTTTCGTGATGCTCCAAGATCGGTTTCCGGCTTGCGATGCGAGGCGGGCCACCAGACCTGCCAGTCGAGAAGCATATAGGTCAGTTCATGCGGCTTGATCAACGCGGCGATTCGGCTCATTCGGGTGTCATGACCGGCCCCCAGGACGATTTCAGCCATCTCGACCGCGCCGGCCGCGCCACGGCTGATATTGCGCGCAACCCGCGTTTGACGGTCAATATCGTCGTCGGCGCCAGCATTCTGCTCGCCTGGTCGTCGCTGGCCACGATGGCGATTCGCGGCGCCGAGGCCAGGGGCAGCGCGCCCGGCGACATGCTCCTGCGCGGTCTGCCGCAGCTGCCGCTGCCCGATTTCCTGGAGCGGTTCTTCGCGCTCTGCCTGTCGCCGGCGCCGCTGGATGCAGGCATCGTCCCGCATGCCCTGGCGCTGATCCTGATGTGGTTCCTGATGGCGGTCGCCGCGATGCTGCCGTCGGCGGCACCGATGATCCGCACCTATTGTGAGATCGCCGATACGGCCCGGATCAAAGGCGAGCCGGTCGTCCATCCGCTGGTACTGGTTGCCGGCTATCTCGGTGTCTGGCTCGCCGCCTCGATGCTGTTTGCGGCGCTGACATTGGGCGTGCATGCATTCGCCGCGTCCGGCGAAATCTACGATCCGCTGCTTGGCGTTGCCGGGGCGCTTGCACTGCTGGTTGCAGGCCTCTACCAGTTCAGCGGCCTCAAGGAGGCCTGCCTGAAAAAATGCCGCAACCCGTTCTCGATCCTGTTTTCGAACTGGAGCGCCACGCCGATCCGCGTCTTCCGCCTTGGTGCCGTGCAAGGCGTCTGGTGCCTCGGCTGCTGCTGGGCGCTGATGCTGGTGATGTTCGCAGTCGGCGTGATGAACATCTTCTGGATGGCGCTGATCGGCGTGTTCACCCTGATTGAAAAACAAACCACGGGCCGTCTTCCAACCCGGCTGGCCGGTGCGATACTGCTTGTCTGGGCAGCCGCGCTGTTAGTAATCTCGTTGTGAGTGGGGGAAATTCAATGACAGATCAGGGCTGGGCAATGAAAGGAGAGCTCGTACTCTCCTGCAATTGCACGGTTTTTTGCCCTTGCGTGCTGTCGCTCGGCAGCCACCCTCCGACCGAGGGCTACTG
Organism: Mesorhizobium sp. WSM4308; assembly: GCF_002294905.1. Lineage (NCBI taxonomy): Bacteria > Pseudomonadati > Pseudomonadota > Alphaproteobacteria > Hyphomicrobiales > Phyllobacteriaceae > Mesorhizobium > Mesorhizobium sp. WSM4308. The sequence continues at coordinate 23,450 of NZ_NSFW01000013.1, read as the reverse complement.
CCAGACCTGGGCAGGTTTCCGTATCGATGCCGGCCATTTCGGCGAGGTCGACCTGTCCGGCCTCAACCTTGGGCTGATCATGGAAATCCCCGGCTACATGAGCCGTGGCAACTGGACCGCGGGCCTCTTCATCGACAAACGCGCCTCGATCTACGCGGTAAAGGCCTTGACGAGGATTTTCACCGGCAAGGCCGGCGGAACCACATCGCTGCTGTCGATCCTGGTCGGAAAATTCCTGGGTGTGGAACAGGTGCCGATCACCTATGAGACACGGGACAAGACGCGTATCTTCCAGATACCGAAGATCATCGATGGCGCGGTCACGCCAATCGCGGGCAAGGATCGCGAGAAGGATACGGTGATCACCAATTCGGAATACTGGATTGCACCGGAGATCATCGTGGCGAGGTCCGACAAGAGCAAGATGCGAGCCTTTGGCCGCAACTGGAATTTTGCCGGCCGCTCGGCCGAAATCTGCAAGCTGGATTGGCGGGGCCCGTGAGCAAGAACACATCGGCCAGGAACATGGCGGCACGGAAAGCCGCCAAGAAGCTCACGGACCGGATTCCGCGACCGAAGAAGAAGGTCACCTGGCCGCAGGCGAGGGCGTTCTCGGTCCATCTGCTGACGGCGTCAGGCTCGTTCCTCGCGTTCCTGTCGCTGGTGGCGGCGAGTGAGGAACGCTGGACGGCAATGTTCTGGTGGCTTGGGCTGGCGCTGTTCGTCGACGGCATTGACGGGCCTATCGCCAGGAAGCTCGAGGTCAAGGAAATCCTGCCGACCTGGTCGGGCGAGCTCCTCGACAACATCATCGACTACGTGACCTACGTGCTGATCCCGGCCTTCGCGCTCTACCAGCGCGGCTTCATGGGCGAGGGTCTGTCGTTCCTGTCGGCGGCAATCATCGTCGTCTCCAGCGCGATCTATTACGCCGACACCGGCATGAAGACGAAGGAGAATTTCTTCAAGGGCTTCCCCGTGGTCTGGAACATGGTGGTGTTCACGCTGTTCGTCATCGAGCCCGGACAATGGGTATCGTTCGCGGTGGTGGTGGTAGCCGGTATTCTGACCTTCATCCCCATCAATTTCATTCATCCGGTGCGGGTCGTGCGGCTGCGGCCCATCAATCTCACAATGACCCTTTTGTGGTGCGCCTTCGGCGCGCTTGCTCTCGCACAGGCGGCACTTGCCGCCTTCTACGACCAGATCGGAGTGTTGGGCGCACAGGTCAGCACCTTCATCAAGATCGGCATCACCATTACCGGGCTTTACCTGGCCTGTATCGGTGGCATCATGCAGTTCTTTCCAAATCTCGGCGCCAAAAAGGCCTGACGAGCCGCTCCCAGAGGAATCCCGGTCCATGTCCAAAGCTATCCGCATCCACGCCCATGGCGGCCCGGAAGTTCTGACCTATGAGGACGCCGATCCCGGCCAACCGGGTTCCGGGCAGATCCTGGTCAGGCATACGGCGATCGGCCTCAACTTCATCGATGTCTATCATCGCTCCGGCCTTTATCCGCCGCCCGGAGGCTTTCCTCTCATTCCGGGCAGCGAGGCCGCCGGCGTGGTGTTGCAGGTCGGCCAGGATATCGACTGGCTGAAGCCTGGAGACCGGATCGCCTATGCGGTAACGACAGGCGCCTATGCCGAGGAGCGCGTCATCGATGCCAGCCGGGTCGTCAAGGTTCCGGACGGCATCAGTGACGAACAGGCGGCCGCAATGATGCTGAAGGGCATGACCGCCGAATATCTCCTGCGCCGGACCTTCAAGGTGAAGGCGGGCGACACGATCCTGTTCCATGCCGCTGCCGGCGGCGTCGGGCTCATTCTCGGCCAATGGGCGAAACATCTGGGCGCAACCGTCATCGGCACTGCAAGCTCGACCGACAAGATCGAGCTCGCCAGGGCGCACGGCTTCGATCATGTCATCAATTACAGGGAGCAGGATTTCGTCGCCGGCGTCGCGGCCATCACCGGCGGCAAGAAATGCGACGTCGTCTACGATTCGGTGGGCAACGACACATTCCCGGCCTCGCTCGACTGCCTCAGGCCGCTCGGCATGTTCGTCAGCTTCGGCCAGTCGTCGGGACCGATCCCGCCCTTCTCGATGTCATTGCTGGCACAGAAGGGCTCGCTGTTCGCCACCAGGCCGACGCTGTTCGTCTACAACGCGAAACGCGAGGACCTCGACGCCTCCGCAGCCGCGTTGTTCAAAGTGGTGCTCAGCGGCGCCGTCAAGATCCAGATCAACCAGCGCTATGCGCTGAAGGATGCGGGCAAGGCGCATGCCGACCTCGAGGGGCGCAGAACCACAGGGACGACCATTCTCATCCCTTAGTCCCGCCGGGCTTGCTATCCCTTGAATTTCCGCTGAAATTCTTGAAGCTCTTTCAAGACGCGTGCCGCTTTCCGTTGAGAGCCGGCGGCGCCTACCATGTTTGCGGGAACACAGAACATATCTGGTGAACCAGATGGGAGGCACTGTGAGTGCAAATCACGATGGGGCGAACCTGCTCGAGGTTCGTGGCCTGACCAAGATATTCGGCACGCTGACGGCGTGCGACCATATCGATCTCAACATCGCCAAAGGTGAAATCCACGCGCTGCTCGGCGAGAACGGCGCCGGCAAATCGACGCTGGTCAAGATGCTGTTCGGCTCGCTGGAGCCCAATTCCGGCGAGATTTTCTGGAACGGCCAGGCGGCGCGGATCACCAGCCCGGGTGTCGCCAAGAAGCTAGGCATCGGCATGGTGTTCCAGCATTTTTCGCTCTTCGAGGCGCTGACCGCGGCCGAGAACATCGCGCTTTCCCTGGACGACGGCTCGCCCATCAGCAGCATCGCCGCCAAGGCGAGGGCGCTTTCCTACAGCTACGGCCTGCCGCTCGATCCGGATTCGCTGGTCGGCGACCTGTCGGTCGGCGAACGCCAGCGCATCGAGATCATCCGCTGCCTGCTGCAGACGCCGCAGCTCATCATCCTGGACGAGCCGACCTCGGTTCTGACGCCACAGGAAGCCGACAAGCTGTTCGAGACGCTGGAGCGGCTGCGCTCGGAAGGCAAATCGATCCTCTACATTTCGCACCGGCTGGAAGAGGTCAAGCGCATCTGCGACCGCGCCACCGTATTGCGGCACGGCAAGGTGGTCGGCCATTGCAATCCGCGCGAGGAGACAGCCGCCTCGCTCGCCCGCATGATGGTCGGCAATGAGGTGCAGGCCGTGGTGCGTGCCCCGGTCGAGGGGATCGAGACCGCGCAGCCGCTGCTTGAAGTCCGCGGTCTCACCCGCAAGCCGGCAACGCCGTTCTCCATTCCGCTCAAGAACATCAGCCTCAATGTCCGTGCCGGCGAGGTGATCGGCATCGCCGGTGTCGCCGGCAACGGGCAGGGCGAGTTCTTCGAATCCGTTTCAGGCGAAGTGTTGCAGCAGGATGCCGCCTCGGTGCGCATCCGCGGCAAGGATGCGGGTGGGCTGACCATCACCGGACGGCGCTTGCTGGGTGCCGCCTTCGTGCCGGAAGAGCGCCTCGGCCATGGTGCGGCGCCGCGCATGAAACTTTCGGAAAACCTTTTGCTGTCGCGCCATGCCACTGACGGCAAGGCGTTTGTCGGCACCGGTGGAATGGTCAAGAGCGGCGCCATTTACGCTGCCTCCCAACGCATCATCGAGGCGATGGACGTGCGCAAGAGCGCGCCGGATCCGGAAGCTGCGGCTCTTTCGGGCGGAAACCTGCAGAAATTCATCGTCGGCCGGGAACTCGACCGCCGGCCCAGCGTCATGGTGGTGAACCAGCCGACCTGGGGCGTCGACGCCGGCGCCGCCGCACACATCCGCCAGGCGTTGATCGAACTGTCGCGCAGCGGATCGGCGGTGCTGGTGATCAGCCAGGATCTCGACGAGCTGTTCGAAATTTCGGACGCGATCGCGGTCATGCACAATGGCGAATTGTCCAAGCCGATGCCGATCGCCGAAGCAACCTTCGAGAAGGTCGGCCTGCTAATGGGCGGCGCCGAGCCCGGCCACGCCGAACATACGCTGGAGACGGCATGATGCGCCTCGAACTCGTCAAACGCCCGCAGCGCTCCGCGCTGTTTTCAGCCCTGTCGCCGTTCATCGCCTTCGCCCTGACGATCATCGCCGGTGCCATTCTGTTCGCTCTGCTCGGCGTCAATCCGCTGACCGCGTTCCGGATCTATTTCATCGAACCGATCAGCCAGGTCTGGCAGTTGCATGAACTGGCGATCAAGGCGGCACCGCTGATCCTGATCGCGGTCGGCCTGTCAGTCTGTTACAAGGCCAACATCTGGAACATCGGCGCCGAGGGCCAGTTTATTTTCGGCGCCATCTTCGGCTCGGCCATTCCGGTGCTGTTTCCGCAATTCGAAGGCCCGCTGGTGTTGCCGCTGATGCTTTTGCTCGGCATGGTCGGCGGCGCGGCCTATGCGGCGATACCCGCGTTTCTGAAGACCCGCTTCAACACCAACGAGATCCTGACCAGCCTGATGCTGGTCTATGTCGCCCAGCTCTTCCTCGACTGGCTGGTGCGCGGCCCATGGCGCGATCCGCAGGGCCATGGTTTCCCGCAGACGATCCAGTTCGGCGACTCCGCCGTGCTGCCGGAACTGATGCCGGACGCCGGACGTGCCAACTGGGGCTTTGTCTTCGCGCTGGTTGCCGCGGTGCTGATCTGGATCCTGATGGGTCGCATGCTCAAGGGCTTCGAGGTGCGTGTGCTGGGTTCCAGCCCGCGGGCAGGGCGCTTTGCCGGTTTCGGCCTCAGCCGCATGGTGTTCTTCGCCTTCTTGCTGTCGGGCGCGCTGGCCGGACTTGCCGGCATTTCTGAAGTCTCCGGCGCCATTGGACAATTGCAGCCGGTGATTTCGCCCGGATACGGCTTCACCGCCATCATCGTGGCGTTCCTCGGCCGCCTCAATCCGCTCGGCATCATCGCCGCGGGCCTGGTTCTGGCGCTGACCTATCTCGGCGGCGAGGCGGTGCAAAGCGCGCTCGGCATTTCCGACAAGGTGGCGCGGGTGTTCCAGGGCATGCTTTTGTTCTTCGTGCTCGGCTGCGACACGCTCATCCACTACCGCATCCGCCTGATCGGCCTGGCGCTGACGGAACAAGAAGGCGCGGCAAAGCTCGACGCTGCACCGAAGTTGAAGGAAGCCCGCTGATGGACATCACCGTCAACATCCTCCTGACCATCGCGACGGCGGCGACACCGCTGTTGATCGCTGCGATCGGCGAACTGGTGGTCGAGCGCTCCGGCGTGCTCAATCTCGGCGTCGAAGGCATGATGATCATGGGTGCGGTCGGCGGCTTCGGGGCCGGCTATCTGACCGGCTCGCCCTGGATCGGCCTTTTGGCGGCGATCGCCATGGGGGCGCTGTTCTCGCTGCTGTTCGCCGTCATGACGCTGTCGCTGGCCACCAACCAGGTGGCGACCGGCCTGTCGCTGACGCTGCTCGGCCTCGGCCTCTCCGGCATGATCGGCACGAGCTTCGTCGGCCAGCCCGGTGTCAGGCTGCCCAATCTCGACATTCCAGGCCTGAGCGCCATCCCGGTCGTGGGCAAGCTGCTGTTCGGCCAGGATCCGGTGTTCTACATCTCGATCGTGCTGACCGCCGCCGTCATGTGGTTCCTGTTCAAGACGCGGACCGGGCTGACGCTGCGCTCGATCGGCGACAGCCACACCTCGGCGCACGCACTCGGCATCAAGGTCATCCGCTACCGCTATCTCTCGGTGATCTTCGGTGGGGCCTGCGCCGGTCTTGCCGGCGGCCATCTGTCGCTGGTCTACACGCCGCAGTGGGTCGAGAACATGACCGCGGGCCGCGGCTGGATCGCGCTGGCGCTGGTGGTGTTCGCGTCGTGGCGGCCGTGGCGGGTGCTGGCCGGTGCCTACATCTTCGGCGCGGTGTGGATCGGCCAGCTTCATGCACAGGCTTTTGGCATTCCGGTGCCCTCGCAGATGCTTTCTTCTCTGCCCTATCTGGCAACCGTCGTGGTTCTCGTTCTAATCTCGCGCAACAAGCGTCTGACGATGATGAACACGCCGGCATCCCTGGGGCAGCCATTCGTTCCGGATCGTTGACAAAAACAAAAAGACGGGAAGCTCCAAGGCTTAACACAGAGAGGTAACACGATGAAAAAACTGCTTATTGCCCTGATGACGACGACAGCGGCACTGTCGCTGGCCGCGTCCGCGGAGGCTGCCGAAAAGTTGAAGGCCTGCTGGGTCTATACCGGCCCGATCGGCGATTTCGGCTACTCCTACCAGCACGACCAGGGCCGGCTCGAAGTCGAGAAGGCGCTCGGCGACAAGGTCGAGACCGCCTATCTGGAGAACGTCTCCGAAGGTCCCGATGCCGACCGTGCTTTCGAGCGTCTGGCGCGCGAAGGCTGCAAGCTGATCTTCGGCACCTCTTTCGGCTTCATGGATGCCGAGGTGAAGGTCGCCAAGAAGTTTCCGAAAGTGATGTTCGAGCACGCCACCGGCTACAAGACCGGTGACAATCTCGGCATCTACAACGCACGCTTCTACGAAGGCCGTTATGTGCTCGGCCAGATCGCCGCCAAGGAATCGAAGTCCGGCGTTGCCGGCTACATCGTCTCCTTCCCGATTCCCGAAGTGGTGATGGGCATCAACTCCTTCATGCTCGGCGCGCAGTCGATCAACCCGAACTTCAAGGCCAAGATCGTCTGGGTCAATTCGTGGTTCGATCCGGGCAAGGAAGCCGACGCCGCCAAGGCGCTGTTCGATCAAGGTGCCGACATCATCGTCCAGCATACCGATTCGACCGCCGCCCTGCAGGTCGCCGAGGAGCGCAAGCTGCATGGCTTTGGCCAGTCGTCCGACATGATCAAGTTCGCGCCGAACGCGCAGCTGACCTCGCTGACCGACGAATGGGGTCCGTACTACATCAGCCGCGTGCAGGCAGCCATCGATGGCACCTGGAAGCCGGACAATGTGTGGCTCGGCATCAAGGACGGCGCGGTCAAGCTCGCGCCCTACACCAACATGCCCGACGACGTGAAGGCGATGGCCGAGGCAACCGAGAAGAAGATCGCCGGCGGCTGGAACCCCTTCACCGGACCGATCGCCAAGCAGGACGGTACACCGTGGCTCAAGGACGGTGAAGTCGCCGATGACGGCACACTGCTCGGCATGAATTTTTACGTGAAGGGCGTCGACGACAAGCTGCCGCAGTAAGCGGCGCATCACATTTCGAACAGGAAAGGGCGCCGCGAGGCGCCCTTTTCATTTGCCGGGAGAAAGTGACGGAACGCTCAGACGGCCGAACCGTAGAGGTCGTAGGCGTCGGCGCGCTCGATCTTGACGGTGACGATGTCACCGGCACGCATCGGGCGGCGCGACTGGATATGGACCGAGCCATCGATCTCGGGCGCGTCGTATTTGGTGCGGCCCTTCGCCGAATTGCCATGGGCTTCGTCGATCAGTACCGGTAGGCGCTTGCCGACCTTCCTGGCCAACTGCGTCGCCGAAATTTTCTGCTGACGCTGCATGAAGCGGTGCCAGCGTGCTTCCTTGACGTCCTGCGGTACCTGTTCGAGGCCGAGGTCGTTGGATCGGGCGCCCTTGACCGGTTCGTATTTGAAGCAGCCGGCGCGGTCGATCTTGGCCTCGTCCAGCCAGTCGAGCAGCATCTCGAAATCCTCATCCGTCTCGCCGGGGAAGCCGACGATGAAGGTCGAGCGGATAGCGAGATCCGGGCACACGTCACGCCAGCCGCGAATGCGCTCCAGCGTCTTTTCGCCATGTGCCGGACGGCGCATGTTTTTCAGCACTTGCGGCGAGGCATGCTGGAACGGGATATCCAGATAGGGAAGGATTTTTCCTTCGGCCATCAGCGGGATGACGTCGGCGACATGCGGGTAGGGGTAGACATAGTGCATGCGCACCCAGATGCCGAGCTTGCCCAACTCCTCGGAGAGATCGAGGAATTTCGCGCGCACTTCGCGGTCGCCGAACATCGACGTCTGGTACTTGATGTCGATGCCGTAGGCGCTGGTGTCCTGCGAGATGACGAGGAGTTCCTTGACGCCTGCCTTGGCCAGTTTTTCGGCTTCGCGCAGCACATCGGCGGCCGGGCGCGAAACGAGATCGCCACGCAGGGCGGGAATGATGCAGAAGGTGCAGCGGTTGTTGCAGCCTTCCGAGATCTTCAGGTAGGCGTAGTGGCGCGGCGTCAGCTTGACGCCCTGCGGCGGCAGCAGGTCGATATACGGATCATGCGAGGGCGGGGCTGCCTCATGCACGGCTGCCATGACGCTCTCATAGGCCTGCGGCCCGGTGATCGCCAGCACATTGGGATGCTTTTCGCGGATCACCTCCGGCTCGGCGCCGAGGCAGCCGGTGACGATGACCCTCCCGTTTTCCGAAAGCGCGGAGCCGATGGCGTTGAGCGACTCGTCGCGGGCGGAATCGAGGAAACCGCAAGTGTTGACCACGACGAGATCGGCGCCGTCATGCTTGCGGGCGATCTCATAGCCTTCGGCGCGCAGGCGCGTGATGATGCGCTCGGAATCCACGAGCGCCTTCGGACATCCAAGGCTAACGAAACTGACGCGAGGGGCGGACATAGGCAAGCTTCCAATGGGGGCACGGGCCGAAACGCTGGTCCGGCCTCAAATCGCTGTAAATGTCGGTCTATGGCGCATGGCAGGAGCCAATACGCGCGGCGCAATAGCATGGGTTGCGCAATCAAGCAAACCGGCCGACGGGCTGGTCCGCGCCATCGGATGGCTCAGTGGCCCCCGGATCCGAACCAAGGCGCCAGGAAGGCGAAGTGCTCGGGGAATTGCTGCACGGCCCCGTCAAGCAGCATCTTGACCGCGACATAGAGGATGATTGCCAGGCCGACATAGGCAATCCAACGGTATTTGTGCAGCAGGCGCGCGACGAACGACGCGGCAAAGCCCATCAAGGCGATCGACAGGGCCAGTCCGATGATCAGCACCGTCGGATGGTTCATGGCCGCGCCGGCCACGGCCAGGACATTGTCGAGCGACATCGACACGTCGGCAATGACGATCTGCCAGGCGGCCTGTGAGAAGGTCTTGCCGGATCCCTTGCCGCCGATGACGCCGTCCTTGTCGAAATCGCCATTCGACAGCGCTTCGGTCGCGTCGCGCTCCTCATCCTGGCTGACGCGCAATTCGCGCCACATCTTCCAGCAGACCCACAGCAAAAGCAGGCCGCCGGCGATCAGCAGCATCGGGCCGATGGTCAGCAGCCATTGCGTGATCAGGGCGAAGAAAATGCGAAGCACGGTGGCCGCCGCGATGCCGACCAAAATGGCGCGCTTGCGCTGGGCGGCGGGCAGGCCGGCCGCCGCGAGGCCGATGACGATGGCATTGTCGCCCGCAAGTGCAAGGTCGATAGCGATGACTTGAAAAAGAGCCGATATGCCCGCGGCGGTAAATATTTCCATCGACCGGGAAGCCCTTCGCCGAGTGTTCGTTGTCGATTGTCCAGACGGGCCTAAAGGCATGGTCCGCTGGCGTCAAGACGCCGCGACGGACACCACTGGAAAACCACTTTCGTGGCAGGGGTATTACAGGGGATTCTTAGCCGCTGCCGGCACGTGAGCCAAAGCCTACGCAAGCCCGCGAAAAACTAATCGTAGAGATTGTACTTCGCCCAGTCGGCTTCCGGAATTTCGTCGCCGATCCGGTAGCGCAGCTGCAGGACTTCCATATGGTCCGGCCCGGTCTGGCATTTGAATTTCAGTCGGTACCACTGTCCTTTGCTGCGGAATGCCGCACCCGGACTCCTGATCGCATCGGCGCTCATCTCGGGCGTCGCAAAGGCGTAGGCGACGACCCGGTCGGCCTTGAACTTGCGATCATCGTGGGTGATCCGGTCCAGGACTTCGGCATCGCACCGCTGTTCGAGGCGTGTTTGCGGGTCAAGTTTCATCAGCCCGGCACGCAAAGCATTGTCCATCGCGCTGGCCGGGAAAGTCAGCGTCAGGGACGCAATGGCCATCATGCAGAGTGTCTTCATGGGCGGGACTAGCAGCATGTTTTGTCTGAAAAATCAACCAAAGGACCCGGCAGGTTCCCGTGTTCAGGCGGCCCTCGCGTTCAAAATCCCGTGTCGTGTTTCGTCGTCGGACCGAATTCCTGGTGAACGTTTGGAGCGCCGTCCTCTAAGACTTGGCCGCGCCAACCTGTTGTCGGAGAAACGCCTTTGTGTCCGGTTTGAGATCCCGCCAATCGCAATCGGATAATGCAGCTTCCATCGCATAGAGCGCGAGGATCGTCACATGTCGGCCAAATCGAAACTTTAGGCGACGATAGGCTTCGACCGAGCCAAGATGGCGCAAATCCTCATCGTCGATAATGTCGATTTCCGCCAACATCCGCGCCGTCGCCGGTCCAAGATTTCGCATGCCCTGAATGCGTACCGTCATCATGCCTCCCTGTCAGAAAGTTGATCGGAACGTCCGTTTGATCGGCAAATCCTGCGCGAACTGGATGACGGCTAGAGCACGTTCACGGTCATCCCGCCGAACTGTCCGAGGCCTGCGGCCAACGGATCAACGAGGCGCGGCCGGCGTCGGTGAGGTCGTAGACGCCGCGATCGACGCGCGCGAACCAGCCATAGACATTGTGCTGCAGGATTTTCGGCGCGATCGGCGTCAAGGCCTTCAGATCGCGTGGTCGTTTGGGTCCGTCCGCCATCGCGGCCGCACAGGTGAGGGCACTCTGGCGATAGGCGGTCATGATCGGATTGCGCGATCCTCCACCGGCGACAGGATCGCCGCGGCGGCGCTGGTGCTCGTCGACAAGGCGTGAGCGTCGCCGTGCATTCCTGCGCGGCTCCGGCGCGGCGGGACTGACAAGCACCTCGACCTTGTCGTTGGCTGTCACGCCAAGCACGCCGAAGCCAAGCCGGCGGCAGAGGTTGCGGAACCGGGCGTCGCTTTCACGTCCCTTGCCCCGGGCCGACATGCGCGCCGCCAGCCAGACTTCGTCGCAAGCGGCCGCACGGTCGACGCCCTGCAGCACCAATTCCAGATTGAATTGCAGCTTCAACTCGCAGATGACGACGATTGGCGGCTCACCGTCGCGCAGCGCGACGATGTCGCAGCCGCCGATCTCGCCCTTCACGACGAAGTCGAGGCTTTCGAGGAACCGCTTCACCGGCGCATAGAGTGAGGTCTCGTTCATGCCGCAAGGCTTAGCCGATTCGACAAAAAAAGCCTTCCGGCATCGGCGCGCGCTGCGCACCGAGCTCTCAAGAATGCATTTTTTCGAGGAAGGCCAGCAGCACGCTGTTGAACTGCCCGGGCAGTTGCAGCGGTGCGAAATGGCTGACGTCGGGCAGGATTATCAATTGCGATGCCGGGATGCTGCGGGCCAGATAGCTCGCGTGCTCGTGTCTGATGAACTCGTCATGCTCGCTTTGAACGATCGCCACGGGCACGCGCGTCCGCGCCAGGTCGGCGGCGGTGTAATTGGGTTCGGACTTCATCATCAGGCCGACGGCTTCGACGAATGCGTCGAACTGGTCCGGGGTCGCCGACAATTCGGCATAGTCCCTGGCATGCCGGCTGAAACAGCGATCGATGACCGGACTGGGCTCGAATTCCCTGGTGCCGCTCGGATCCATGTTGCAGCCGAAGAAGAACACGCCGGTGATGCGGTCGGCGGCTTTCATGCCGAGGATCAGGGCAACGCAGGCGCCATCGCTCCAACCCACCATAGCCGCCTTTTTCAAGTGCAGCCTGTCCATCACGGCCAGGACATCGGAAGCCATCAGTTCATATTTGTACGGCCGCTCGTCGCGGCTGCTGCGCCCATGGCCACGGCTGTCGATCACCACGACCCGATAGCCGGCCTTGACCAGCGCGGGGACCTGAAATCCCCAATTGCCGCTGTGACCGAGGCCGCCATGCAGCAGGATCACGGGGAGGCCGGCGCCAAACGTGGCGTACCAGATTTCGGCGCCATCATGTGCCACCCGGCCTTCGTCCCTTGCGGCCGGCAGGGGCGTCGCGCCATGCGCTTCGAATTTCCTGAGATCGTCATCGTGATGGTCCATGCCGGGAATGCCTCGAGGCGAACGCGCAGGACCCACAATTATTGCCGGTATCAGCCAAAGCCAACCCGCGACGCAACGTCTGCTGCCACCTGGCGACACCGCCGGTTTCGAGCGGCGAAAGACCTGCGTGTCGGTGTCAGCCGTCAGGCTTCGGTGCTCGGCACTGGACGGTTCGATCGCTTCTCGTCCGGCAGGAGCGGATAGCTGACCTGCCCGAAATAGCTGGAGGGGATCGGATCATCGACGCCGTATTTTTCCGGCACCTTGTCGCCAGTGGCATTGTAGGTGCCGAACACCATGTCGAGGACAGGCAATTGCCCGGCGAAGTTCTTGTCATAGGCCTCGCGCTGGTTGGCATGGTGCCAGCGATGGAACTGCGGGCTGGCGATCAGCCACTTCAAGGGACCGAACGGAATCCGCACGTTCGAATGAACGAGCAGCGTGTGCCAGAAGTAGATGACCGAAAAGACGGCGATCGAGGCTTCGGAGAAGCCGAGGAAAAAGATCGGCGTCAGCGACAATGCCTTTGTGAGGATGGCATCGACCGGGTGGGAGTGAAAAGCGCCGAGCCAATCCAGTTCCTCAATGCCGTGGTGTACCGCATGGAATTTCCAAAGCGCCGGGATCGTGTGGAAAGCCCGGTGTGCCCAGTAGACGCCGATATCGGTGATCACGATGATTTCGGGAACCTGCAGCCAGACGGGCTGGCCGCCAACGGTCTGCGTGATTGATTGCGGAACGAGGATCGCAGCGGCTTCGAGTGTGTTGGCCGCGATCAGAACGATGACCAATTTTACGATGAGGCCATTGAACAGCATATAGATCAGATCGACACCCAGGCCCTTGCGCAGGACCTTCTGGGGCCGTTCGTGAAACAGATGTTCGAACGGAATGAAGATCAGCGCGCAGATCAACAGCCCCTTGATGCCAAATATATCCATTCGCTCGCCTCTATTGCCTAGCCTGGCCAGCACCGCACGCGCCTCAGCTTCCGAACAGAACCACATTTCTCCTTTCCAAAGGCTTGATGCCGGCGTCTGACCAGAGTGTCACATCGGTGTCGCAACCGGGCGATATGAAGATAAGGCGCGGTCGGCGAACGCAGCGCGTGCCGTGCGTCCTCCCAGGACTAACCCCTCCGGTTCCCTGCCGGTGGGGTTTTCTATTTCAGCTACCATCTTGGCAGTCGCGAATTATCCTTGCTATCGTGGTCTACGGTCAGCACAGGACACCCCGTCATGGACGCAAGTGAAATGAGCGCGATCGGCGACACCCTCATGAGGATCGTCACGCCCGACATGTCTCCCAAACAGCTTGTCAAGGCAGCCCAAAAAGCGCACCCCAAGGCCTCGAAGACGGACATCGCCAGAGCGGCCTTCTTTTCGATCATCGCAAATGCGGATCAGGACATCGGCAAGGCCAAGAACCTTCAGGCATTCGCCATCGCGGAGCGTACCCAGCCGTCGGATTGAGCAATCGCCTGGCATTGCACGGGCCTGTCGTCGCCGCACGCGCTCATCGCCGTGGATAGGCCGCCCGGCAAACCGACATTATGGTGTCGCCCCAACGGCTGGATCGAACGCCCGACCAGTTCGCGGATCAGCGCCTGGATCCGTGCGGTCTTGGCTCGGCCCGCATCACCCCCGCCAACGTGATGCAGGCGCCATTTGACGCGGGCCGACCAACTAAGGTCATGCCGAACGTTGGCCAGCGGCCGCGCGGGCTGCCACGATTGCAACCACAGGAAAAACCTGGGCGCGTAAAGCATCTAGGCGCTGGCTCTCTCAAGCCCGTTTATTAGCCCTCGAAAGGATTTCACGCGACCGCTCTATAAGCCTACGGTTCCGCTCGATGAGTTCCTGAGTTTCCTTAATGCGGATGAGGCTTTGCCGCTCCCGTTCATCGAACTCAACCGGCTTTTTGGTGTCGTCGATCTGTTGCATGCAATGGCCGCCTTTAAATCGTTGCGCGTCCGCCTGCATTAGAAACTCGCGAGGGGTGGAACTGTTCCTCGGCAAGCAACAGAGCGTGGCAGAGGCTTCGGCGGTGGGAGGGATGCTTCGCCGGTGTAGGACGGAGCCTTTGGCCGCTGGGCCGCTAGTAGTCCGGCCAGCGAGCGTTTCTGCGGGCCGCGCTGTCGGCCTGATCTACACGCCAAGAACTTGCTAATATTCGACTGGAGGCGCAAGATTTTCTGACACATGAGGCTCTTTTTGATCGCACTCGTTGTCGCTCACAACTGGTATACCGGCTACCATGATCCGGTCACCGGATATGAATGCTGCGACGACAAGAAGGATTGTAGGGTCATTAGCTCGCGCTATGTGGAGCCGCTACCGGGCGGCGATTTCAATATCCGCACGGGTCCAAGAGTCGATACTTCATCCCCAAGAACCGCGTCCTAGAGAGCGAAGACAACCAATATCACATCTGCACGTCTTCCCCGAATATGACCATCCGCTGCTTCTTTGCGCCGCACACGGAAGTCAGTCGATAGCGAGGAGGTGGCTGAGGCCACACGATGAGCCGGGAGGAAGTCATATCCGCCTACGCGGCACGGGAGTGGCCGATGCAGACCCACAGTAGCCCGCTGCCTAACAGTTACGGGCCTTCCGCGTTATGGAGCGCCTAGAGTCCGAATGAGGGAGTCCAAGGGTTGGTATCGTACCCAAGGTGCGGCTTAGGACTACTTGAATCGGCCTGTGGTGAAATGGCCGTACCGGTTGCCGCACAGTCCAATTTCGCGGCAACTGCAGCCTTGATCGAAAGGCCGGCACACGCGTCGGCAATGACCTTTGCCTTCTTGTCGTGCGCCATGGCGGCGCTCGACGCGGCAAGCACAATTGCCGCGCAAAGAATAGCGGTTTTCATTAGATGCCCCTCTTTTAGCAAAAGCTAATAAGAAGTTAACGCTGCGGAAGGGTTACCGTCAATCACAGATCATTGGTCCACCGAAGTCGAGGTCAGCGTGGATCGAAACGGGGGCGAACTCTTAGCCCGCCGGCTCGGCTTCCCGGCTTTTTATGTAGGGGATTGGGGCAAAAGTTACGGCAAGGCCCATCCCATAACCCTAACCATTTGTTTTTATTGATATTGTGGCGGAGGGAGTGGGATTCGAACCCACGGTGAACTTGCGCCCACGCCGGTTTTCAAGACCGGTGCCTTAAACCGCTCGGCCATCCCTCCAGTGACATCAGTCACATGCGACTGCTCTAGTGTGCCCGGCAAAGGCCTGTCAACCGGCATGCGTGGCCGCGCCTGTTCCTTCACTGAACCATGCAGCAGGGAAGCGCCACAATCTTGCCCGGTTCCGGCCACAATCAATTAATACCGTGATAAACAATTCCTGTGCACAAAGGATCGGGGTTCAGGGTGCCGTTGGTATTGTCGAGCGAGTGCTTTGCCTCCTCTGCTGTTCATGCGACGGCGTCTTGATTGAGACTGTAGGGGATTTCAGGATAATGCAGGCTACGACGCGCCCGCGTCTTCGTCGCGCTTCCACGCTTACGCTGTTGGCTGCGTCGGCTGCCTTGCTGGCGGCTTGCGCGTCGCAGCCCGAGCCGAAGGCGATGGTCAATTCCAAGCATCGCTCCAAGGAATATTTCGCCGAAACCGAATATGGCGTGAAGGCGAGCCCGCGCGCTGGCTTCATGCGGCGCGGCGGTGGTCGCGACCAACTCGGCAAACCTTACCAGGTGCGCGGCAAGTGGTACTATCCCAAGGAAGATCGGCACTACGCCAAGGTCGGCCTGGCCTCGTGGTATGGCGACGCCTTCCATGGCCGACTGACCGCCAATGGCGAAGTCTACGACATGACGCATCTGACGGCCGCGCATCCGACCATGCCGCTGCCCAGTTACGCCCGTGTCACCAACCTCGAAACCGGCAGTTCGGTCATCGTGCGCGTCAACGACCGCGGACCGTATCATGAGGGCCGCATCATCGACGTCTCGGAGCGCGCGGCGCAGATGCTCGATTACGACAAGGTGGGCACGGCGAAGGTCAAGGTCGAATATGTCGGTCGCGCGCCGCTCGATGGCAATGACGACCAATATCTGATGGCCTCCTATCATCCCGGCAACAGGATTCCGGATCCGTCGGATGGCCTGCCGACCGGCGTCATGGTGGCCATGAACGGACCGTCGCCAAGCCTGCCGGTGGGCGCGGCCGCCGTGCCGTTCCCCGGTCAGCTGACGGATTCAAGCGAGGCCGCGCAACCGTCTTTGTCGGCGCAGGCGCCGGCTTTCGGCGACCTGGCGCTGCCCGATTTCGGACCGATCGTGCCGGAGCGTCCGGAGATCGGCCTGCCGCCGCAGTCGCCGTTCGCGGTGGCCTCGCTGTCCTATGCGGATGAACGCGTGCAGCGCGCCGACGTCTTTGCCGCGCTGGATGATAGCGGCATGTCACCCGCCGATATCCTGCGGTCGTGGCAAAAGTCCAATCCGCAGGCGTCACCGTCCAGCGCCGACTATGTCGCCGCCGGCACGTTCGACGACGCCACCGAAGCCAAGCGCGTGGCAACGGCACTTCAGCCCTTCGGCCGAACGGAAATCCAGCGTTCCGACCTCGACGGCAATGACTGGTACGCGGTCAATCTCTATCCGAACGGCCATGGCGGCCTGGACGAATTGCTGCAGGCGGCATGGTCGCACGGCGCACCCGATGCGCTGGCTGTGCGCAACTGATCTATTTTGCCCGGGCGGTTGATCCGGCGGAAAAAACCCTGATAGCTTGGCTGTGCCAAAACCGGCAAACGGGTCGAGATTTCATGCAGTTGCGCGCCTTTCCGCCATTTGCCGGCTTTCTGGGACTGGCCTTACTGCTGCTTTGCCTCGCACCAGCCCAAGCGCAGCTTTTCGAGACCAAGGCCACACAAGCCTTCATGATCGATGCCGACACCGGCACGGTGCTGTTCTCGAAAGACGCCGACAAGCCGATCCCGCCGGCCTCGATGGCCAAGCTGATGACCATGGAGGTGGTTTTCAACGCCATCAAGTCCGGGCGCCTCAAGCTCGACGACACGTTCGTGGTCAGCGAAAACGCCTGGCGCAAGGGCGGCGCGCCATCGGGCACGTCGACGATGTTTGCCAAGCTCAAATCCGCGATCCGGCTCGAAGACCTGATCCAGGGCGTGACGGTGCAGGCGGCCAATGACGGCTGCATTGTCATCGCCGAAGGCATGGCCGGCTCCGAGGACAATTTTGCCGCGCAAATGACCGAGCGCGCCCGCCAGATCGGGCTCAAGACATCGACCTTCGTCAATTCGACCGGCCTGCCGGCCGACGGCCAGCAGACGACGGTGCGCGAGCTGGCGCAGTTGGCGCTGCATTTGTGGCGCGATTATCCGGATTTCTATCGCTACTACGGGCTGAAGGATTTCACCTGGAACAAGATCTCGCAGAGGAACCGCAATCCGTTGCTGGCAATGGACATCGGGGCCGACGGTCTGGCTGTCGGCGCGAGCGAGGTCTCGGGCTTCGGTATTGTCGCTTCGGTCGGCTACAACGGCACGCGGGTGATCATGGCGATGAGCGGGTTGGCCAACGACAAGGAGCGTGCCGAGGAGGCGCGCAAGCTGCTCGACTGGGGCGCGCGCTCCTTCGAGAAGACGGAGATCTTCGCCAAGGACGAGGTCGTCGGCGAGGCCCAGGTTTTCGGCGGTGCGAAATCCGGCGTGACGCTGAAGGCAAAAGGGCCGATCGACATCTTCCTGCCGATCACCAACCGCGACAAGCTGACGGCCAGGATCGTCTACACCGGGCCGGTTGCGGCGCCCGTGGAGGAGGGCCAGCCGGTGGGGGCGCTGCGCGTCTGGATCGGCGACACGCTGAGCCAGGAGACGCCGCTTTTCGCTGCTGAATCGATCGGCGTCGGCACTTTGCCGCAGCGCGCGCTCGATGCCGTCAAGGAACTGGCGATCGGCTGGCTGCGATAGCACCGATGGCATGGACGTTTTCCCGAACGCGGACTATCTAGAGCGCAACAATCCACCTGGACAAAGGCCCTTTCGATTGGCGCGCGGATTTTTCATCACCTTCGAAGGCGGCGAGGGCGCAGGCAAGTCGACGCAGATCGAGCGGCTGGCGAGAAAGATGCGCGCCAAGAAGTATGATGTCCTGCTGACGCGCGAACCGGGCGGCTCGCCGGGTGCCGAAGCGGTCCGGCATGTGCTGCTTTCGGGTGCCGCCGAGCCATTCGGACCGAAGATGGAGGCGCTGCTCTTCGCCGCCGCGCGCTCCGACCATGTCGAGCAGGTCATCCGGCCGGCGGTCGAGCGCGGCTCCATCGTGCTTTGCGACCGTTTCCTTGATTCCTCGCGCGTCTACCAGGGCGTCACCGGCGGGATCGACTCGGCGTTCATGGCCACGCTGGAACAGGTCGCCATCAATGGCATGATGCCCGATATGACGCTGATCTTCGATATCGATCCAGCCGAGGGCCTCAGGCGCGCGACGCTGCGACGCGGCAGCGACGCCGACGCCGACCGCTTCGAAAAGGAGACGCTGGCCATTCATCAGGCCCGCCGCGAGGCCTTTCTGGCGATCGCCGCTGCCGAGCCGGAACGCTGCATCGTCGTCGATGCTTCCGCCGATCCCAATACGGTGGAGGACGTCGTCACCGCGGCCGTCTTCGCGGCGCTGGAGGCGAGGGCGCCCGCGCGCAACAGGCAGGCAGCACCCGTATGATCTTCGAACGCATCGCGCCGGAACAGCATGATACGCTGGACGGCGTTCCCGAACCCTCCGAAACGCCCCGTCTGGTCGGGCACAGGCAGGCAGCGGAAATGCTCGCCGCCGCCTATCGATCGGGAAAGCTGCCGCATGCGCTGATCTTCGCCGGACCGGTCGGCATCGGCAAGGCGACGATGGCCTTCCACCTGGCGCACCATCTCTTGAAGCACCCGGCCTTCGGGCAGGCGCCGGAAAGCCTTGCCAGTCCCGATCCGGCCTCACCGCTGTTTCGCCAGATCGCGACCGGGGCGCATCCGGGCGTGCTGCATCTGACCCGGCCGATGAACGACAAGACCAAGAGCTTCAAGACGGTCGTCACCGTCGACGAGATCCGCCGGGTCAGCCGCTTCCTGTCGATGACCTCGCATGACGGCAGCTACCGGGTCGTCATCGTCGATCCGGCCGACGACATGAATGCCAACGCCGCCAATGCCTTGCTGAAGAATCTTGAGGAGCCGCCGGCGCGAACGCTGTTCATTCTCATCGTCCATGCGCCGGGCAGCCTGCTGCCGACGATCCGCTCACGCTGCCAGGTGATACGCCTGACACCGCTCGACGCCGACGAGTTGATGGCGGTGCTGGAAACAGCCGAGCCGCCGCCGCCGGACGATCCGGCCGCGCGGGCAGCACTGGTCGAGCGGGCAGGGGGCAGCGCCCGCAGCGCGATCCTTTTGACGCAATATGGCGGGTTGGAGATCGCCTCGACGCTCGACGCGCTGGTTGCGAAGGGAAAAAACGACATCGGCGGCGCCTATCGGCTCGCCGAAGCCGTCGCCGGCCGCGACCAGGCGATCCAGTTCGATATCTTCAACCGCCGGGCGCTCGACCTTTTGTCGGATGCTGCAAGCCAGGCCGCGCTCGCAGGCGACCTCGCAAGGGCGAAAACGCTGTCGGACACTTGGCATGAGGCGCTGGACGCTATATCTGAGACCGACACCTACAATCTCGACAAAAAGCAGCACGCCTTGATCATGATCGACCGCCTGAATTCTGCGATGCGAATGTGACGGCCTCCACCGGGATGGCAATCGCCATTCCGATGCGATATCCACCGCCACGGCTTCCATTCAGACATTCATGACGGTTCATTCATGTCACGCGACACATTCTACATCACGACCGCGATTTCCTATCCAAACGGCAAGCCGCATATCGGACATGCCTACGAGCTGATCGCCACCGACGCGCTTGCGCGCTTCCAGCGCCTCGACGGCAAGCAGGTCTTCTTCCTCACCGGTACCGATGAGCACGGCATCAAGATGCTGCAGACGGCGAAGCGCGAAGGCATTTCGGCGCGCGCGCTGGCCGATCGCAACGCGGCCGATTTCAAGCGCATGGCGACCGCGCTCAACGCCTCCAACGACGATTTCATCCGCACCACGGAAGAGCGGCACTATGCCTCCTCGCAGGCGATCTGGAAGGCGATGGACGCCAATGGCGACATCTACAAGGGCGGCTATGCCGGCTGGTACTCGGTGCGCGACGAAGCCTATTACGGCGAGGAGGAGACGGAGGTCCGTCCCGACAATGTCCGCTACGGACCGCAGGGAACGCCGGTCGAATGGGTCGAGGAAGAGAGTTATTTCTTCCGCCTCTCGGCCTACCAGGACAAGCTCATTGCGCTTTATGAAAGCCAGCCGGACTTCATCGGCCCGGCCGAGCGCCGCAACGAGGTGATGAGTTTCGTCAAATCGGGACTGAAGGATCTGTCGATCTCGCGCACGACCTTCGACTGGGGCGTGCCTGTGCCGGGCGACGACAAGCATGTGATGTATGTCTGGGTCGACGCATTGACCAATTACATCACCGGTGTTGGCTATCCCGATGAAAACGATGAGAAATGGCGCTTGTGGCCGGCCGATGCGCACATCATCGGCAAGGACATTGTGCGTTTCCATGCGGTTTACTGGCCAGCCTTCCTGATGTCGGCCGGCATCCCGCTGCCGAAGCGGGTTTTCGGCCACGGCTTCCTGTTCAACCGCGGCGAGAAGATGTCGAAATCGGTCGGCAACGTCATCGACCCGTTCACCATGATCGAGCATTACGGTCTCGACCAGGTGCGCTACTTCTTCCTGCGCGAGGTGCCGTTCGGCCAGGATGGCAGCTACAGCCATGAAGCGATCGTCAACCGCACCAACGCCGATCTTGCCAATGGCCTCGGCAATCTGGCGCAGCGGTCGCTGTCGATGATCGCCAAGAACTGCGGCGGCGTGGTGCCGAAGCGCGGCGATTTGACGGAAGCCGACAGCGCGATCCTGGATCAGGCGGTGACCGCTCTCGCCACCGCGCGCAAAGCCATGGCCGGGCAAGGCATTCATTTGGCACTGGCGGCGATCTTCGATGTGGTGGCGGAAGCCGATCGATACTTCGCAGGACAGGCACCATGGGCGCTGAAGAAAACCGATCCGGAACGCATGGAAACGGTGCTGTGGACGACCGCCGAACTGGTGCGGCGCGTGGCGGTGCTGTGCCAGCCCTTTATCCCTGGATCGGCAGCGAAGCTGCTCGACCTGCTGGCGGTGCCCGCGGACAAACGTGATTTCGCGCATGTCCACGCCGACCATGCGCTGGTGCCGGGCACTGCCTTGCCGGTGCCGGAAGGCGTGTTTCCACGTTACGTCGAACAGCCGGGCACGAACGCCTGATGCTTGTCGACAGCCACTGCCATCTGGATTTTCCAGATTTCGCCGAGGAGCGGGCGGCCATTGTCGCCCGCGCCAAGGCGGCCGGAATTGGCCGTATGGTAACGATCTCAACCCGTGTGAAGCGGTTTCAGCAAATACTTGAAATCGCGGAGACTTTCGACGATGTCTATTGCTCGGTCGGCACCCATCCGCACAATGCGGAGGAAGAGTTGGACGTGACGGCGGCGGAGCTGATCCGCCTGTCGGCACACCCGAAGGTGGTGGCAATCGGCGAAGCGGGGTTGGATTATTTCTACGACAAGGCGCCGCGCGATGCGCAGGCGCAGGGCTTTCGCAATCACATTGCCGCCGCTCGCGAGACCGGCCTGCCTCTCGTCATCCATTCGCGCGATGCCGATGACGACATGGCAGCCATTCTAGAGGACGAAACAGGGAAGGGCACCTTCCCCTTCATCCTGCATTGTTTCTCCTCCGGACGCCGGCTGGCCGAGGTGGGCGTCTCGCTCGGCGGCTACGTGTCGTTCTCGGGCATACTGACCTTCAAGAACTCTGCCGAACTGCGCGTCATCGCCGCCGGCGTGCCGCATGACCGCCTGCTCGTCGAAACCGACGCACCCTATCTGGCGCCGATCCCGTTTCGCGGCAAGCGCAACGAGCCTGCCTATGTCGCGCACACCGCCAAGGTGCTGGCGGAGACGATTGGTGTCAGCGAAGCTGAAATCGCGGATCTGACAACGAACAATTTCTTCCGCCTGTTCGGCAAGATGCCGCGACCTGCTGAGCTGAGCGCCTGAGCGATGACCGACCGGCTGCGCCTCACCATTCTGGGCTGCGGCTCGTCGCCAGGTACGCCGCGCATCACCGGCGACTGGGGCAATTGCGACTCGACCAATCCGAGGAACCGGCGCATGCGCACGGCAGCGCTGGTCGAACGGATTGCGGCCAATGGCGGCCGTACCACCGTGGTCATCGACACCGGGCCGGATTTCCGCGAGCAGATGCTGCTTGCGTCGGTCAAACGCATCGACGCGGTCGTCTACACGCACCCACATGCCGACCATATTCACGGCATCGACGATCTGCGCGGCTATGTGCTCGAGCAGCGCCACCTGATCGACATCCATGCCGACCAGCCGACGATGCTGCGCCTGCGGCAGGCGTTCGGCTATTGCTTCGAGACGCCGCCGGGCAGTTCTTATCCGCCGATCGTGCGGGCGCATATCATCGACCACGCAATGCCTGTCATGATCGAAGGCGAGGGGGGTGCCCTCGCCCTCGAACCGCTGCCGCAGATTCATGGCGACATCATCTCGCTCGGCTTCCGCATTGGAGGGCTGGCCTATTGCCCTGATATCAGCGACTTTCCCGACGCCACCGCCGAGCGGCTGCGCGGCCTGGAGATGCTGGTCATCGACGCGTTGCAGTACAACCCCCATCCCAGCCATCTGTCGCTCGGCCAGGCGCTCGGCTGGATCGAAAAGCTGACACCGAGGAAGGCCGTACTGACCCACATGCACGTGCCGCTCGACTATGCCACGGTCAAGGGCGAACTGCCGGCCAACGTCACCCCGGCCTATGACGGCATGGTGATCGAAATTCCCTTTGAATCAGCGTGATACGAACGGGCTCTGATGAAGGTGCTCTGCGTTTTGGGGCGAATATCAGCAGCGTTCACATCCGTTCATAGCCCGTCATGCACGAACACTTCAATCGGCCAGTTCGATCTCCACGCTTTGCTATCATCATTCGCGCAGCGTCGGCCGTTAGCTCAAGGCAACACGCCCCGATCGAGCCAAATCCATGAAAATCAACGGCAATTTCCAGATGCTGGCCAACAGATAAGTTCCATAATCTATCTTATGCGACTTGCGGATGTAGGAGCTAAGTTAAAATGTCCGGGTTTGGCAAAGTAGGAATGTCGCTCCTGCTTGTGCGCTGCCAATCTCTCCGCCTTCGACGGTGCGGGAGATTGCAACTTGGGACTTGTTCTGATGAGCGA